>JAZLHD010000055.1:0-12179 GCA_045616645.1 Paludibacteraceae bacterium
GCCTCTCTGCCATTCCGCCTCCCTACACTTTCTGCGAGAGATTTAGTACACTCTGCCCACTGTTATTTCTCCTTTTTGTTTTCGACACGTCTTAGCCACAGTGGCACGATTAACTTCGTTTCTCGAAAAACTGGCTGCAAAGTTACAAATTTTTTTTGATATACACAAGGGTTGAGTGTGATTTTTTGATTTTTAATGCAAATTATTTGCGTATTTCAATTTTTTGTTGTATCTTTGCAGTCAAATTTCTAAATTTGAGCATTATGACAGTAGCTATTTTTGGTAATGCAATGAAGACCAATATGCCCGAAGAGGTTGGTCATCTGTTAGAATTCATGCTACTTCGTGGGGTAAATGTTTGTTTATCTCAAGAATTACGCCAAGAACTCAATTTACGCGAATATCCTCCTTTTCCTGAAGAGTGGGATTTAGTGGATGGAGAATGGAGACCGAAAAATGGGGAGAGTATTGATTTCGCCATGTCCATTGGAGGCGATGGTACATTTCTTACCACTGCTGCAGCTATTGGGAATAAGAATATTCCTATCTTAGGAATTAACATGGGACATCTGGGTTTCCTCGCGGAAGTACAAACACGCAATGTGGATATCATCATGGAGCAGTTGATTGCCGGCAGATACACAATTGAGCAGCGTACCCTATTACAGGTAACCTGTTCGGAAGGAGGACATATTACTTATCCTAATGCCTTAAACGAAGTGGCTATTTTGAAACAAGGATTGAGTAGTATGATTACCCTTGAAACGAAATTAAACGGGAACAACACCATAACGATGGAAGCCGATGGATTGGTTATATCGACAGCTACAGGTAGTACCGCTTATAACCTTAGTGTAGGAGGACCGATGATGGTACCGCAAGCCAAAGGGATGATTTTGTCACCTGTTTCGAGTCATAGTTTATCCATTCGCCCATTGGTTATTCCTGATGATTGGAAGGTAGATGTCAAGGTACGCTCTCGTATTGGTAACTACATGCTCAGTATCGATGGTCGAAGTCATATTTTGGCAGATGAAGTATTATTACATATCGAAAAAGCACCTTACACCATCAAACTGGTACAAATAGGCGAAAATAGTTTCTTGAATGCACTAAAATCAAAGATGTCATGGGGAGCCAATTAAGGATAATTTACATGGGCACGCCCGACTTTGCAGTCGCGGGTTTGCAAACATTGGTCGAACATGGTTATAACGTGGTAGCTGTTGTGACAATGCCCGATAAACCTGCCGGGAGAGGTCATCAAATACAATATTCGCCTGTCAAAGAATATGCCTTAGAGAAAGGCATTGATATACTGCAACCCGAGAAACTCAAAGACCCCGAATTTGTAGAAAAACTGCAGTCCTATCATGCTGACTTACAAATCGTTGTGGCTTTTCGTATGTTACCCGAAGTAGTATGGTCTATGCCTCGTTTAGGTACGTTTAATTTGCATGCTTCACTCCTTCCTCAGTATCGTGGTGCAGCTCCTATTCAATGGGCGGTGATGAATGGGGACAAAGAAACAGGAGTAACAACGTTTATGCTCAAACACGAGATTGATACGGGAGACATGATTCTACAAGAGAAAATAGCCATTGGGGAAGACGAGAATGTGGGCAGTGTGCATGATCGTTTGATGGAACTGGGCAACGATGTTATCTTGCGCACGGTAGCGTTGATTGAGGACTGCGACAAAAAAGGGATTAAGTTACCCACCACTCCTCAACCTCAGATAGCGGACTTGCGTCCCGCCCCAAAAATCTTCAAGGAGACCTGTGAGATTGATTTTACAAAGACGGGTAAACAGATACACGATTTTGTTCGAGGACTAAGCCCCTACCCTGCTGCGTGGGCAAATTTGATGATTAACGATACCCTATACGAGAATGTCAAAGTCTATCACGTCACGCCTCACCCTACTCTCAATTCTAAACTTTCTAACCAGACGGCTACTCTATACTCTACACCCTCCACTCTAAACTTTCCCTGCGCCGACGGATATATTAGCATAGACGAACTACAATTACCCGGAAAGAAACGCATGGACGCTAAAGCCTTACTGAATGGTTTACGAGCTCATTGATAAATATTACCACGACCAGCCCGAGTTGCGTCATATCCTAATCACGCATAGTGAACAAGTGCGTGATAGGTCCTTGCGTATCATTGCTTTACACCCCGAATGGAAGGTGGATAAACAGTTTGTGGAGGAGGCCGCAATGCTCCATGATATTGGTATTCTTTACTGCAACGCACCTAAAATATATTGCGTAGGCACGCACGCGTACATAGAGCATGGTTTTTTAGGGGCAGAAATATTACGTAAAGAAGGATTGGAACGCCATGCCTTAGTAGCAGAGCGGCACACCGGTTCAGGTATATCGTTAGAGCAGGTGATTCGGGAGAACCTTCCTATCCCCGAACGTGATTATATCCCTATTAGTTTAGAAGAAAAAATTATTTGTTATGCGGATAAATTCTATTCCAAATCGCATTTGGGCGAGGAAGTAGATCCTCGTAAACTCCGTTATAACATGTGGAAATATGGTCACGACGCTATCTTGCGTTGGGACGCCTTAACGGAACTGATGGGTGAAACCAATCGAAAGTAGTTCCTTAAACTGAAGTTTAGCTTTCTCGTCACCTGTTAAGATGACGGTATTGTCATATCTTGGATGCAGCGTGAGACGAGCTGAAAGGAAACGATTGATAATAAAGTTGGCATTTACTTCCAAATCCACCTCCACCTTGCTATAGTTGGTGTACATATAAAAACGAGTATCTAACACAAACTCACGAACAGGTTTCCATAGATAATCAACACGTAATGACGAACCCGCCTCATTGAGGATGTTCTTACCCGTCTCCACACCGAAATCATTGGGATTGGTATGTAGCGTATCCGCCACATATACCATCTTATACGCTAATGGGTTAACGATCACACTAAGCCCTTTGACAGGACGGAAATCAAGACCGAGAGCCAAGTTCAAACGAATAGGAGAAGCAAAAGAGGTCTTAAGATCTCGTGAATTCTCAAGGTAAGTAGGTAAGAGATTCATCATGTATTCTCCGGAGAAGATAATGTGCAAATCCTTGAAAATCTCGTATCCGGTCTTGGTATAGAGTCGAAAATAATCTTCTGTCGTATTGACTTTATGGCAGGTATCTCCACTGATGGTTGAGAAACCGCCACGCCATTCTCCACTATTCTGCCAAGAAAACTTATCGGATTGATAGTTGATATACCCTTGGGCTATACCTAATAACGCAAAACTGGTATTACCTCCTTGATACCAGTTCTTTGTGACAAAGTTCTGCGTCATCTGCAACATCACCGTGGCACCCTTACGCCAAGGTGAACGATAATCGCGGATAGCAATCAGCACATCTTCCCTATCCCGCTCTTCATCTTTAATCCACGATTTCTCAATTGCTATTCGGGCTACCGAAGGGGGCAGAAATTCTATATCCTTATTGATGGTCTTAAGGGAATCAAGCAAGATAGAGTCTTGACGGATAGAGTCTATTCGACGCTGTTCCTCTATCGCCAACCGGAAAATCGAATCGTTATCATATAACTCTTGCGACTGTTTGGCAACAAGTTGGAGCAAGTAGTCATCCATATTTGTCGTCTCAATCAAGTCTTGTGGGCGAATCGTATCGGAATAGGAGTATACATTTTGTGCCGTCGCAACAACAGCACAAAACAACATTACTATTAAACTCTTTACTCTCAACTCTAAACTATTTCTGCCTGCAGGCAGAAACCACGAGGTACACGCCCCAAACAATCAATGGAAGAGAAAGCACTTGCCCTTGGTTGAGAACGAAATTATCCTCGAAGGCTTCTTGGTTAAATTTAATAAACTCAAGGTTGAATCTCGTTACGAATACAATGAGAAGGAAAGTACCCAAAAGCAGCCCTTCTCGTTTATACGCATCAAATTTCCAATACATCACCCACGTCACTACAAAAGCGACGATACAATAGAGCATCTCATAAATCTGTGTAGGATGACAAGGCTCCGTCTGTCCATCACGAACGAAGATAAACCCCCAAGGTAAGGTCGTGGGTGTGCCATAAATCTCAGAGTTCATCAAGTTGCCGAAACGAATAAGCGTAGCCGTCACACACACACCTATCACAAGCCTATCTAATATCCACACCATCGATGTGTGAAACTCCGGTCGTTTGCTAAAATGTTTCTTATTCAGTAACCACGAAGCGATAATCAGTCCTATTGCTCCCCCGTGGGAACTTAATCCGCCTTCCCATATTTTCAGAAGAGCAAAGGGGTGCTCTATATAGGGGTTACGATAGTGGATTGTCCAAGCAAAGATTTGGATGGGATCATTGGTATAATGCCACTCATAGAACCAACAATGTCCTATACGGGCACCGATGATAACACCTAACGTCATCCACCAAAAGATCTTATCCGGCCAGTCTTCCGGACAGCCTTCGTGTTTGTATAACTTGACTTGGATAAGATAGCACAGGTAGATACCTAATGCCCATAGCAAGCCATACCACCTCGGTCCACCATTACCTATATGAAAGATGATGGGATCAACGTTCCATATTATACTATTCAAGGCGCCCATGGCATTGTTTATATTTCTTTCCACTACCACACGGGCACGGATCGTTTGGACGCGGTTTCTTATCTACGCGGATAGGCTCCGGACGCGCCTGTTCACGCGTGTCACGACTTGCTGCAGCGGCTTGTCCACTCGCTTGGGCAGCACGTTGAACAGCATCTTTTTGAGTACGATAACGACTATAGTCGGAACGCTGTTGTACCCCCGCTTGTTGTACACCTTGTGGGTTCTGCATAGGTATCTGTCCGCGGAAGAGGATAGCGATAGCACGACGATTAAAACTATCCAACATCTGTTGGAAGATATTAAACGACTCCAGTTTATAAATGAGCAACGGGTCTTTCTGTTCGTACGAAGCATTCTGTACACTCTGCTTCAAGTCATCGAGTTGACGAAGGTGCTCTTTCCATTCATCGTCAATAACAAATAACAGCATCCGTTTCTCAAACTCCTTGACCACCAACTTGCTCTCCGTCTCCGCAGCCTCTTTGAGGTTGACAGCGATGTTATACACTTTCTTACCATCAGCAATAGGAATAAGGATATTCTCGTACATCGCGCCCTTCTCCTTATAAACATTCTGAATGACAGGGTTAGCCACGGTCATCAGTTTGTCCATACGACGTTTGAAGGTCTCAATAGCCGCTTGCGCCAGCATTTCCACCAGTTGATCGGACTTAGTGTTATGCAACGCATCCTCGTCGAAAGGCATCTCCATGGCAAAGACTTGCATAACATCAAGACTGAGCGCCTCATAATCCCTCGTATCACGCGCGATTTGGATGATGTTCTCCACCGTGTCATAAATCATATTCGTGATATCCACACCGATACGTTCACCCATCAATGCGTGACGACGTTTAGCATAGATAAGATTACGCTGCTGGTTCATAACGTCATCATATTCAATCAAACGTTTACGGATACCAAAGTTATTCTCTTCCACTTTCTTTTGGGCACGCTCAATAGAACTCGAAATCATCGGGTGCTCAATCATCTCTCCGGGTTGGAAGCCCATCTTATCCATCAACGCCGCAATACGTTCCGAACCGAACATTCGCATCAAATCATCTTCTAAGCTGACATAGAACACAGACGAACCCGGATCTCCTTGACGACCGGAACGTCCACGTAACTGCCTATCTACACGACGGCTCTCGTGTCGCTCGGTACCGATGATAGCCAAACCGCCTGCATCCTTCACTTCGGTGGTTAGTTTAATATCCGTACCACGACCTGCCATGTTCGTGGCGATGGTCACAATACCTTTGCGTCCGGCTTCAGCAACCACTTCCGCCTCGTGTTGGTGCAGTTTAGCATTCAGCACTTGGCAAGGTATATGGCGAAGGTTGAGCATCTTATTGAGTAACTCACTTATCTCGACCGAAGTCGTACCCACAAGCACAGGTCTGCCTTCATCACGCAGGCGAACAATCTCGTCTATGACAGCGTTATACTTCTCGCGTTTGGTGCGATAGATGCGGTCATTCATGTCCTCACGCGCAATCGGACGATTGGTTGGGATAACAACTACATCCAACTTGTATATATTCCAGAACTCACCGGCTTCCGTTTCTGCCGTTCCGGTCATACCCGATAGTTTATTGTACATACGGAAATAGTTCTGCAACGTAATCGTAGCAAAGGTCTGGGTTGCCCCTTCGACTTTGACGTTCTCTTTTGCCTCTACGGCTTGGTGCAGACCATCCGACCAACGACGGCCTTCCATGATACGACCGGTCTGTTCATCGACGATCTTCACCTCGTTATTATCAATGATATAATCCACATCTTTCTCGAAGAGCGTATAAGCTTTCAGCAATTGATGAACTGTGTGTACGCGCTCGGACTTGATGGCGTAGTTAGCCAGCACTTCATCTTTCTTCTGCTGTTTAACTTCGGCAGAGAGAGTGGTATCTTGTTCTATCTCCGCTATCTCGCTACCTACATCGGGTAAAACGAAGAACTGAGGATCCTCCGTGTTTCCGGTTAAGGTATCTATACCTTTATCCGTCAACTCGATGGTTTTGTTTTTCTCATCAATAACGAAATACAACGGATCGGTAGCCACGTGCATGTTCTTCTCGTTCTCCTGCAAATAAAACTCTTCCGTCTTTTGCAAGCGCACTTTGATGCCCTGTTCGCTAAGGTATTTGATCAGGGCTTTGTTCTTTGGCATACCCTTGAAACTGCGGAAGAGGGCCAATTCACCTGCTTCGCGTTCTTTCTCATCGGCACTACCCATCTTATTCTTTGCCTCTGTGAGGTATTGGGTCGTGAGGTTTTGTTGGGAGCGAACGAGCAGTTCAACACGATGCTTATACTCATCAAAATATTGCTCTTCGTCCTTAGGAACGGGTCCGCTGATGATAAGCGGTGTACGGGCATCATCAATAAGTACGGAGTCCACCTCATCCACAATAGCGTAGTTATGTCCTCTTTGTACTAAATCCAGGGGCGAGATAGCCATGTTATCGCGCAGGTAGTCAAAACCGAACTCATTGTTCGTTCCAAAAGTGATATCGCAAGCGTACGCTTTACGACGCTCATCCGAGTTGGGTCTATGTTTGTCGATACAATCTACCGTCAGTCCATGGAACATATAGATAGGCCCCATCCACTCAGAGTCACGTTTGGCAAGATAGTCATTGACCGTGACAATATGTACTCCTTCATGGGTGAGGGCATTGAGGAAGACGGGCAAGGTAGCCACTAACGTCTTACCTTCACCGGTAGCCATCTCAGCGATTTTACCTTCGTGCAATACCACACCTCCTATCAGTTGGACATCGTAGTGAATCATGTCCCACGTAATCTCATTGCCACCGGCAGTCCAATGGTTATGATAGATAGCTTTATCACCGTCTATTTCGACAAAGTCGAATCGACTGTCCGCAGCCAAGTCACGGTCCATCTCGGTCGCAGTGACCTTTATCGACTCGTTCTCAGCAAATCGTCTTGCCGTAGATTTGACGATAGCAAATGCTTGAGGAAGGATCTCCATGAGGGTATTCTTGTAAATATCCTTAATCTCTTTCTCCAGCTTATCTATCTCGCCATAGACTTTCTCACGTTTATCAATGTCGAGATCCTCAATCCCTTGCTTGAGTTCCGCGATATGGTTCTTCTGACCGGATACGCGCTCTTGAATAAGCGCCATCAAATCAGCGGAACGTTGACGGAGACCATCATTACTCAGGGCATCAATCTCAACATACACCTCTTTTATCTTATCCACATACGGCTTCACCTCACGCATATCGCGTTGAGACTTATTGCCGAATAACTTACTGATTAATTCTATAAAACTCATTTTTTTCTCTTTTTAGCGGTTTTAACTGGAAGAACGGCTTTTTCGACCCAAGCGATAGGTTGACCTTTCGCTATCATCTTTCCTTGCTCGGCTTCGATGTTAGCAATCTTACAATCCATTGGGGCGAGAACAGCCTCTACTCCATGGGTGGTCTGCAAGTAAGCAACCACACTACCCTCTGCAAAAATCGTGCCTAAGGCGGGAGCTTTACTCTCCTCGTTGAAATCAAGTTCCCAGAACACACGACCATTGACGGGTGCTTCCAGAGCCTCTGCATTCGGGTGCAGGATAGCGCGTTTGTCAGCAGCTGAGATAAAGGTGATTTGTTGTCCTCCCTTAGCCGCTTTCTCCATGCGCTCTAACAGATCCTTATTGAATTGCTCTTTGGCTTGACCTGACTTATACTCACGATATTGTTTCTCGTGCATAGCAAACTCAAACAGTTCTTCGTTGTCTTGACCAAAGTCCCAACCGAGTTCGGTCATCTCTTTCTTGAAACGAGGCAACTCGTTCGGATAGAGTTTCTGTGGGTCGCCCTTATAGAACTCCATTCCCTTCTCTTTCGCCAATGCGATGATTTCGGGAGCCAACTTACCTGGCAGTTTACCGGACTTACCGAGGATCATTCCCCACATAGCCGGATCCATACGAGAGAACGGTTTCTCGTCCATCGACTTCGAGTAGAGGTTCATCAAGGCAGCGTTCTTTACATATTGCGAGAACGGCGTAACCAAGCACGGAGTACCGAGCATCGGCCATATACGTTGTACTTCGTTGAAGAGTTCAACAAGCAGTTCGTCTTCGCTCAGTTCGTGAGCACCTTTCTTACGCAAGTTAGCGTTGATAGCTGCGTGCATGCCCTTCAGGTCAGCCATCAGACTTCCCATCATTCCACCGGGCAGACCACAACCCACAAGCAACGAACTCATCAGACTGTTCTTCGGGTCAATCCAATAACCCAAGAAGTCGTCCATGAACGATTGCGTCAAAGCACGAGCTTGCATATAGGCGTTCATGTTAATGTCCTTAACGAGGAAACCGGCATCGCGTAACATCGCTTGAATAGTGATTACATCAGGATGCACTTTACCCCAAGACAGCGGTTCCATGGCTACGTCCAACACATCGCCACCGGCTTTGGCTACTTCAAGCATCGAAGCTACCGAGAAACCCGGACCTGTATGACCGTGATATTGGATGATGATATCGGGATGTTTCTCTTTGATAGCACGGACGATGGTACCGAGCATCTCGGGACGACCTATACCGGCCATGTCCTTGAGGCATATCTCTTGTGCACCACCCTCAATGAGTTCCTCTGCAAGGTTGATGTAATAAGCTGCTGTGTGTACTGCCGAATAGGTGATACACATCGTAGCTTGTGCCGTCATACCCGCTTTCTTAGCCCATTTGATAGAAGGAATAATATTACGAGGGTCATTCAGACCACAAAAGATTCGAGTGATATCCGTTCCTTGTGCGTGCTTAACCTTGTACATCAGTTCGCGAACATCTGCCGGAACAGGGTTCATACGGAGGGCGTTCAAACCGCGGTCGAGCATGTGGGTCTTGATACCTACCTCGTTGAAAGGTTTAGTGAACGTGCGAACGGCTTGGTTCGGGTTCTCTCCATAGAGCAAGTTCACTTGCTCCATCGCACCGCCATTAGTCTCCACACGGTCAAAACAGCCCATATCTATGATGACGGGAGCGATCTTCGCTAACTGATCCTTACGAGGGACGTACTTACCACTGGATTGCCACATGTCGCGGTAAACCAACGAAAATTGAACTTCTTTCTTTCCTTTAATTGTCTTTGCCATAATATCTTATATTTTAATTACTCTCAACTCTAAACTATTAAACTAGACGGCTTCTCTAAACTCTAAACTTTAAACTCTAAACTAAACCTACCACTTATACGCAAACCCGACGGCTACACACTGTTGGTGTGGGTCGTACAGTCGCATGATATCCACATCGCCATCCTTACCTTTATCCACAGCGCTGTCATTAAAGACGTCGTTGATCTCTGCATGCACCAGCCAGTGTCCCCACGTCTTCGCCAATCTGATGTTCGCAAAGAAACAATCTCCTATCACCTCATTTTCCGTCCAGATGGCAGAGTTATAAATCAGTTTGAAGGACAATGCCCAGCCGCTGGCAAAATTAAAGTTATTAGCCATGGCTATGTTATAGTTCCAGCGCGCTTGGAGAGCGTCCCCTTTGTGTTGCAGTTTGTAGAACGAGTTGCCCGTAAAGAAGAGCGAATACACGCCCACCTTATAGCACAATAGCAGATTGAGGTTGAGGGCGTTGGTGGGGGCGCGGTAGTCGTTTTCATAGGTGTTATAGATGCTTTTTATAGCAGCATCTTCTCGCATCACTTGCTGAATAGGATTCAACACATGCAAATAGCTCAATCCCACATCTAAGAGGAGGTTATGTTTCACGTTTTGGAAATCAAAACTATAATCTAAATCCGCATTATACGACTGCGTGGGAGTAAGATTAGGATTGCCCTTGTAGTACATGTCCTGCTTTTGGTTGTAGTACAGAATCGGACTCAGTTGCTGAATAGTAGGACGCACAAGATTACGAGAAGCCAGCGCACGAAGGTTATGGTGGGGCACTACCTGCCAGTTGATATTGATATTCGCGGTCCAATCGTGCGAATTAACCACATGCATCGTGTCGTTCGGATCTACCATTGTTTCCAATTGACTACCAATCGTTTGGTTTTGATATTGATAACGCGCACCGGCTTGAAGAGTCAAGGTCTTGTAGAAATACGAGAACTTAAAGAAGGGCGATACATAATGAGTCATCGCTTTGTAATCTAATATCGATTCTTCAGCACGGGTACCTGCTCTGAGTATCTTCTCTTTGTCATTCGATTCGGAGGCACCTAACTGATAATTCGCACCTCCTTCTAACTCCAAATAGTGGTTCTCGCTCCAACGCCCTATCTCATGCTTGGTCTTCAATTCTGCACTTAACTGATGGGGCAGATTCCAATTGTCACTCATATAGGATTGGGCTTGACCCAAACGCTCGAAGATAGCATTGTAATACTTCATATCGTAAAGGGTGGCATTCGTCTGTCGTGTAGGAGAAAAATCATAGTTAACAGATGTCTCCACCGTACCCTTGTTGCTAAAGGTATGTTTGTAATTAAATTTCGCCACCACATTGAGTTCATTATTCTCTATCCTTGTCGAATCCGTTCCCACGAACTGCTCCACCACCCTCTTGCCGGGCACCTGTTGCCTATCAGCCTCTCCGCCCATCAGCCTCTCTTGGCACAAAGCGGAAAGCTCATTATTTTTAGTATAAGCATAACTCTCCCACACATTGATTTTCACTTCGTCTTGGTCTGTTTTATACTTAGCCTCGAACTTAGCGGTTTCTTGCATAAATCTGACAAAGGCGGTATCGTAAGCCATCAAAAAAGAGGTGGGAGATGTGCGCTCCGTATAAGAGGCTATGGTAGGTTGAAAATATTCCATCATCATGCTACCTTTCATAGACCACTTATCCTTCTTATAACTCATCAACACAGAGGGCATCACGTTCCATTCGGTGGAGCCATCCAGCAACGCATCGCCATGGAAACCTTCTTCGGGAGCTTTCATTTTGATATTGATTACCCCACTCTGTCCGTTCTTTTGGTCACTGACGGAAGGAGAAGTAGAAATCTCTATCACATCTACCTCGGCAAGGATGGTTTGTATCAACACCACATCGGTACTGCTCCCCACATCTTGTCCATCTACTTGTACAGAAAAATTGTCAATAACAAACATCGAACTGCGGTTAAGCAGGTCGGGCATAATGTCGAGTGCGTCGCGCACGCTCGCGGATGAACTGAGTGCGAGTTGATCCACATGCACCACTTTCTTATCGGGTTTAATCTCGACAATATTCTGCGCTTTTGCGCTCGTAGCGAGTGTTAACGTGAGCACCCCTGCGAGCATAAAATTCCATAATTTAAATAGAGACTTTGTCACTTCAATTAGCCTTTTTTCATTTCAGCCTTCTATATAACTGATTCGTTTTCGGTGTGTTTTTTTATCTCTCACAGATTCCACAGATGCCTATTTGACTCATCTGTCACGTCTGCTATCGCATCCACAATAAGGGCTTATTAGCGGTTTTATTCCACAGAATCTTTCCTCCTCGCATCTGTGCAATTTCTCCCAATAATTTATTATTACGATGTGCGTCCGCACAGCGTGGAAGGTGATGTCGGCTC
>JAZLHD010000056.1:0-14277 GCA_045616645.1 Paludibacteraceae bacterium
CACTTGCGGGTCAAAGCCCGAAATCAGCACACCATTTATATAAATTCCCTTTAACGTGGTGACAGACGAAACTTCCGTAGAGACATTGATCTTATATAAACTTGTCGTTACCCCATCCCCTGCCGTAACGAGTACGCGGCTGGTACCATTCAGTCCACCATATTGAACTTCAACCGTTTGATAATTATCTCCCGGAATAGGTGTAATCGTGGGCAAAGCCATCGTTCCTAATGGCAACGAGACATTATAGCTCATCTTCGCGGGTTCAAATCCCTCAATCAAGTTCTCGTCTCCCTCTCCCATTCTCAGGTCTTTCAAGTAAGTGTAAGACGAGGGCTCTAACTTAAAGGTTAACTTATACACATTCGCTATCTTGTTCCCGGGCGAAGTAACCGAAATCTGATATACACCGCCATCAATCACAGACGGAGCTGTATAAGTAATCGTCTGCATCCCTTCCGGATAATTAGATACCGCCTTCACCGTCGGCATCTCCTTCGTATCCACCGGTAATGAAACATGATAATTCGTGCGCGAAGGAATGAAACCGGAAATAGACTGTCCATTAACCAAGATATCACGCAAAGTGTTATCCTTCAACTCCTCTACCTTAAACTGTACCGTATAAGTGGCCGTATTAACTCCATTAGCCGCAGTCACATAGATATAGGCTGTACCCGTTTGCGAGGTGGCTTGTATCACCTCAACGGTCTGCTCTTCCTCGTGTTTAGTATAGGAAACCACCGGATTCTGTATCGTTCCAAAAGGCAAGGCATAATCATAATTCAACACTTTAGCATTGAAGTTCGCAATTGGATTACCATTTACCTCTATTCCATCTAATTGTGTGTTATTGGATGCCTCGCGCACAAAACGAATCTGATAGGTCTTCGTGCGCTTACCATCCTCCGAGGTCACCGTGATACGAGAGATATCTCCCACGGCCCCTTTATCAATTTTTATCTCATTACCCGATAAGGTACGACCCGGGAAATCAGCTTTACCCCCTGTAGGACTGGTCAATGAACCGATACCGCGTTTCGCCTCAATCTTAGGCACCGATACCGCATCGCGACCTAACTCATATACTTGAACCTCCTCCGTACTAGGATTAAAACCCTCCCAAATGCGATCATCAATAACCAATTGCTGAATAGAAGCCGAATAAATCAACTCCATGTCATCAATATATAACGAGTTACCAGCATATAAGCCGCTATTCGCACGGAAATTAGGATAGTTAGAAGCCGACAAAATGACGTTCATCTTCTCCGGAACATCATTTGTCATATAATAAATAGGAATACGTATATTCGTCCAATTAGGATATTCCTTGCGCTCCCAAATCCAACCTTCACAAATCTGCGTAGCTTTCGTTATTGTACGACACTCGTTAGCATCTAACGCAATACGGATATCACTCTCCTCGTCCGTTCGGTTAATAGAAGTACAACCATTTCCCTTATTCTTATACGAACTTCCTTGCGCCGTACCCTTCCATGCATAATATAAAATATTGTAGTTCTCATCTTTCCAGTGGCCACCGGTTCGTTTGATCCACAACGACAACGTGTCCGGACGACTATTCCAACTAACACCTCCGTACGTACCTGCGGTAGCGGAACTTACATTAAGGCCTTCCAGATAAGCCCATGGCTGACCCAACGCAATATATCCGGGCGAAGTCTCACCAATACCGAACACTTCCAAGTCTTGGTCTTGCACCATCATCGAGTAATCACCACTCTGCCCCGAGCGACCTAATTCACGATGCGCAAAATTAAACTTCACCTCCGAACCTAACACTGTCTGAACCACATTTGAGTAATTCCAACTCGCAGGCTGAATCTCATCTTTGAACTTAGCTCCCGACCAATCATTACAATTGCTATTAGGCAACTGCTGTCCTTGAGCAAACAATAAATCTAAACAAAAAGTCAATAAAACGAAAGAATAGTAAACTTTTTTCATATATTTTGTGATTTTTTACTAATAAATTCTAAAAAACGGTGCAAAATTACACTTTTTCGCACACATACACAATAGCAATTGTTGGGAAAAAAGTATCAATTATTAAGGCTTCATAAAATTTATTATTTTTTATTAAAAAAACTCATCTTTGGCACAATTATTGTAGTGATTATTTTTGTGTGTTGATTTTAGTCGTCTAATTAATTAAAATATTCACTTTTATGCAAACAACCGTTGATATTCGTGAACTCCAAGAACGTATTGAGCGCGAGAGTTCATTTGTAGATGCCCTTACCTTAGGCATGAACCAAGTCATTGTAGGACAAAAACACTTAATCGAGTCGCTTCTTATTGGTATGCTCAGCGATGGTCATATCCTGTTAGAAGGTGTGCCGGGTCTTGCTAAGACCTTAGCCATCAAGACGTTAGCCGACCTTATCAAGGCAAACTTCAGTCGTATTCAGTTTACGCCTGACCTGCTTCCCGCTGACGTGATTGGTACCCAGATCTATAGCCAAAAGAAAGAGGAGTTCTCCATCAAACAGGGTCCTATCTTTGCTAATTTCGTTCTTGCTGATGAGATCAACCGCGCACCCGCCAAAGTGCAATCCGCCCTACTCGAAGCCATGCAAGAGCGTCAAGTCACTATCGGTGACAAGACTTTCAAGTTGGAAGATCCCTTCCTCGTTCTCGCTACCCAAAACCCTATCGAACAAGAAGGTACCTATCCACTGCCCGAAGCACAAACCGATCGTTTCATGCTCAAAGCCGTCATCGGTTATCCAACCAAAGACGAGGAGCAAGCTATCATTAACCAACATATCTCAGGCGGTCGCAAACAAGTGCTGCCAATCCTCTCTACCGATGATATAAAGAAAGCACGCGAGATTGTTAAACAAGTCTATATCGACGAGAAAATACAGAAATATATCGTTGATATCGTCTTTGCTACTCGTAACCCCGAAAATTACGGACTGGAGAAACTCAGACCGATGATTGCTTTCGGAGGCAGCCCTCGTGCCAGCATCAACCTCGCCTTAGCCGCTCGCGCTTATGCGTTTATCCATCGCCGCGGTTACGTCGTTCCCGAAGATATACGCGCTATCTGTTACGATGTACTCAGACACCGCATCGGGCTTACCTACGAGGCAGAAGCCAATAACATCACCACCGAAGATGTTATCACCGATATCCTCAATGCCGTTCAAGTACCCTAACCATGACGCAAGAAGAACTACTCCAACGCGTTCGTAAGATAGAGATCAAAACGCGATCCCTATCTAAGAATATCTTTGCGGGCGAATATCACTCCCAGTTCAAAGGACGTGGTATATCGTTTGCTGAGGTGCGTGAATACCAACCCGGCGACGATGTCCGCTCGATTGATTGGAACGTGACCGCACGACTCAATCGACCTTATATCAAGGTCTTTGAGGAGGAGCGTGAACTGACCGTGATGCTTCTTGTGGACGTTAGCGGAAGCCGGAACTTCGGTACCCTATCCCAATCGAAAAAAGATCTAATGGCAGAGGTTGCTGCTACACTCGCTTTCTCTACAATCGAGAATAACGATAAGGTCGGAGTCATCTTTTTTAGCGATAAGATAGAACAGTTTATTCCACCTAAGAAAGGTAAGACTCACGTGCTACGCATCATCAGCCAACTGCTCAACTACGAACCCACCTCTACGGGAACGGACATCAACCAAGCGCTTCAGTACATGACCAATGCGATGAAACGCCATTGTACGGTCTTCCTTATCTCTGACTGTTTGGATCCTAAGTTCACGGCTCCTACCACCAAAAGAGGCGAAGTCCTACCACTCATGATTGCTGCCCATCGCCATACTATCTCGCTTATTCAGATATACGACCATCGCGATGCAGAACTACCTAACGTAGGACTTATCAAAATCAAAGATGCCGAGACCGGAGAACAACTCTGGGTAGATACCGCTGTGGCTAACGTGCGACAAGAGTATGCCCAACAGTGGAGACAAAACGAGAACCAACTTAAAAACTTGCTCTCCCGAACCGGAACGAACTTCACTTCGATACAAACCAACGAAGATTTTGTCAAAAAACTAATGCAGTTATTTAAACAATGAACTTGATTTTAGCTATCCTCGCCAGTGCTGTTATCGACTCCTCAACCATCATGATTGGAGACCAAACAGACTTGCATCTCCAAGTGGTTGCCACCCCCGAACAAACCGTTCAATGGCCTCTCTATGAGGATGAACTCATCTCCGGTATCGAGATTGTGGACCGCACCCTTGTGGACACCTTGTTATTAAAAGACGGGCGCGTGCAGTACGACCAATACCTCACCCTTACCTGTTTTAAGGATACCCTCATCTATATTGAGCCTATCGCTTTTTCGGTGGGTACGGACACGTTTCTAACCGAAGGGTTGAGTCTTAACGTCGTTATTCCTTTCGAGATTGATACCACCCTTGCCGTCACGGATATAAAGAACATTGAGAAAGCGCCTATCTGGTGGTGGGGGATCTTCCGATGGGTTCTACTCGCTCTCGGACTGGCAGGACTGGGGATTGGCATTTATTTCGCCTACCGCAAATGGGGTTACTTACTCCATCCGCAATCCACAATCCATAATCCACAATCCACCATTCCCGCTCGCCCTTGCGAGGAAGTGGCACTTGAGAAACTCGACATTATCAAAGCCGAGAAAGTTTGGCAAACAGGCGAAATCAAACGCTACCAAACCCAACTGACCGATGTTATTCGTGAGTATATCGCCGGACGCTTTGAAGTGTCTTCGTCCGAAAAAACATCCGACGAGACCTTACAAGCGATGCGCCCTATCCTCTCCGATAGAAAAGACTTATACGATAACCTCAAACAAATGCTCACGTTGGCTGACCTTGTTAAGTTCGCTAAATGGTCCACCACACCCGACGAGAACGAGCAGTCGCTCCGCTCAGCTTACGACTTTGTTCACGAGACTACACCCTCTCAAGAAATTACCGAAAACAATCTTCAATAGTCAATCTTCAATACTCAATGACATTCCACAACCCATATTATTTACTTCTACTGCTCTTCCTTGTACCCGTCATCTACTGGTATATACGAAAGATGCGTAATGCTGATGCCAGTTTACAGATGTCCTCTGCATCGCCGTTTAAGAACCAACCTAAGTCCCTTCGCGTTTGGCTTATTCATGTACCCTTCGTACTTCAATCGGCAGCCGTCATCTGTTTGAGTTTTGCTCTGGCGCGTCCTCAACTAAGCAATCGTTGGCAAAGCCAATCGACGGAAGGTATAGACATCATGATGGCGCTTGATATCTCCGGAACAATGCTCGCCGAAGACCTCAAACCGAATCGTTTGGAAGCAGCCAAAACCGTAGCACAAGACTTCGTCATCGACCGACCGAACGATAATATCGGTCTCGTCGTCTTTGCCGGGGAGAGTTTTACACAATGTCCTCTCACCACTGACCACGCTGTGCTCGTTAACCTTTTCAAGGCAGTCCATTTTGGAATGATTGAAGATGGTACTGCCATCGGTTTAGGACTGGCAAATGCCGTCAATCGTATCAAAGACTCCCCAACAAAGTCAAAGGTGATCATCCTTCTCACCGACGGTAGTAATAACCGAGGAGATATAGATCCTGCTACCGCAGCGCAGATAGCGCAAACCTACGGTATCCGTGTTTATGCTATTGGTGTAGGGTCCTACGGGGAAGCCCGCTGTCCGGTACAGACACCGTACGGTACACAATATATCACCATCTCTAACGAGTTTGATGAACAGACCTTGCGCAACATAGCTTCCACCACAGGAGGTGAGTATTTTAGGGCAACCGATAATAATAGTCTCAAGCGTATCTATGAGCAGATTGACCAAATGGAGAAATCGAAGATTCGTGTTCGCGAGTTCTCTAAACGCACAGAGAACTTCGAACCATTCCTTATCGCCGCCCTCCTCTGCTTATTACTTGATATTCTTATCAAATGTTTTATCCTCAAATCCATCAATAACTAATATGAAAAAAATAATTCTTTTATTCATACTGATTGCCTCTCTGCCTATCCGCCTATCAGCCTATCAGCCTCTCAGCCCTTCCGCCTCTCAGCCTATCCGCCTCTCAGCCTCTTACGACGATGCCCGCATCTACAAGTTAGACAATGGTCTGACCGTATACCTAAGTCGTAACACCGCCAAACCCGAGATACAGACTTTCGTTGTTGTACGCGCGGGGGCGCAAAACGACCCGCTTGAGTCTACCGGTTTGGCGCACTACCAAGAGCACTTAATGTTCAAGGGCACTTCTCAATATGGGACCACCGATTACGCTGCCGAAAAACCTTACCTGGACGCTATCGACAGCCTCTATAATATCTATGGTCAAACCACGGATGATGCTACTCGCAAGGCCATCTATCACGAGATAGACTCGATTTCTTACCTCAGTTCTCAGATTGCCATCGCCAACGAGTTTGATAAACTGATGACTACCATCGGAGCCACCAATAGCAATGCTTACACCTCCACGGACCGCACCTGCTACCACGAAGTTATTCCCGCAGGCGAACTGACCCGCTGGGCGATGATTGAGTCGGGGCGTTTTACGGACCTCGTGGTTAGGGGGTTCCACACCGAACTGGAAACCGTCTATGAGGAGTTCAATCTATACTCTACTATGGACTTTGAAAAGATTGATCAAGCCATCAATAATATTCTTTATAAGGATATACCCTACCGCCAACACTCCGTTATCGGTACTCAAGAGCACCTCAAAAATCCGTCCCTAAAGAATATCAAGAACTTCTATCACACCTACTACCGCCCTAATAATGTGGCTATCTGTCTTAGCGGAGACCTTGACTATGACCACGCCATCGACGTGATCAACACCTACTTCGGTTCATGGCAGCCCAACGACTCTCTAAACGCTTCTCTTTCCACTCTCACTTCCCACCATACCCTTGGTTTGACCTCCCACAAGGACACTACCATTATCGGCAATGAGGCTCCTCAACTGTGGATGGTGTGGGAGGTTCCCAATATCAAGAGCGAAGAACGACCTATACTTAAGGTTCTATCCCAAGTGCTTTATAACGGTCACTGCGGTCTGATCGACATCGACCTCAATCAAAAGCAAAAAATGCTTTGGGGTGCAGCTACTACGGAGGAAGGAAGCGATGTGTCCTCTTTCAGTCTCATCGGTCAACCTAAGACCAAGCAGTCCCTTGAGGATCTGCGCAAACTCTTCCTTAATGAGGTAGAGAAACTCAAAGCAGGGGACTTCTCAGAGGACTTACTACCCGCCATTATAGCGAACTTCCAACGCGAGGAGATAGAAAACTATCAGTATAACGATTACCGTGCCGGTTACCTCTTTGTCTATTCCTTCCTTTATAATATACCTTACGACCAACTGCGACATTATAGCGACGAGTTGAGTAAAGTCACCAAAGCCGACATTGTAGCGTTTGCCAATAAATATTTAGGCGACAATTATGCTTGCATCTTTAAGCAACAAAACTCTAATCTCGCTCCCGCTACCATCGATAAACCCACTATCACCCCCATTGAGATGAACCGCGATAAGTCGTCCGCGTTCGTGGATAGTTTGGCTACCATCGAACCCGAACATCTGACCCCGGAGTTCCTTGATTTTGAGAAAGATATACAACGTGTCACGTTGCGTAATGGACAAACGTTGATCTATCGTCATAATGACGAGAACGAACTATTCTACCTCTATTTCTTAGCTAATCGCGGAACAGATTTTGACCCGGTCATTGATGTTGCTACCGACTTGGTCTCATATCTTGGTACCAACACCCTCTCACCCGAGCAATACGAGACTGCCCTTTATTGTCAAGCCGCTCGCGCGTATATCTACAATGACCCCATTAAAACAACTTTCCATGCCAGTGGATTAGCATCTCACTTTGATTCAACCCTTACTCTACTTGAGGATAAAGCCCTCTACGCTGTACCTGATAACGCTATCCTTAAACAAGTCATCGCTGACCGCACGCGCGAACACGAGGATAATAAGATGGACCAATCCGCTTGTTTTGACCAACTCTTTGCAGCAGGAAAGTTCGGTCTAGAAGCTCTCCACGACAATATAACCCCCGTCTCGCCCAAGGCGCTCAAAGGCAAGTCGGCAAAGGATATATTGAACCACCTCACAGCTACTATTCCGTGTGTGAGCACCATCTTGTATTACGGTCCCGACTCCCTTGAGACGGTAGCCAATAAACTAAACGAGAACTCTAAGATTGTGGCTGCATATAATAAGGATATCCCATCGGCTCCGCATCTAACCAATCAGCGTGTCAATAAACCTGAAGTATGGGTAGCCCCCTATAAGGCTAATAATATCTATCTGATTCAGTATGCCAATATAGGCGAGACCTACGACCCGCGTCAAGAGGCTATCATTGCTCTATTCAACGAATATTTCTCCGGTTCCATGAGTTCTATCGTCTTCCAAGAGATGCGTGAGTCTCGTGCCTTGTGTTATGCGTCCTATGCATGGTACTCTACCCCTAACTTCGCCAAGGAAGATAACACTTTTACGACCTTTATCATCTCACAAAACGATAAGATGCAGGATTGTATTGAGGCTTTCGATTCTATTTGTAACCAAATGCCCCTTTCACAAACGGCCTTTGATCAGGCTAAGGCTTCCCTTATCAAACAACTTGAAAACCGCCGTTATTCCGGTGACGAGGCTTTGACAGCGTATATGCGCTATACCTATAAAGGGTGGGATCATGATTGGAATAAGGACATTTATGAGGCAGTTCAAAACCTCACCCTAAAAGATGTGCAAGCCTTCCAACAGCAGGTCATTAAGGACCTCCCCTATCGTTATCTCATCTTAGGGGATAAGAAACAATTGAACACCAAGTACCTCCAAACACTTGGCAAAGTTAAATACCTCAAACTCAAAGACATATTTGTTTATTAAACTATGATCTTCGCGTATAAAAACATCCTTTGGCTTTTAACCCTTATCCCTATTCTCATTGTGGGATACGTGTTACTGACCCAGCGCAAAAAGCGCCAACTCGCTTCGTTCGGAGACCCCGAACTTGTCAACGAACTCATGCCCGAGCGTTCCACCACTCGCTCTGCCATCAAGTTTGCCATTCTCCTACTTGCTCTCACGTTGCTGATTTTTGCCGCAGCGCGACCGCAGTTTGGACAGAATGAACAAACCATCAAACGGCAAGGCATCGAAGTGATGGTCGCCCTCGACATCTCTAACTCCATGCTCGCTGAAGATGTGGCTCCTTCCCGACTGGACCGAGCCAAACAGATGCTTTCCAAACTCATTGATAAGATGCAGGAGGATAAGATTGGTCTCGTCGTTTTTGCAGGGGATGCTTATACCCAACTGCCGATCACGTGCGACTATGTGTCCGCAAAGATGTTCCTCTCAACGATCTCACCTAACCTTATCCAAACACAAGGAACAGCCATCGGTTCGGCTATCCACACCGCAATGCGGTCGTTTGGGTCTGAACAGTCGGAAGCCGGACGCGCTATCATCCTCATCACCGATGGTGAAAACCACGAGGACGACGCTATCGAAGCCGCCAAACAAGCTAAAGAGGCAGGTATTCACCTTTACGTCATCGGGATTGGTACCGCGCAAGGTGCACCGATTCCTATTTCGGGAACGAATAACTATATGAAAGACCGCTCGGGACAAGTAGTGGTCACTAAACTCAACGAACAAATGGCAAAAGAGATTGCCCAAGCCGGTGATGGAGCTTATATCCATTGCGATAACACCAACACCGCTATGCGTGCTCTCCAACAAGAGATAGACCATCTCGCTACCGCTGAGATTGAGACTACTATCTATACCGACTATAACGAGCAATACCAGTCTTTTGCTCTCATTGCTATCCTCTTACTCGTCATCGAGTTCTTTATTTACAACCGCAAACATCAACTCTTTGATTATGAAAAACTGTTTCAATAAAGTACTATTACTTACCCTACTCCTTTCAGCCTATCAGCCTTTCTGCCTCTCCGCCCTTTTTGCTCAACAAGAGGCCTCTGCCGTTCGTCATGGAAATCGCGATTACCGACACGAGAACTATACCGAGGCAGAAGTGGATTATCGTCGAGGACTGAACAAAAACGAAAACTCCTATCAGGCACACTATAACTTAGGCAACGCCCTCTTCCGTCAAGAGAAATATCCCGAAGCAGCTGCCGAATACGTAGCGGCAGCCAAACAACTCGACCCGAAAAAAGACAAGCAACGCCTCGCCCGAACAATGCACAACCTTGGTAATGCGTGCTTTGGACAACAACAATATGACAAAGCCGTTGCCGCTTACGAACAGTCCTTACGACTGAATCCAAAGGACAACGACACACGCTATAACTTAGCCAAAGCCCTCACCCTGCTTGAACAACAACAGCAACAGCAGAACCAACAGCAACAAAATCAAGAGCAGCAGAAACAGGACAAACAACAACAGCAACAACAGCAGCAACAACAAGAACAACAGCAGCAACAACAGCAGCAACAGCAACAACAAGACCAAAACCAAATGGATAAAGAGACGGCCGAACAGATCTTGCAAGCCTTAGAACAAGACGAAAAAGAAACGCAAGAGAAGATGCAGCGTCAACAAGGTAAAAAACGTATCGTAGAAAAAGCTTGGTAATTATGAAACATAGATTTTTATTAGGAGTATTACTAACGACCCTATTCCTTTCAGCCTTTCAGCCCATCAGCCTCTCAGCCGCGGAAGATGTTTCCTTCAAGGCCTCTGCGCCTTCGCAGGTAATTGTCAATAAACCTTTCCAGTTGACCTTCACTGTCAACCAAAAAGCAAAGGACCTCCAACCTGCTCCGTGGGACCATTTTGAGGTATTAGCAGGACCGTACACCTCCCAATCACAATCGACTTCGTTTGTGAACGGAAAGATGACTTCGTCTTTCTCCCTCACCTACACCTATACCCTACTCGCTACCGAAGAGGGTAAGTTCGCTATCAATCCCGCTACCATCTCTATCGGAGGAGACACTTACCACTCTAATGGACTGCAAATATCCGTTCTCCCTCCCGACCAACCGAGAGACCCCTCCGCCTCTCAGCCTATCAGCCCTTCCGCCTCTTCAGCCGCAGGCGATCCTTCAGCGCAGCGGTCTTCCAGCGCAAGCGGTCAAAACATTTTTATCCGCACCATCGTCTCTAAGACCTCTGTCATCGAGCAAGAGCCTATCTACTTATATTATAAACTTTATTTCGCTGACGTAGATGTGGCACAGTTCACTAATAACACGAAGATTCCCGAGTTTACAGGATTCCTCAAGCAAGAGATGGAGAACGAAGAGATACAGACCGAACTCGAACACTACGAAGGGCGTAACTACCAAACGGCGATTCTATACAAAACCGTTCTCTATCCTCAACATAGTGGGGACATCAAGATTGATCCCGCTAATTTTGAGGCAGTCCTTCGTGTACAAAACCGCCCACAAGTACGCAGTATCTTTGACGACTTCTTTGGCTCTTATTCCAACGTAGCCAAAATGCTCACCGCTTCGGGTGTCACCATCCACGTGCGTTCATTACCTAAGGGCAAACCTGATAGTTTCTCCGGAGCCGTCGGTTCCTTCAAACTCACCACTAACCCCTCCGCCTCTCAGCCTATCAACCTCAAGGTTAACGAAGCGTTAACGCTGATGTTAACCATTAGCGGAAGTGGTAACATAAAACTCATTAAGACGCCTGCTATCGACTGGCCGGAAGGTTTTGAGCCTTACGATCCTAAAGTGACGAATAACTTCCGCAACACCACCCAAGGAGCCAGTGGTACCAAGTCTATTGAGTATCTTGCTATCCCCCGTGCCGTAGGACAGTACCTTATTCCTGCTATTCAGTTCTCCTATTACGATACCAAGACGGGAGCATACAAGACGCTCTCCACACCCGAATATACAGTCAATGTCCTCCGCGATGGACAAGACCTCTCCACCTCTCAGCCTATCAACCTCTCCGCCTCTCAGCCTATCAGCCCTTCCGGCAGTGCGGTCCTCAAAGAAGATATCCACCACCTCGGTTCCGATATCCGTTATATCCACACCTCCGAGCCTTCGCCTCTAACCAATAGGCGCTTGGGCCGTCCTCTAACCTCTAACCTCTCAGCCTCTCAGCCTTTCATCCTTTCCGCCTACCTCCTCCCCTTACTTCTCACCCTCATCGTCTTATTCATCCTTCGCAAATACGCCAAGGAGCACGCCAATACGGCACATGTACGGTATAAGAAAGCCAATAAGGTGGCACAGAAGCGGTTACGTCAAGCCGAGCAGTTCCTCAAAACAAATGACCTAACTCATTTCTACGAGGAGTTAGAACGCGCTTTATGGCAGTATCTCAGTGACCGCTTACGCATCCAGACAGCAGAACTCAATAAGGAGAATATCGCTTCTGTCTTGCACTTGAAACAAGTGAACGAGCAACTGATCTCCGAAGTAAACGAAGTGCTCACTTCGATGCAAATAGCGCGTTATACGTCGCTCAATAACCAACCTACGCAAGAGGCACAGAACCTCTATAACCAAACGATCAACCTCATTAATAATCTTGAAAATCAAACGTTATGAAACGAATCATTCTCTTAATCAGCCTTTTCAGCCTTTCAGCCCTTCAGCCTTTCAGCCTTTCCGCCTCTCAGCCTGTCAGCCTTTTTACGCAAGGAAACGAAGTCTATAAACAAGGTGACTACCAACAAGCCGCCCAGTTATATGAACAGTATCTCGTTGAGAATCCCAAGATTGCCAATGCCTACTATAATTTAGGGAATGCGTATTTCAAACAAGGGGATTTGTCACACGCTATTTTAGCTTACGAACGGTGTCTACGTATCGACCCACGCAATAAAGACTGCAAACACAACCTGGCTTTTGCTAAGACCCAGATTATTGATAATGTGGAGGATAACACGTTCATCCTCTCTTCATGGGCAATCGCTATTCGTAATCTGCTCACCGGAGAAACATGGCAAATAATCTCTCTTATTTTTTGGTTATTAGCACTGAGTTGTTGTCCTATTATCCGACGTACACCCATGCCTCAAATCAAAAAGGGCGCAACCATTACCTTTTTTGTTGCTATCCTACTTAGTTGTATCACCTTCATCAATGCTCAATCGCTCCACCGCCGTGATACGCTTCGCAAAGAGGCTATCATCACACAGGGAATAGTCAACGCCAAAGCGTCTCCCGATAGGTCAGGAACGGAACTCTTCACTTTGCATGAAGGAACGAAAATCACGATTGACGAGACGTTAGGTGATTGGTCCAACATCCATGTAGGCAATCACGTTGGCTGGATTCCTACCTCCAACCTCGAACGAATTTAATTTTGAAAATTTACACATTTTTAGGTTAGAGGACGGAGCAAAGCTCCTACAGGACGGCGCAAGCGCCTACTGGTTAGAGGCGTGAAGGAGCGCGACGGAACGCGCTCCGAGCGAAGTGCCCGACGTGTCCCCACTCGGAGAAAAAGGCGGTTTACCTGCGTAGGTAAATCGCCTTTGTTATGCGTAGGGCTATGCGTCCTATTGTCAGTAATAAGAGGATGAAGAAGCCCCAAGTGCAATCTTTGTAGAACCGTGGAATAGGTTTGGGTGGGGATGGCACTTCGGTTGTGTGTCAACGTCCAACGAATAACGTGTCCACTCTGATTTTTATATCTCTCACAGATTCCACGGATTGCACTGATTTAACGCCTCCACCGCTGGGGAGGCTTCTCGGCTTGCCATCGTAACGAGTCGCTACCTCGTAGCTCCTGTAGTTATCTCCGGCAAGCCTTGGCTGATTCCACAGAACTTGTGGGGACGCTGCTCCTCTAACGCCTATGGGCGTTGGCTGTTCCTCTATCTTGTGGAGGGAGAGAGGCTGTTCCTTGCCTTGTTTGTAGGTGATAGAAATAGAATCACGGATAACTAACGGGGCAATTGCCGTCTGCGTTTTGCAAGCTCCGAATAAGAGCAGCATAAGTGAGAATAGGATTAAGCGTTTCATTGTTTATAGCGATAATGGTAATCAATACCGAGTAAAGAACCTACGAACGTAAGTGTCTCACCATAAGCGATGAGCACGGAGGTGTGTATCTCGCCTTTGGGAGGATAAGCGAAGCCCAAGAAAAGTAGTGCAATACCTGCAAGACAAAGGGCGGTCGCTATTGCTAATTGTATGAGACTGTTTCGGTTCATAGTTAGGGTTTGGTTTTTGTTTAGTGGTTTAGGAGTTTAGATGTTTAGACGTCGTTGAATTGGTTAA
>JAZLHD010000057.1:0-6433 GCA_045616645.1 Paludibacteraceae bacterium
AATAAGAAAATAAAAAGGAATAATAAATTATCAATCAATAGCCCGTAGGGCGAGTGTAATCTGTGAAATCTGTGAGAGATCTCCAAAATCACCTGTTATTTTTCCACTTTGTTTTCGACATCTCGAAAATTTCGCTGCAAAATTACAACTTTTTTTTGATATATGCAAGAAAAAAGCGACTTTTTCGAAAAAAATCAATTCAAATATTTTACTAACCAATATTTAAAGAACGGATCTTCAATATCATACACTTGCTCCCTGACTATGATGCCTGATTTGAGCAAGCGTTTAAGACTACTATATGTAGTGCTTGTTGGGTTTATTCGATTGGTTAAGACTTCTTTGGCTTTTACGATATTACTTATAACCCCACGATCCGTACGATTGAGATTATTCCAAATTCGTTCATAATCTAAATCATGTTCTTGAACTTGCTGTAAAATTGCTATTTCAACTACATCCTCTGAAATATGTTGCCAATATACCAACTCCCAAACTTGTGCGCTTAACTGCTGAGTGTAATAAGGATGGCTATGAGCAAAATTGAAAATGGCATCTACTATTGATGTCTTATCGCACCCGTCCGGTAATCGATCAAACACATATTGTTTGAATATGGATTCCGGTATACGATTGAGATGCATTAGCGTTCCAAAATGGTAGAAAGGCGATTTTTTATCTTCAAATATCTCTGCCATCATAGACTCCTGACTGCCCATAAAGATATAATTAATGCCTTGTTGTCGTTGCATCAAAGCACGCAATTGGCGATCAAGTCCTTTTTGGATATTCAAGACTTCTTGAAACTCATCTAACACGACTATTAAACGTTTGTCCGGGGAGCTAACCTTCTCTAACAAAGCCACCACATCTTCTAAGATAACCGATTCATTGGTGGCTGGTGCAAAAGAAACCTCCATTGTGCCTAAGACCGCATTTGTTGATATGGTTGGAAAAATGCGGAAATGGGAGAGTTGATGCCTTATTTTTTCCGCAGGATATAATTCAAAAATGGCCTTTAGCATCATTTCTGCGAAACTTTGAGTGCTTAATGCTTGTTGTAAATCAAGGATAATATAAGGCCTATTTGTATTCGTTAGCACTTTATTCACAAGACTACTTTTTCCGTAACGACGAGGACTAATGAGAATTAGATGGTTCTCACTATCCAACTTATGTACAATAGTTTCGTACTCTTCTTCACGGTCTGTAAAAAACGGACCATCTACGATTGTTCCAAATTTAAAAGGATTCATATCAATTAGTTATATTAGCGATATTTTTCGTTGCGATATTTTTCGCTATATTCGAATTCGGCTGCAAAATTACAACTTTTTTTTTATATATGCAAATTTTCTGTGATTTTTGTTGTGATTTTGTTCAAATTCCACCTCCGCCTCTCTGCCTTTTCTATTTCCTTATTCCTTTCTCCTCTCCGCTCGTCGGGCTGTTTCGTCAGCCCTTGCCGCGGGGCGCTCCCCTTCTCTGCCGTGCTTCATCCGTGCTTCTGTAACGGAACCTGATAGGAACCTCATAGGAAGCTTATAGGAAACTCATAGGAATCTCTAAGGCACATACAAGAGGGAATACGGACACGTCACCATAGGATGATCGAACGATGACCTACCGGTCACCCAATGGTCACGTAACGGTCTACTAACGTTATTACCCTACAAAAGACACACGATAAACACACCAAACGCCCCCGAAGGAGCGTCTTTACTCTACTTCAATATAATTGATTCCATCCGGGACGAGGATGTAGCGCGTGTGGTCTTGAAGGCTATCTCCAAAGATACTCCACTCGGGTTTGGTATATTGAGGTGCGATACTAATATCTGCCATATCACAAACACTATAAAATACATTATCCGCATTGATGGGACGTTGTGTATATCTTTTAAGATTCATAACCTTGTTAGGGTATATCTCTGAATAGGTATTGGAATACCACGCAATGAGCGGAACATGATACTCAACTTTATTAGGATTACAGTTGCCTCCATGTCCGTATTTACCGCCATCTAGAGTATCTTCTGAAAGTATTTCACCATGATCAGAAACAAATACGAAACCAGAAATGGTATGCTGTTTATCTATACTTCGGATTATTTCGGATAAGATATAATCTGCGTACAACATCGTATTATCATAAGCATTCAAATAAGCCTGGAAACTTTTGTCTTCAGGGTTGTCATTGATATTGGGCTTATAAATATCGAAAGCAGGCTCATAATTATAATAGAAGCTATGATTCCCTAAGAACTGAACAATGAAAAAGGTCTTAGGATAGATTGAAGACAACGAATCAATCAATCTTGGAATATCCTTATCTCCCTCTACACAAAATAAACTATCCACCCCATCGGTTAGATATTTTTCGTAGGTCAGTAAGTTTTTACAAACGATACAATATGTCTTAAAACCTACTTCTTGGAATGGTTTAAACACACTCTTTTCTTTATAGTTTAAAGCATAATCTTGTGGCGTCGCCCGAGTTAATATTTGAGGAACGGAATACATCGTTAAGCACGATGAAGAATAATAGTTGTCATACAATATAACATTATCTAAAGCCTCTAGACGAGGTGTTGTAGAGCGGTTATAGCATCCATTTAGAGATAGGTTATGATAACGCATAGATTCGCCTATACCAAGCACATAAATCTCTTTTTGAGAAATCTCCGGTTTTGTAGCACCAAAGTTACAATATTGTGCATTGGCAATAGCTTTCTTAATTCGTTGTCCCTTAACCACATTGTGGATTTGGTAAAACATATTAAAGGGAGGTCTATCCCAAATACGATTTTCGACGTAATACCGCAAGGTTAATGTGTTGTTACTGAAAATCACTTGCTTATATCCAACAAAACCTACAATTAAGAATAACGATGTGACACAAATCGCTAAACTAAACTTGCGATTGAAATCAAAGCAAGATAGTAGAAATACAAGTAGCCCATAAGTCCCAATTACAGGAATAAAATACCATAATATTTGTACTGCGTTTTTAGCAAAACTAGCAGATTCTTCAGCCGTAGTGGTTAATGTTGCCAAGATATTGCCTGCTATAATAAATTGTCCAAAGGAGACAACCATGATTATCTCTGCAAAAGTAAAAATAGATAAGATAGCTAAAATCACATACGTTATCCATCTCGGTTTACAACATAGAATAAGGGCTGCGATTGGTAACGCAAATAGGATACTGGTGCATAAATATGACCAATCATGAGTGTCGCATACCTGAAGAACAATAGGTGCAATCAATATAAACAAACAACAAGTATATACAGAAACATATACTAAACTTTGGGAAAGAACAGATTTGATTTTTTCGTTAGCCATAATTGATAGTATTTTTGTGCATCACTATCAAATCGACCAAATAAAAAGTGTGAACTCCTTATCCGTTCGCCAAGGTATGTAGGAAAACCCGAATCCCGAGATAAGTTGCTCACACAAGGTGAGCATATACTATCATCGTCGGGATTGGGGCATATATACACATGCCCAAGCCTAATTATTTCTAGGTTCTTATGAAACTTCCTACATTTCTGGCGAACGCGAAATAATAGCTAATGCTTAATTAATATGTCCTCACTGTTTTACATCTCGTGAGCGATGTCCCCTAATTAACGTTAGTGGGTGACGGGCAAGTTACGTCTGCCAGACGAGGGTTATTTTAGTCTTGTCGATAATGTTTGAGGACTTCTACGAGTGTCCCATACATCAGCGATGTAGATTACGCCATCCTCAATATAATAAATTATCTTACTAAATTGATGAATAGCAATGCTACGATAATGTTTGCTTCTATGACTAAGCGACTCTTCGAAAGCTGCTACTAATGGATTAGAGATTAATGTATCCATCCAAGAATCCGTTAATTCCGAATAATCCAAAAGAGCGCGAACACCGAAAGAGTCAAAAATATAGTTAGCAATATCCTGCCACGCTTCCTCTGCTAAAGGCGACCACTCTATTCTCATTGTGCAATCAATTCGTTTACAAAGTTATGACGATGTTGGCGAGCGATGGGCTCTTGAATACCCTTATTTGCAGCAAAAGCCTTTTCCGACTGATCTAAACGATGGTCAATCTCTTGCGGGGTATACGGATGCGTAGATGTTTGAACATTTTGAGCATTGCGTAACAAACGAATATACGCAAATACGCTATCTACGGCTTTTGCATCACTCATCATTGGTCCCATAACATCAATGAATTGTTCACTTAATGCAGCTTGTGTGGCACTCATACTTATAGAATTTTACATTTTGCGCTGCAAAGGTACATAAAAAATATCAATTATACAAATAATAGACTAAAAAAGTGAAAAATATTTTATGTTTGCAAATAATTCTATCTCTCTGCCGAATCGAGAATAATCGTTACCGGACCATCGTTGATGAGTTGGGAGGTCCGTTGTACTATTACGCGCATAGTAATAATGTATTTATCATCTAACGATTGAGGTTATTTGTTCATTAGTTCCTGTTTTTCTTCTTCGTTGAAATGCTCAATGGCATAGCGGAGCATGGTGCGAGGCATGGTGGTACAACGGGGCAAAAGCCAATCTTTCAGTCGTTGTTTATCGCGCTTGCCCGTCTCTCGTAGCAACCAACCAACGGCTTTTTGCAGTAGGTCATGTAGCGGTTGAGGCTTTTGCAAGAAAAGGTCCGCAATGGCGAATGTATCATCTAACTGTCCGGCACGGCAGAAAGCCATGGTAGATACCATCCCGATGCGTTGTTCCCAAATGGTTTTGCCGTCACGCGCTAAATCATACAATAACGACCGATCTTTGTCCATCAGCCAAGTACCCAATATCTCGTAGCAAGACAGATCGACCAAGTCCCAATTGTTGATAGTTTTTGTATGGGAGAGATAGAAATCTATGCACTGTTGTTGTAAAGCGATGTCTTTCTTTGCGTGCTTAACTATCTGTACCAACGTAAGCAAGGCGGCAAGACGGATTTCGTGATACGGGCTAACGATACACTCCTCCAAGTCGGCAAAGGTAGTCTCTTTCCACAGAGCCTTAACAACCGCCCGCGTAGTAGGCACTTTGATGCCGAGGAACAAATCTCCTTCACCATATTGTCCTTTGCCCGTTTTGAAGAAGCGAGATAAGCCGATTACTTGTGTAGGGTCGGCATGAGATAACATGGTTTCTTTGAGCTGATTCATATCAAGAAAATCATTACCGAATGAAATTCGTTTGTTGCTTGGGCTCTTTGTCCGGACGGGGTTGATTTTGAAGACCGCGTAATGTCCATGCCATATTATGAGCGAGGGTACGCATCGTTTGCAAGCCTTCAGCATCCAACTCGGCTTCGCCGGGGGTATGTCCATAGACCATGTTCCAATACTGTGAACTAACGACCGGCATATTGTAAATCTGGAAATACTTATTTAGTCGGTCAAATGCAGCACTGGCACCTCCGCGACGGCAGATAACCACTGATGCCGCAGGTTTATATTCGAGCAAGGGCTTGCAAGACATAAACACGCGATCAAGTAGCGAGCAGATAGCACCTGTGGGACCTGCATAATAAACAGGACTACCGACTATCAGACCATCCGCTGTTTCTAAAGCTTCGCGAACGCGTTCGTAGCACGCGCCACCGATGGCGCAAGGTTCGCATCCGCGGCAAGCGCCGCAACCGATACAGTCGGGTTGTGGTTCGTAATCAATACCGATGATTTGGGTGTCGATGTGTTCTTCTTGTAGTGTCTTTGCCACTTCTTGTAAGGCGCGATAAGTATTCCCCTGCTTGGGACTACCATTGAGTAATAAAACTTTCATGTTATTGATTATTTGATAAGTTGCTTTGTTTACTGCATTTGATTATATCCCCAGCTTCCAAGTTGGGTTTAGGATAGCCTTGAATAGCGGCGTTGTACATGGCATTGACCATCTCCGGCATAGAGCAGATACTGCGTAAGAGACGGAGAAGCGGATAAAGTACCAATACAGCCTTCTGCACCTTCACTTGATGATTGTTTTGCCCTTTATATGGGCGCATAAACATCGGTCGCCAACCATACGCATGGGCAAAACCCATAGCTTGTGTCTCACGCTCGGTAGAAGACTTGACCTGTTGCCATAGTAGTCTGCCCTTATTACTCGTGCCTGCACCGGACAGATAGATGAATGTCATCTGCTCTTTATGGGGCAAGATAGATGCAAAATGCACGGGTATTTCGTGACTAATTACCCGATAGACATCCGCCGGCGTCCCAACAGAGGTTATTCCTGCAATAAAGAAGCACACATCATAACCCACTAATTGAGGGTCTCCTGCTTGGAGCGTCAACAAATCCGGCACGATATATTCTCTTAGTTTCGGGTGCGTGTGCCCACAAGAGCGACGACCTACGGAGAGTACTTGTTCAATACGCTGATCATCCAGCATGGCGAGTAGAA
>JAZLHD010000058.1:0-10393 GCA_045616645.1 Paludibacteraceae bacterium
AAACTTATCGTTGATAAGAAAAATGGCTTTGCAAATTGTTAAGAACCATATAGATATCGGCAAAAAACGAAGCCTAAAAAAACGACTCTTTCTTGCCTCTCTATCGGCCGATTATCTATTACAAATCATCAAAAATGCAAAATTTTTGATGCGGTTGCCCTAGCACTTTTTCATATATCTCTCACAGATTGCACAGATTCCGCTGATTATTTTTTGTAAAGATTTTGAGATGGATTTTTATAAGATTTCTGCTCTGCAGGAGCTTTTCCAATAAATATGCTCAACCAATTTTTTGTATATTCTTGTGTAGATTTTTATTGCGTCGCAACCCTACCTTTTAGCCTTCAGCAACGGCAGTCGAACGGCAGTCGAACGGCAATGGAACGGCAGTCGGGCGCAAATGCGGCGAAAATCGAACGGCAGTCAAACGACAATCGCAAGGGCTTTTGTAGACCTTTTGCTATCCTATGCCCGTTCTGTTCCGCGAGCTTTTGCGAGCGGTGTACCACTCCCTTTGGTCGCTTTGTTATGTCCTTTCTGCGTGCATTGTATGCGCGCTTCCTTTATCCGGTCTAGCGCAGCGTTCCGGACTATCCGGATTTTCCGGCCCCCACAAATACAACCATCGCAACCCCGAGAGGTTGCGATGTGGAGCGTTTTATAAATGCTGACATTTGCAAGTCAGAATAAGTCCTTGGCTACTGGCAGACGGGCCGAACGGATTGTCCGTAGTAGCGATTGCTGCCGTTCCAATCCACGCGGCCCGAATAGAAGTCGAGGCAGCACGCGTTGCCCGAGTAGTCCTCGTAGAGCGAAGAGGACCAGTAGTAGCCGTAGGAGCCGACACTGACGAGCGACGAAAAGTCGCGGTAGCCGGAAGCGGGCAAAAAGATGAAGTTGCCATTCTTTCCCTTCACCTCATAACCATTGATGCCATTCTTTTGAGTCCAAGTCCATGTGCAGTTGGCTTCCAATTCTTGGATTTCTGCTATGGTCGGCATACGCCAATTACCGCCCCAATTCACGTGAGCCGCATCGTCTTCAGGGTCAAGGACGGTCTTGCCATCAGTAAATCCATTGTAACCATACTCGCTATGGTTGCAATACTTGGTTTGTGTGTCATCAGAACCATTACACCACTTGTAGGTATTCCAATCATAAGTCGTTTTAGGACTAGTCTCGCCCCAAGCGAAGTAATCGCCGTACTCTTCGGGTTTAGTTGCTCCAACATTCATATTTGCCCACTTAATACCGCTCGGTAAACCTAAATCGACCATCTCCACGCCAGCAGGAGCATTGCCGGTGTTACCGCAATCATTGATAATAACCGTGTCATGCACAATAACCGTATCGTGAACAACTATCGTTTTAGGTAACCAAAGAACGAGTTGGTCGGCGTCTTCGATTATCCCATACTTAATACTATCAATCGAACTAATCGACTGACCTAACACAGCACGACCATTCACCCAAGTGATTTGATTCGTTTGCGCCATCATCAGCACGCTGCTAATCGCAACGGCTAAGAAAAGAATAACTTTTTTCATTGTAATTTGTAATTTGTGATTTGACTTATAGTTTTCTACCCTCTGCATCAAACTGCTGACCATCTTTGACGATAATCAGTCTGCCACCGATGATATACTTGCCTACCTTGTGAACCATAGCATCTTCGGTTGTCATAGACTTTATATCAGCAGGAGCATAGACACCATACGTAATGGTAAGGTCTTCAATAGACTCCGCCTCTACGCGCAGTTGGGTTATACCATCTATCGTTAATACGGCTGCCCCATTGTCGTAACTGATGACGGGCATCTTACTCAGTTGGTAGCAGGTATTAGAGCCGTTAATCCAAAAGAAAACGGCATCGGCTTCTTCTGCTTGTGCTGCGCCTATGCTTAACACAAATACAGACGCGATAAATAAAAGTAGTTTTCTCATTCTTGTTGATTTATAAAGTTTATTTAAGTTTTACATCTCATGAGCGATGTTCCCCTCTTTTCCGTCAGTGAGCGACGAGCAATTCCGTCTGCCGGATGGTATTTCTCAAAATCGTCTGCAAAAGGTACAAAAATTTATGCATATTTGCAAATTTATTTGCATATTTCAAAAAATTGTTGTATATTTGCACCCAAATACGACCGATTATGAATTTCACCCATTTACATGTACACTCTCAATACTCCGTATTAGACGGAATGAGCAAGGTGACCGACCTTGTGGATAAGTGCCTTCGCACCGGTATGCGCGCCATCGCCCTTACTGACCACGGGAATATGTACGGCATCAAGGAGCTATTAGACTATTGCAAGAAAATCAACAAGAGCCGCAAGGAGGAGATGGGAGACGATTTTTGGGCGTTTAAACCCATCGTTGGTTGCGAGGCTTATTGTGCTCGTCGTGGCCGTCATAGCATGAGTAACGAGGAAACTATCAGTCCCGAAGGGAAGACCTTCGTCATCGATCGCTCGGGTTGGCACCTTATCCTGCTTGCTAAGAACAAGGTAGGTTATCATAACCTGTGCCGAATGATTTCGTTGGCGTTTATGGACGATGCCTTCAAATACACTTCGCGTATAGACAAAGAGTTGTTAGAGCAATATCACGAGGGAATCATCTGCTGTAGTGCCTGCCTCGGTGGCGAGTTGGCGCAGAAAGTGTTGGCGGGACTGAAAGACCGCAACGCTGAAGGACAGTTTAAGGAGGCAGAAGAGACGATAGAGTGGTTCAAAGGTGTATTTGGGGACGATTATTACATTGAGATACAGCGTCATCAGACGGACAAGCCGGGTGGAGAACAATCGACCTACCAACATCAGAAAGTAGTCAATCCCGTGCTTATCGAGTTAGCAAAGAAACATGGAGTGAAGGTTATTTGCACGAACGATGCCCACTTTGTAGAAGAGGAACACGCGGAGGCGCATGACCGTCTTATCTGCTTGAGTACGAACCACTATGTCGATGATGTGGAACGATTGCACTACACCAAACAGGAGTGGCTCAAAACGACCGAGGAGATGGCAGCTATCTTTGCTGATATACCTGAGGCAATGGAGAACACGCAGGAGATTGTGGATAAGGTAGAGATATACGATATTGACTCGGATCCGATTATGCCTAAGTTCCCCATTCCGGAGGAGTTTGGTACGGAAGAGAGTTATCACCAGAAGTTCACTGAACAGCAACTCTTTGACGAGTTCACGCGCAACGAACATGGTGAAGTCGTTTTGTCCGAGAAAGACGCCCATGCGAAGATTAAGAAACTCGGTGGTTATGACAAACTCTATCGTATTAAGTTAGAGGCGGATTACTTAGCTCACCTTGTGCACGAGGGAGCCATCAAGCGTTATGGTCAAGACCGTGTGGATAATGACGAAGAGTTGAAGGAGCGTATCGCCTTTGAGTTGCATACGATGAAGACGATGGGTTTCCCCGGGTACTTCCTTATCGTGATGGATTTTATTCGGGCTGCGCGTGAGGAGTTAGATGTCAGTGTAGGTCCGGGGCGTGGTTCCGCAGCCGGAAGTGTGGTGGCATATTGTTTGCATATTACGGATCTTGACCCCCTGCAATATGACTTACTGTTTGAGCGTTTCCTCAATCCCGATCGTATCTCTTTGCCCGATATTGATACGGACTTTGACGATGCAGGTCGTCCGAAAGTGATTGATTGGGTGAGCAATAAATATGGTAACACGCACGTGGCACACATCATCACATACGGTCAGATGGCAGCTAAGTCAGCTATTGCCGATGTGGGTCGAGTACAGCGTGTTCCCCTACCCCGCGTGAACGAGATTAAGAGTTATATTCCCGATCGCGGGTTCCCCGATAATGTGAAAGACGAGAAGGGCAAGAGTCCTAAACTCAACCTCAAGAACTGTTATAAATACGTAGCCGAACTCAAACAGTTATTGCACGGCGACGAGCCGGAGATACGTTCGATGTTAGAGTATGCGCAGCAGTTAGAAGGAACCATTCGGCAAGTGGGTATCCACGCTTGCGGTGTAATCATCGGTGCTGACGACCTGACGAAGTTCGCTCCTTTGTCGTCGGTAGAAGACCCAAAAGAGAAAAAACGTATTCTCGTCACCGAGTATGATGGTCATGTGATTGAGTCGGTGGGACTGATTAAGATGGACTTCCTTGGATTGAAGACCTTGACCATCATTCGCGAATGTTTGCGGAACATTAAAAAAGCACATGGCGAGGATATTGATATTGACCATATCAGTAAGGAAGATGAATTGACCTATAAGCTCTTCCAAGAGGGTCGTACGGTAGCCGTCTTCCAGTTTGAGTCACCGGGCATGCAGAAGTACCTCAAGGAGTTACAACCCACCGTTATTGGTGACCTCATCGCCATGAACGCCCTCTATCGTCCGGGTCCAATGGAGTATATTCCATCGTTCATCAAGCGTAAACACAGATTAGAACCCATCACCTACGACATCCCTGTGATGGAGGATATATTAAAAGACACCTACGGCGTCACCGTCTATCAAGAGCAGGTGATGTTACTGAGCCGCAAACTCGCGAACTTCACGCGTGGTCAGTCTGACCAACTGCGTAAGGCGATGGGTAAGAAGAAGATGGACGTACTGCAAGAATTGAAGTCAAAGTTCATGGATGGCGGTAAAGCCAATGGACACGACGAGAAGATATTGGAGAAGATTTGGAAAGACTGGGAAGCGTTTGCGTCGTACGCGTTCAACAAGTCTCACGCGGCTTGTTACGCTTGGGTAGCTTATCAGACAGCTTACCTCAAAGCCCATTATCCGGCGGAGTTTATGGCAGCGAACCTAACCGACGCGAAAGACGACATCACAGAAGTCACCAAACTCATGGACGAGTGCAAGGCAATGAAGATTAATGTCTTAGAGCCTGATGTTAATGAGTCGGATTTGAACTTCACCGTCAATAGCAAGGGCGATATCCGTTTCGGTTTAGGAGGTATCAAAGGCGTTGGTGAAGGTGCCGTTAATGCTATCTTGGACGAGCGCAAGGCGCATGGTAAATATCAGTCCATCTACGATTTTGTGGAACGTATCAACTTACAGTCCTGCAATCGCAAGACGATGGAATCGCTTGCTATGGCAGGAGCATTCGATGGGTTTGAACTCTATCGCGAACAGCTGATGGCTACGACCGATAAGGGGGAGATGGTGTTAGAGGTACTGATGCGATATGGCAATAAATACCAAGAGGATAAACGCCTTCAACAGAACTCGCTCTTTGGTGATTTAGGCGGTGGAGCAGGCATTGACATAGCCAAACCGGAACTGCCTCAAGTGGCGCGTATGTCGCCTATTGAGCGACTGAACATAGAGAAGTCGCTGATTGGCATCTTCCTCTCGGCACACCCATTAGACGAGTACGAGTTTGAGGTTACACAGTTATGTAATATCACCTCGCAAGGACTGAGTGAGTTGGAATCCTTGCGCACGCCCGATGGCCGTCGAGCAGCAGCTGCTGCTACTGCCGAATCCGTTGGAGAAGACGCTGAAAATCTAAACTCGCTAAACCAGTTAAACCAGCTAAACCAGCTAAACTCTCAGACCGAAGGCCTGCAAGGACTTCGCTTTGGCGGCATAGTGACGAGTTCGGAGAAGTTGGTGTCGAAGAACGGTAACCCGTATGGGCGTTATATCATTGAGGATTATGCCGGTAGTTATAAGCTCACAATCTTTGGGGAAACGTATAAACAATGGGCACCGATGTTAGAACCTAACCTCTATGTCCTTATTACAGGTAACTTCCAGCAGAAAGGGGTGGGACAGAAATGGTATAAACCCAAACCGATTGACGAAGCTGAATATGAGTTTATGGTGCAGAAAGTGGATTTGCTCAAGGATGCACAAAAGAACTATGCCGAGGAACTCACCCTCACTATCCCCGTTGAGGAAGTGCGTCCCGACTTAATTGCCGAACTCACAGAACAATGTAAGCAACATAAAGGTCATATCCGACTGAAGATACAGGTTTATGACGAGCTTAAGAAAAACATGATTACGTTCACTTCGCAGTCATACGCGGTGCAAGTGGATCAAACGTTCTATCACTGGCTCAAGCTTCAGAAACAACAAGGTATATTCGACTTTAAGGTATGACCTACGAGGAAGCACTAACCTATTTATACAACTCTATGCCGGCTTTCCACTTGGTGGGCGCGACGGCATATAAACACGGATTAGACAATGCCATCCGTTTGATGGCGCATCTTGATAATCCCCAAGAAACCTACCCTACTATCCATATTGCAGGTACGAACGGCAAAGGTTCCACATCTCACCTCATAGCGGCTGCTCTCCAAGCCGCAGGCAAGAAAGTGGGACTATACACTTCCCCCCATCTCGTCGATTTCCGCGAACGCATTCGAGTCCTTCAGCGCAGCAATCTTTCAGCGCAGCGGTCTTTCAGTCCGGAGGACGGTCGTTCAGCGCAGCGGTCTTTCAGCAATAGCGGTCTAACACAGATTCCTCCGGAATCCGTGGTGGCTTTTGTGGAAAAGCACAAAGCGTTCTTAGACGAGTTAAAGCCGTCTTTCTTTGAGACCACGATGGCGTTAGCCTTTGACTATTTTAGGCAGCAGCAGGTGGATGTAGCAGTGATCGAGGTAGGATTAGGAGGACGATTAGATGCCACGAACATCATCACGCCTCAGTTGAGTGTGATAACGAATATAGGTCTGGACCATGAGGAGTTTCTCGGCGATACGCTCGCTAAGATTGCCTTTGAGAAAGCAGGAATCATCAAACCTCATGTGCCTTGTGTCATTGGGGAGAGTCATCCCGAGACGGATCCCGTTTTCTTGGCTAAAGCGCAGGAGTGCGGTATCTTAGGAGAAGGATTAGAGACGACTCATTGTCGTATCTGGTTTGCAGACCAATGTGGATACCTTCGCCGCTGTCGTGAACGGGATATACATGAGTGTGAACTCAAAGGCATTTACCAAGAGCATAATCAGCAGACCGCCTACGTAGCCTTACGTCAGTTAGGGGTATCGACGCACGCGATAAGAGAAGGATTTGCTCACGTGTGTACGCGCACGGGCTTGCGTGGCCGTTGGGAGCACCTCTATGCTCGCGACCGCCATTTCATTCTCGACACCGGTCACAACAGCCACGGCTTCAAATATGTCTGTGAGCAACTCTCAACTCTAAACTCTAAACTATCAAACGAGACGGCTTCTCTAAACTCTAAACTCTCAACTCTAAACTTAATACTGGGCTTTGTGAACGACAAAGATGTCAATGTCATGCTTGGCATGTTACCGCTCAACGCTACATATTATTTCACGCAAGCGCAGACCTCTCGTGCTATCCCTGCAGCAGAATTAGCCGAAATGTTTAGGCAGACCCATACACCTCTCCTCCCTGTGAGGGAGGAGCAAGAGGTGGGTCTATCCATTGCCGATGCTATAAAAAACACTACCCCCGACGATATTATCTTCATCGGAGGTAGCAATTATGTAGTGGGAGAAGCGTTATGCTATCTCGAACCTACGGATTAGAGGTTTGCGCCTAATACATTGAAGCGCATTCCGTTGGCCTCGATCACGAATTGACCATTCTCAATCACTTTCTTAGCCTTGATAATGGATTTAACGTTGTTCAGACCAACCTTAGAAATGATGGTTAGCACACCATGCTCAACTTCGTATGACTGGTTATTATAGTTAGTGATGGGACCTACAATCGATATATAATCGCCTTTTTCTACATTTTCTCTAACGGCATCCATATTACTTGGATTATAAGCTTGGAACTCACCTGCACCTTCTTCGAAAATATCGCCCATCCAGAAACTAATCAAAATATCGGATTTATTATATTTGTAACCGGTTACATAACCACGAACATCATATTTCTCAGTGGTGGCAATGGACTTACCTTCGGCAGGGTTTAAAGCTTTAGCAATCTCCAAAGCTTGAGCTATGGTAATAACCGGAATCTCTACCGGATGTCCTCCTCCGTAAACTTTCACAAGATTGCAACCATAACCTTCATAAACCTGACCTTGCTCATAGAAACTCCAATCAGAAGAAGAGAAGATAATCGTATCACCCACACCGAACTGAATCTCGACATCTTTATAACTTTCGCCATTAAAACTCTTCAAACGATAAGCTTCCATCGTGTCTGCCGGATTCGTAATATCAACCATGTAAGCATCAATATTTCCGTATGTCTGAGCGCTACTATTGTTAATACTCGTTACACGACCACGAACACACATATTCTTCGTTAATTTCTTGTTAGGAGCCGCCGCAATCAAATCAATAGCAGCGTTTACATCCAATGTATCAACCGTAACTACAGGAGTTTCGTTTACATATACAACAATCAAATTAATATATGCAGTTGCTGTACATGTAATCGTCACGGATTTAGCATCACAAGTCATCATACCATTCGTCAATTCTGCAAAACTGCCTTGTGTAGAGAACACTTGTAAACCTTTAATATTATCTCCTTCAGAAGTAAACGTAATAGTATTATTGCCATACGTACGAAGAGAATAATTTCCACTACTGTTCCAAATTCTGGTATCATTCTTGTTAACTTTTTCACAAGAAAAAGTAATTCCATCTACAGTGAAAGTAGTGCCGGATAAATCAGTACCCGTTCCAGCATCAGGAACCGTGATACCATAGCTCGTAATAGCCGTTGCATCATTGAAAGTAAACGTAACTTGCTTAGCGTTGACTGCCATCGCTGCCATCGCTACCAAAACGAAAGTAAGAACTTTTTTCATTTGATTTAAATTTTAAAGATTAATAATATATATATAGAGGTTACCACGTAACCCTACTCCTCTACACTCTACAGTCCCCTACACCGATTTTCGAGTCCAAAGGTACACAAATTTTCTGATATGTGGAAGTTCTAAAGTATAAATTTCACTTTTTTTGAAAAAAATGTCGAAAATATTTGCGTATATCAAAAAAAAGCCGTACCTTTGCACCCGCTTTCCAAAAGTAATACAAATTGGGGCCCCCAAAAATGTACTACTTTTTGGGGAGAGGAGGACTTGCGGGTACTTCTGCCAAAACAGAGTTTTGGCATCGTACTAAGCGAAGTCCGACGAAGTCCCCCTAGCTCAGTTGGTAGAGCAATTGACTCTTAATCAATGGGTCGAGGGTTCGAGTCCCTCGGGAGACACAAGAAAAGGATGCAAGTTTGCATCCTTTTTTTATTCTGATATTTTCTTCGTTTTTTACTTACAAAACTTGTCAAAGAACGCATCGCGGGCTGCGAGAGCTTCGGGGGTGTTGGCTTCATTCTCGGCTTGCACCCTCTCTCGATGTCGCTGTTCCCGCATCTGTTGTTCCACCGCCAACACCTCTTGCGAAACGCCTGCTTGCGCCTTGGCAATGGTCTTGACTGCTTTCTCTTTCTCAATGTCTGTGTGCCGTTGGTCAAACCAATAAAGTGACGCACGCCAATCTTTTATTTTTCGCCCACCCGCCATTTTCCATTCTCCCGACGCAGCGTAGGCGTACCAACGTTTGGCAACATCAAGGCTAATGGTGGGTACGTGGCTCTCTGCATAGTCACTAACCATTTCCCACGTAGGGGGATAAATTTCATCTTTATAAACTCCATCTTTATTTTTGGAAAGAACCTTCTTTCCCAAAAAAAAGTTATTATCTTTATTGTTATATATATTATAGTTATTATTTTCTTTGTTACTTTCTTTTAATTCCGGAAAAATTTTTTCTTGCGGTGGTAAATTTTTTTCTTGCGGTGGTAAAAATTTTTCCTTGGTAGGGTCAATTACTCCCCCTGTAGCCTCTATCTCTTTTCGGTACTCTTCTAAGTTTTGAGCATCGATAACGGGATAGTCGGTAGTACTCTTTCTTCCGCAGTATTTATAATCAGGTAGGGGATAACCCTTTATAGGATGGGCTTGGAACTCGTAGCGGTTGGAATTTTCTGTGCAGGGTTCTGCATAAACTAAATCTCTTTCTTGGAGTTTTTTTATTGCGTTTCGGAGAGTGTGAACTTCTATCTCTAACCAACTCGCCAAGTCCAAATAAGTGCCCAAAAAGGCACGTTTTCTCGTTAAGCAATACAACGCGGAAAACACCTCAAGGGTCGATCCCTTGAGGTTGTATGGATGATGTTTCATTTCAGCACAAATTATAAACGCTTGTCCGTTCTTCATTGAGTGTTTCTAAGTAAGAGTAATCACGTGAGCTGACCGGGACTTCACGGGGCTATCACGGGGACGTTACCGTAGGGTCTTCGTTATTTACTCAATTTTCCGTATTTTTTACGGTCAAGTATTACATCCCCTTCCACCAGTGTTGAAGGATTATTCTTGTCTTCTCGCTCAAAGCATAGGAGGTTAGAAAGCGCTCCCTTACGATAATACTTGTGGTGCT
>JAZLHD010000059.1:0-2340 GCA_045616645.1 Paludibacteraceae bacterium
TCACCCCGCTTCGGGTCTATTACTGCATACTCAATTCGCCCTATTCAGACTCGGTTTCCCTTCGCTTACACCTAACGGCTTAGGCTTGCATGCAATAATAACTCGTTGGCTCATTATACAAAAGGTACGCCATCACCGGAAGACCGGCTCTGACAGCTTGTAAGTATTCAGTTTCAGTGTCTATTTCACTCCCCCTTCGGGGTTCTTTTCACCTTTCCCTCACGGTACTTGTTCACTATCGGTCAATCAGGAGTATTTAGCCTTGGGGGAAGGTCCCCCCGTATTCAAACCGGATTTCACGTGTCCGGCTCTACTCTTGAACCAAAAAACTAGTTTTCGCATACAGGACTATCACCTATTATCGTTGTGTTTTCCACCACATTTTGCTAACTAAAATCTCGGTCACTGGGCTGGTCCCTTTTCGCTCGCCACTACTAAGGGAATCGCTATTGCTTTCTTTTCCTGCGGTTACTGAGATGTTTCACTTCTCCGCGTTTGCTTCTTTGACCTATGTATTCAGTCAAAGATAATCCATAAAGGATTGGGTTTCCCCATTCGGACATTTCGGGGTCAAAGCATATTGACGGCTCACCCGAACTTATCGCAGTCTTTCACGTCCTTCATCGCCTCTGATTGCCAAGGCATCCACTAAACACCCTTTGTTACTTTTTATCTTATGCTTGAAGAGAAAATCTTTAAGCAAAGACAAACCATAACTTGAATGAGCAGACGTATTAACGTCTTTTAAGCATTTAAGTTGATTCTTGCTTTCTTAATTGAATTATCACTTTCGTGATTACTCTTAGAAAGAATATTTTTGAGATTACGATGTTCAACAAATTAAATTATTTTAATTTGCGACATAAAACCGATTAACAATATAAATTATAAATAAAAACAATTCTCATCTAAAAACTGGTGGGTCAAGAAGAACTCGAATCTTCGACCTTCGCTGTATCAGAGCGACGTTCTAACCAACTGAACTATTGACCCATTGATCTGATAATCATAAACAATGTTGCCACAGTTCTGCTGATACCAGAAATTTTTCATCAAAAAGAGATATTCAGACAGTCGCTTTGGATTTGGTTACTTTCGTGAAAGTAACTTTCTCTATAAAGGAGGTGATCCAGCCGCACCTTCCGGTACTGCTACCTTGTTATGACTTAACCCCAATCACCAATCCCACCGTAGGCGGCGTCCTCTTGCGTTAAACTACCGACTTTGGGTGAAATCGACTCTCATGGTTTGACAGGCGGTGTGTACAAGACCCGGGAACGTATTCACCGCTGCATTCTGATCAGCGATTACTAGCAATTCCAACTTCATGTCCTCGAGTTGCAGAGGGCAATCCGAACTGAGACGGCTTTTCAGGATTAGCTTTGCCTTGCGACATTGCGACCCATTGTTGCCACCATTGTAGTACATTTGTAGCCCGACCCGTAAGAACCATGATGACTTGACGTCATCCACACCTTCCTCCCGCTTGACGCGGGCAGTCCCCTAAGAGTTCCCGGCATTACCCGCTGGCAACATAGGGCGTGGGTTGCGCTCGTTGCAGGACTTAACCTAACATCTCACGACACGAGCTGACGACAGCCATGCAGCATCTGTCTTTGGTCCAACCGAATTGAAGAAATCCATCTCTGGAAATCGCGACCAAGATGTCAAGGGTCGGTAAGGTTTCTCGCGTAGCATCGAATTAAACAACATACTCCACCGCTTGTGCGGGTCCCCGTCAATTCCTTTAAGTTTTAATCTTGCGATCGTAGTCCCCAGGCGGCCTGCTTAACGCGTTAGCTTCGTCACTGATTCCCCGAAGGAAACCAACAACAAGCAGGCATCGTTTAGGGCGTGGACTACCAGAGTATCTAATTCTGTTTGCTACCCACGCTTTCGTCCCTCAGTGTCAGCATCGATCCAGAAGACTGCCTTCGCCATTGGTGTTCTATCTGATATCTACGGATTTCACCCCTACACCAGATGTTCCATCTTCCTCTATCGCGCTCCAGCTTGCCAGTATCAAAGGCAGTTCCAGGGTTGGGCCCTGGGATTTCACCCCTGACTTAACAAACCACCTACGGACGCTTTACGCCCAGTAAATCCGAACAACGCTTGCACCCTTCGTATTACCGCGGCTGCTGGCACGAAGTTAGCCGGTGCTTTTTCTGTCGTTACTGTCATCATCTTCACGACTAAAAGAACTTTACAACCCGAAGGCCTTCTTCATTCACGCGGCATGGCTGGGTCAGAGTTTCCTCCATTGCCCAATATTCTTAGCTGCTGCCTCCCGTAGGAGTCTGGACCGTGTCTCAGTTCCAGCGTGGCTGATCGTCCTCT
>JAZLHD010000060.1:0-1533 GCA_045616645.1 Paludibacteraceae bacterium
AATCGCTAGTAATCGCAGATCAGAATGCTGCGGTGAATACGTTCCCGGGTCTTGTACACACCGCCCGTCACACCATGGGAGTTGGGAATGCCCGAAGTCAGTGACCTAACCGTAAGGAGGGAGCTGCCGAAGGCAGGCTTGATAACTGGGGTGAAGTCGTAACAAGGTAGCCGTATCGGAAGGTGCGGCTGGATCACCTCCTTTCTAAGGAAAAAAGTAAGGGTTGGATATGCTATTCAGGTATAAAGGAAGAAAAGATACCTAGAGAAAATTTTCGGTGTCGATGCGCTTAGGGAAAACACCCGTTCCCATCCCGAACACGATGGTTAAGACCTAAGCGGCCGATGGTACTGCACTGGAGACGGTGTGGGAGAGTAGGTGGATGCCGAGATTTATGGGGGTGTAGCTCAGTTGGGAGAGCACCTGCCTTGCAAGCAGGGGGTCAAGAGTTCGAATCTCTCCATCTCCACAAGATCAGGAAACTGGTCGAAGGTAAGACCTTGAAGAAAGGTCAAGAATAATGCCTTGAACCTCGTGCCTACGGCACTCGGTCACGAGAAAGCATTGAATGCTTTCTCTAATGTAAAAATCAATAAAAGCTTATGAGCACAAGTGCTCAACGCTTTTCCCGATTTTCACATTTCAAGACATGAATACCATTTGTTCCTTGAAAATTAAATACTGAAATGTAAAACATTGAAAAATGTTTTGCTGTGATCAAATATCAAAAAGATGATACAAGACATCCGAGAAAATGTTATCGCAAGGTAACAAGATGAATGTTTTTTCTCGAAAGAGAAAAAACCGTTAACAACGTTAAAACATCGTTGTTAACGATGTCAATTGAAAATCAATTGACGGAATGTTATATAACGCTATATATAACGAAGACTGAGAACAGAGAACTGTTACAAAAAGAATGGATGCTAATGAAAGATTTTTTCTAACGAAAAAATCACGATAACAACGTTAAAGCATCGTTGTTAACGATGTTGATTTCATTACATTCAATCAACGGTCTAGCAATAAGAGCGCAGGGTGGATGCCTTGGCACTAAGAGCCGATGAAAGACGTGATAAGCTGCGAAAAGCTTCGGGGAGCTGCAAATAAGCGATGATCCGGAGATATCTGAATGGGGAAACCCGGCTGGAAAGACTCCAGTCATCCTAACGCCAATCCATAACGTTAGGAAGGGAACCCGGTGAACTGAAACATCTAAGTAGCCGGAGGAAGAGAAAGAAACATCGATTTCCAAAGTAGCGGCGAGCGAAATGGAAAGAGCCCAAACCGATTTGCGTGCAGATCGGGGTTCGGACTGCATAATTGATTCTCATTTTTTAGCAGAACGGTCCTGGAAAGACCGGGCAAAGAGGGTGAAACCCCCGTACGCGAAAGGGAATGAGACATGGCAGTATCCAGAGTACATTAAGACACGAGAAACCTTGATGGAATAAGCGGGGACCACCCCGTAAGGCTAAATACTCCTTAGTGACCGATAGCGCATAGTACTGTGAAGGAAAGGTGAAAAGGACC
>JAZLHD010000061.1:0-48016 GCA_045616645.1 Paludibacteraceae bacterium
GGGTGATGAAGGCTTCACTTACTTACTCCGCTGACGGTCTGACGGTACTGACGATACTTCCTTATATACACACATACGCGCGGGTGGGGTTTATAAAACAACCGTCAGCCATCGTCAGCGTCAGCCTTTGTTACAGGAACCTACATTCAATGTGGGGAGAAAAAACATAACAAAAAAGTAAAGGCGGGGGATTTGTCAAGCCTACGCAGGGCCTATTATGCTACGTTAGTGCTACGTTAACAGACACGCTTGCGAAAGTGAAATTCCCGAATTCCCTCAAATTCCCTCACATATCCTCAGGCAGTTACAAGACTGTAAATAAGGGAATTATATTTTTAATTCGAATTCTCACGGACAGGATTGGCTTGTTCGCGAAACCGCCAAACTATGAATTATGTTTCTCCTTATAGTGCATCATTGCAGCCATAGGATTGGCAATATCGAGCAGTTCTTCCTCTTGTTCGTTGTCCCAATAATCTTGCTTGCAAGCTCGCCATTTAATAACCCATCGTTTAAGGAAACATTTGGCTTCTGCTAATTGTTTCTTTTCTTTTTCGTGTCGAGCATCACGATTTTTGCGCAGATCCCATAACTGTGCCTCTGCGGCTTTACGTTCATGACGCAACTCATAACTCAAATCCTCTTGAGTCATATCCGGATATTTCATTTCTTGTGACATAGGTTATTATAGTTATTTCATAGTGTGCAATATATGACGCTTAATATAACGAATACAACGATGATAAAACTTTTGAATTCTTATGTGAACGAGCCAATTAGAGTCAAAGTTTCCTTTCCTATTGCTTGGGATCATCCATTTTCGACCATAACCATATCGCAACAATCTTTCTGGATTAGCTGGAACATCGAATAGAGTGCCTAAAAAATCTATTTTTTGTGTACCATTAAAATATTTTTTGGGTACTAAATGTTCGTGTAAACATATCATCCATTTTGTGTATGGCTTAGGGGCAGCACTTAAAATATAAAAATCACAGGTTACAGTGCCATATTCAAATGTGTAAATAATTGGTTCCCAACAACAAGCAAATCGCAAACCAGCTTTTTCAAATTCGGGTATCAAATCCACAAGTTTCTCACGGTCTTTTTCCCAAATTGCCATATCAACATCTGTATCATGGGGAATAAAATTACCTTGTCTAACAATACCCAAAAGAGTTCCAAACACAGGCATAAACTGAATATTATTTGCGTCTAAAATACTTTTAGCAGTTAGAACCAAATGACTTGCATCCTCAATGTTAATTTTAGGAGCTTTTCTTAAATAATAAAGATTGTTATAAACTCCATACTTAAATTGTTGTTCCATAATTATTGAATTTTATATTTTGTTTCTTAGAATTGTTGAACTAATCCCTTCTGTGTGTGCAAGATAAACAACATGTACTCCTAGTGGATTCAGTTCTTGCTCGGTGTTTTTCCATCGTTCATTTCCCTTCCAATCATCTCCAATAAAAATAGCATCATAATGAATTTGTTGCCATGTCGTCAATTTGTCCAACGAAGAGCACAAAATTACATCATCAACAAATTTAATTGATTCTACAATAGCTATGCGTTCTTGTTCTTTAATAATAGGATTTTTGTTTTTATATTGAAAAACTAAGGTATCACTATTTACCCCTACAATTAATTTTTCACACTGTTCTTTAGCATGTTTTAGCAAATTCAAATGCCCAATATGAAACAGGTCAAAAGTCCCTTGTGTATATCCAACTTTATAGATTTTCATTCTTTTCTTCCTTTCTTTTTTGGCGTATTGTTAAAAGTTAACTCAGCAACACGTTAACCTCTTATTATTATTTCTATTTTATTCTGTTTTTCAGTTACTTAGCCATTGTTTTATCAATGTGATAATTTTGATAAATTCGATAACCATACACTGTTTTACGAACACTCTTCGGTAACCGTTCGGTAACCCTTCGGTAATCCTTCGGTCAGCTCACGTTATCGCTACACCTTTACCGCACACAAAAAAGCGGCAATATCGCTATTGATATTACCGCTCGAAATTTGTTGTAAATAACAACTACTTCTTATTAAAAACCAAGTCTAAACCTTGTGACCTATAAAATTCAAAACGACTATCACTTGAAATAAGAGGTAACTTTTCCGTCAATGCTTGAGCTATAATAATATGATCGGAAGGGTCCTTATGTCCCTGTGCTTCATTCAAAGTCATTTTAGTGCTCATATAAAACACATTGTCATAATCTCTCAAGATAGCGTCAACATCCGAACTTAACTTATCCGGCTCCACCATCATGTAAATGAAGATATTCGTGTCTATTAAATATCGCATACTACACTAATAGCATTGGATCGTTAACGAACACATGACCTCTAAGTTTCATCAAGTACTCATAGACCGGATTTAACTTCTTTTCTTCTTTCTGTTTTTGTTGTGCCATATTCGTATAATATTTTTGTTGTCATTTGCGTTTTGCGACGCAAAGGTACAAAAATTATTCCACATACGCAAGTTTTTTGCCAAAAATCGCACAAAAAACTTACTTTTTTACGGTAATATCAATATTTCAAAGATCACTATATACAAAAAGCACGTAGGCGGGCGCTTACGTGCTTCGTTTTTTTCATTATTCAAATATAAAAATAAAAAAACGTGGATTTCTGCTCTGCTTATCCGCTACTTGAGGTCGTAGGAAAAACCCATCTTGTCGAATAAGCAATTAGAAATCCACGCAGTGTATATCAACCATGCACAAAGGCATAGGTATAATACACCCATGGACATCTACTACTTACTTGCATCGAACAAGATCATTGAAATTTCCTACGTTTCAAGTAGTCGATAACAAGCGTTAGTAAACGCCGTTAATTATTATGTCCCCCTCTTTAACGTCAGTGGGTGACGGGCAAGTTACGTCTGCCGGACGAGGGTTATAAATGCTCAATAATACCCTTTTTCTCCATCTCCATCTTCGAGAAAGCAAAGAGTTTCTTGCCTAAGTCCTTAATAGACGCTCCAATATGATAAACAGTATCGTCAATGATCAAGAACCTGTCATGGATATTCTTTGTCTGCTTAACCTCTATGGGGCGATATTGAGCGTTATGTTTCTTTATGTCCAGTTGTGTTGTCTTGTTCATAGATTGCGTATAGATGGTGGCTTGCACACCTTGCGCGCGTTTATCTAATAAGGTGAAGACCGTTTCATCAATATAGTTATCTATCAAAATAATGGACTTCGTAGCAGATTTAACCAAATCGCAAGCAAAGACATATGCTTCAAAAATCTGTCCATTATAGAATACTCCCACCATCGGTGGCAACGAGGTGCGAACAAAGAAGTCTATCTTCTTATCATGCTCCAAGACTTTCTGCTCTAATCGCTCAATGCGTTGATTTACGGCATAACCTCTGAGCATGTAGTCTTTTAATATAGATGTTGCCCAACGACGAAACTGAGTGGCATTATTACTATTAACGCGATAACCAACAGACAAAATAGCATCCAAATTATAGAATGTTGTTTTATATAGTTGTTTCCCATCATTAGCCATGTGTTCCAAAATGGAACATGTGCTCTCTTTATCTAACTCTCCACTTTCATAGATATTATTCAAATGTTTGGTAATGGCAGGACGCTTGGTACCAAATAGTTGTGCTATTTGTTCTTGAGTTAACCAAACCATTTCATTATTTACGATTACTTGTAAACTGAGAGTTGAATTCGGCTGATAGAGTACTATTTCATTTTGTTTATCCATATTCATTTTGCAGTTTTGCGGTGCAAAAGTAATAAAAATTTTTGACATAAGCAAATTTTTTCTTTACTTTTTCTTGCATATATGAAAAAAAAGTAGTAATTTTGCAGCGCAAAATAAATTTTATACCACTATGGCTATTGAAATAAGGGAAATAACGTCCCGTAAAGGGCTCAAACAATTCATTCGTTTCGGGAACGATTTGTATAAGGATTGCGAATACTTCTGCCCTCACCTTGAGGAGGATGAGTTAACTACCTTTAGCGAGAAGAATCCTTCCACTCAAATCTGTGACCACGTGCTCTATATGGCATACGAAGACAATAAACCCGTAGGACGCATCTGCGGTCTTATCAACCCTATCGCAAATGAGAAATGGGGCGAGAAGAAAGTGCGCTTCGGGTGGATTGACTTTATCGACGACGAACGCGTAAGCAAAGCCCTGCTTGATGCCGTAGCCGCTTGGGGTAAAGCCAAAGGAATGAAGATCCTCAATGGTCCCGTCGGATTCACGGATTGGGATTACGAAGGCCTGCTCATCGAGGGTTTCGATTACCTCGCTCCGGCTATTTCGCTCTATAACTACCCCTATTATCAGCGCCATTTAGAGAACTACGGTTTGACGAAAGAAAACGACTGGATTGAGTTCCAAGTCACTCCGCCCGACGAGTTGCCCGAACGACTGGTTCGCATGAGTAAACTGGTGGAAGAGCGCTCTAAGGTGCATATTGCAAAGGTGAAAAATGCCAAAGAGTTGGTGGAGCGATACGGTTTGACGTTTATGGACGTGCTCGATAGCGCCTATCAGAAACTGTATAACTTCCAACCTATGACGGATGAGCAGAAACGCTACTATCGCGATGCTTATTTCCCTCTCGTTAACTTTGACTTTGTGTCCATTGTAGTGAACGAGAAAGACGAGATTGTGGGTGTGGGTGTCGGTATGCCGGATATATCCAAAGCCGTTCGCAAATGTAACGGCAGACTGTTCCCCTTCGGTTGGTGGCGGATATTGAGAGCATTAAAAGCCAAGAAGATAGAGACGTTCGACTTGCTGCTTATTGCTGTTCGTCCCGATTACCAAGGCAGGGGAGTGAACTCGCTTATCTTCATGAGACAGTTGCCTAACTACAAGAAATACGGCATCAAGCGTGTCGAGACTTCTTCCATGTTGGAGGATAATTTCTTGGTACACGATAACTTCAAATACTTCGACTATAAACAGCATAAACGTCGTAGAGCATACGCGAAAGAGATTTAGGATGGGTGAACAAGAGGCATACGAGTCTTCGCTGAAGTTGCTAAATTCATATATTTGGTACAAGAAAATGCGCCACACTATGGAAAGAGAAGTGGTGTTAGGTATTGTGTGCAACCTCAAGCAACCTTTTATGCCTTGTCAAGTGATTGAACGCGCCAACGAGAAACATATTAGTCAAGCTACGGTTTACAACTGTATCACACTATTTGAGAAGATTGGTATTCTCCACCTGCTCGAACGTCGCGTTAGAAGTAAATCACAATATGAGGTGATCACGACACAACCCAACCGCTTGAGACTGATTTGTAAGAAATGTGGACGCGAGTCGGATTTCAAGGATTTAGCCATTACCAATGCAGTAAGGCTGCGTAAATACTCTAACTTTACGCCCGAACATTTCACCCTTTTTGTGTATGGGGAGTGCAAGTATTGTAGAAAATGAGGCCCTGTAGCTCAATTGAATAGAGTGTCAGATTCCGGTTCTGAAGGTTCTGGGTTTGAGCCCCAGCAGGGTCACACGTCGGCATTCGCTTGCTACGATGTCAAAGCTACGCTTCGACAGAGGTAGCCGCGATGCCTCCTCTTCCCCACAAAGTGGTACTTTGCGGGGACCCCAATTAAAAAGTGGTACTTTGCGGGGGCCCCAATTAAAAGGTGGTACTTTGCGGGGACCCCAAAGGAAAAGATGGAAAAGATGGAAAAAATGAGTAAGATAGACAAAATATTGACGCATAAGGTGTGGGGGTATATCATCATGGTGAGCGTACTCTATTTGGTCTTTGACGTTACGTTTCGCTTAGGCGCTTATCCGCAGGCTTGGATCAATGACGGTATCACGGCCCTCTGTTCCTACCTGCACTCGGTCATGCCCGAAGGGTGGCTATCCGCCTTATTCATCGACGGACTGGTTCAAGGGGTAGGGGCCGTGTTATCTTTCCTGCCGAACATCTGTATTATCTTTGTTCTTCTCTCTATCTTAGAGGACTCGGGTTATATGGCTCGTATCGGTTTTCTTATGGACAAACTGATGCACAAGGTTGGACTGCATGGCAGTTCGTTTGTGCCGATGATTGTGGGTTTTGGGTGTAACGTGCCTGCTATCATCGATGCTCGCAGTATCGAAAACAAGAAAGACCGAACACTCACGATGTTGATGATCCCGTTTATGAGTTGTTCGGCTCGGTTGCCGGTTTATTTGCTGTTTGTCTCGGCTTTCTTTGCTCGTTACAAAGCCATCGTGATGATATCCCTCTACCTGATTGGTGTGGTGATGAGTGTGCTGTTTGCCCTCGTGATGAAACGAACGAAGTGGTTCAAACAGGAAGAGCACGATCCGGTCAATGAGTTACCGCCCCTTGTGGCTCCCGAATGGTCAGCCACCGGCAAACATATATGGTACCACATCAAAGACTACCTTGATAAGATTGTCACGGTTATTATTTGGGCATCTGTTATTATTTGGGCATTGAGTTATTTCCCCACCCATGAGTTAGAGACCAGTTATCTGGCGGCTCTCGGTCGTTTCATCGAACCTGCCGTTCGACCCCTTGGCTTTGATTGGCAGATGGCCGTCTGCTTACTGACAGGACTGCCGGCGAAAGAGGCTATTGTTTCCACGATGGGTATCCTTGCTCACGGTGGAGGGACCTTGGCGTCCTTCACTCCCCTCACGGCCTTTGGGTTTATGGTTTTTGTGCTGCTTTACTTCCCTTGTATAGCTACCATCACCACCTTGCGTAAGGAGATCGGACACGGTTGGGCATGGTTTACAGTGGTACACTCGTTGCTTTTGGCATGGATTTTGTCCTTTCTTATTTATCAAATAGGGATGTTATGGTAAAACGCCGGCTGATATTACTCACTTTGGTGTTGAGCACAACCATTATGGTTTGGGCTCACGCTTGGGGTGTGGTCTTAGACGACCAAGGTCAGCCGTTGGTAGGTGCTAACGTGTATTGGGCAAACACCACGGAAGGAACGACCACCGATAGTTTGGGTAACTTTGAATTGGAACCGGTCCCGACAACCCAACTGCTTGTGGTCTCGTTTATTGGTTTTCATAACGATACGATTCATGTGCGTGGACATAAGGCGCAAACGATTGTTCTTGTCAGCGACCTTGTCTTAGACGAAGTCACTATTCAAGCCACAAAGATGGCAATCATCAAATCCCGTACCTCCACGATGGATATAGAGACGATTGATGCCTCGAAGATCTGCAATGCTGCTTGCTGTAACCTCGCCGGCAGTTTTGAGACGTCGGCTTCGGTAGACGTCTCCTTTGCCGATGCGGCTACGGGTGCCGAACAGATACGACTGCTCGGGTTAGAGGGCACCTACGTGCAACTGAATTTAGAGAATAGCCCGGGTGTGAGAGGACTGAACCAGACTTTTGGACTGAATTTCCTACCGGGTTCGTGGCTCCAATCGATTCAAGTGAGCAAAGGCACCTCGTCTGTCATCAATGGGTATGAATCGACGGCAGGACAAATCAATGTTGAACTTCTCAAAGCGCAGACGGCGAACCCGATTGATATCTCTGCCGCCTTAGGTGAGGCGTTCAAACCCGAAGTGAATATCACGGGAGGGTGGAACGTAAACGAACACGCGGCGACCGCGTTACTGGCTCATTACGAGGACCGCGCTTACGAGGACGATGGCAATAAAGATGGTTTCATGGATGAGCCAAAATTACGCAACCTCAATCTCCTTAATCGGTGGAACTGGGACAAAGGAGGTTATACAGGTCAAGTGCTCATTCATGGTGTCTATGACAGACGATGGGGCGGAACCGTAAAGAAACGCCAGATGGAGGCTCCTGAAGATGTGTATGATATTGATTTGAAGACGCATCGGGTAGGTGGGTTCTTCAAGAATGGCTATATGATTGATGAAGAGATGGCACAGTCGATAGGTATTGTGCTGGCTGCCAGTTATCACGACTTAGACAACCAATATGGCAATCACCGCGCATGGAAAGCCAATCAGACGAACGTGAACCTCAATGCTATCTTCCAAACCTCGTTTGAAGACCATGATACCGATCCGATGGAGTGTCAAGAGCATCAGTTATCTACGGGTGTTAGTGTGAACTATGACCGTTATCGCGAACAGCTGACGGGGGTGCTCGCACCAACGAACACGCTTGCAGGACTGCAACGCGACGAGGTTACACCAGGGCTGTTTGCCGAATATACATATTCGTATCAAGATAAGGTGAGTCTGCAAGCGGGCGCACGTGTGGATTGGAGTAACCTATACGGTGTGTTTGCCACCCCGAGGCTGAATGTTCGTTATGCTCCCTTCGAATGGTGGGTGATGCGTGCTTCGGTAGGATTAGGGTATCGGTCACCGAATATCGTTACCGACCATGTGGGTTTCTTACCGAGTAATCGGAATTGGCAGGTATCGTCTAATATACGACAAGAAAAGGCGGTCAATACGGGTGCGACGATGTCGTTTTATATCCCCATCGCTACGCGCGAGTTACGGATCTCAGCAGAGTATTACTATACTCGTTTCTTAGAGGCTATGCTTACGGACTTGGATAAGGATCTGCACTCCATCACAGTGTTTAATATGCGAGACATAGAAGGGGCTCAATCCTTCTCGCATAGTGCTCAAGTGGAAGCCTCTATGGAGATTTTACGTGGTTGGGAGATGACGGCAGCTTTCCGTTATACGGATGTTAGGCAGACGTCGTATTGCGCTGCCCAAGGAGCCTATTTATTGCGAGAGAAAGCCTTACAACACAAGTTTAAGGGATTGATAACCACGTCTTATATCACCCCCAAACAGGGTTGGCAGTTTAATGTGACGGTACAGTTCAATGGACCTTCCCGTATGCCCGATGGTTTTGTTATTCCTGACGGGAGCAAACAATATACGTCAAAAAACGAAACTATCTATGCCACTTGGTTCCCGCAATTGAGTGCTCAGATTACCAAGAAGTTCCCCCACGCGAGTGTGTATGTAGGCACAACGAACATGACGAACTTCTCACAAGACCATCCGGTAGTATCTGCTGACCACCCCTACGCTCAGAACTTTGATGCTTCGATGGTTTGGGGACCTATCGGGGGTTGGAACTTTTATGTGGGATGTACGTGGGGATTGGATAGAAATCAAGAGAATGAAAAACATCATCATCATCATTAAAATTATAAATAGTATGAAAACAATGAAAAAATTCTTATTTGTAGGTGCAGTAACATTTCTCGCTATGGCTTGTGCACCATTGAAGATTGCAATGAACAAAACGGATAGCGAAGGTGTTCGTACAATAGTTACTTCTACTCAACACTTGTTTGGCAACTATGATATAGCCCTTGGGATTCGTATCTCGGATGCGGATACGATTATGGGTGTTATCATAGAAGCTGAGTCGAATAAGATGGAAGGAATCTTCGACCAAGATGATCACTTATATTTAGTTCTTAACGATGGTTCTAAGATCACGTTGCGCAATGTCTTAGATAAGGATGCGGTAGAGGTTCGTAAAGAAACGAAAACCAGTTATGACTACGGTAATCCAGGTTGGTCGTATGCGTATGGTCCTTGGGGAAGAAGCTATTTTATCCGTCCATACGCTGCAACCACCTACTTTGCACACACGTATGAAACGACCGTTTCCAATTCGCAAGCCCTTTATCTTATCACATACGATGAGATTGTTCGCATCATTACCAAAGGAGTAAAAAAATTGAGCATAGAGGCGGATAATGATACCGAAGAAATGTTCAATACGGGTGGTTTGCAAGATTTATTCACAAGTCTTTTCCGCTGCTTGGGAGAGGGTGTGAAAAACCCAAACGACTATTAAAAAGGAAGGATATATGCAAACTAAAAAAGAGGCAGGTGCACTGTCTCTTTTTTATGTACCGCGGGCGGGACTTGAACCCGCACAGCCGTTTCGGGCCAAAGGATTTTAAGTCCTTCGTGTCTACCGATTCCACCACCGCGGCGTCGCCAAATTTCGATCAAAAACGAAATTCGGCTGCAAAGATACTGCTTTTTTCTTAATTATGCAAGTAAAAAATGAAAAATTATTAAAAAAACTTGCATATATGCAGATTTTTTACTAACTTTGCGGGCTAATATAGAGAATTATGCCCAATAAACGTAAAATAATCAACGATCCCGTCTTTGGATTTTTGGATATTCCTTCCGACCGATTATACGATATTTTGCAGCACCCGTACGTGCAAAGGCTTAATCGTATTCGCCAATTAGGGTTGTCGTATTTTGTGTACCCGGGTGCGATGCATAGTCGTTTCTTGCATTCGTTAGGAGCCATGCACCTTATGCAAGAGGCTATCCATTCCTTGCGTCAGAAAGGAGTTGCGATTTCGGATGAAGAGGCGGAAGGAGCTACGATAGCGATTCTGCTTCATGACCTCGGTCATGGTCCGTTCTCTCATGTGTTAGAACATACTTTAGTAGAAGGCATTACTCATGAGGAGATTTCGCTGCTGCTGATGGAGGCTATTCCTGCTCCTAAGATGGCTATACGCATTTTCAAAGACGAGTATCCTCGTCGGTTTTTGCACCAACTCATCTCCAGTCAGTTAGATGTTGATAGAATGGATTATCTGTGTCGCGACTCGTTCTTCTGCGGCGTGACGGAAGGGAGTGTGGCTTCTGCCAGACTGATTAAGATGATGAATGTGGTAGAGGATAAGTTGGTGTTAGAAGCGAAGGGTATTTATTCGGTGGAGAAGTTCTTGGTGGCTCGCCGTTTGATGTATTGGCAAGTCTATTTGCATAAGACCTCTGTCGGGGCGGAACAGTTGCTCATTAAGATCCTTCAACGCGCCAAACAATTGGCTGCGCAAGGAAAAGAGTTATTCTGTTCTCCGGCTTTGCATTATTTCCTTTACAATAACGTGACGGCTGCGGATTTCTATGTTGGCAGTGAGGCGCTGAATACGTATGCCTTGCTTGACGATAGTGATGTTCTTTCTGCTATTAAGATTTGGCAATCGTCCGATGACCGCGTCCTTGCTCTTTTGAGTCAAGCCTTTACTAATCGTAAGTTGTTTAAGGGTACGCTGATAGATGCCCCGTTAGAGGAAGCCGATAGGCAGTTGTTGCGTCAGCTCTATGCTACCCAATTGCAAGTCTCTTTAGAAGAGGCAGAGTATTTTTTTGTAGAACATGTGAGTACGAGCAATACGTATTCGGAGAAAGGGGATACCATTGATATTCTATACAATGACGGGTCGGTTAGGGATATCGCTCAAGTCAGTGAGATCCTTGATTTAGAGGCCTTGACACGTAAACCAAAGAAACTATATATTTTCCAATATCGTTTGTAATATGCAATTTTCAGCCAACCAAATAGCAGCCCTGCTGGGGGGTAAAGTCATAGGCGATGCCAATCGTCAAGTTAGTAATGTGGCTCCTATTGAAACTGCTAAAGAGGGTGATCTTTGTTTTCTGACGGAAGCCAAATATCTTCCTTTCCTTGAGACCACGCAAGCTTCCGTCGTCCTCGTAACAGAGAGCCTCAAAGCCGAAGGCGGTCTTTCTGTCGAAGGGGTTCCGACCCTTATTCTTGTAGAGAATGCCCGAGGTGCGATGGGGCAATTGCTTTCCTTAGTGGCTAAGGCTATGAATCCTGCACGTCAAGGTGTAGAGCAACCCTGTTTTATCAGCGAGGGTGTGGTTGTTCCCCAAGACGCCTATATAGGTGCCTTCGCATATATAGGAAAGAACGTTCGTTTGGGAAATGGGGTGCAGATATATCCTCATGTGTATATTGGGGATAACGTAGTTATTAAAGATAACACGATACTATATGCAGGAGTAAAGATCTATCACGACTGCGTGGTAGGCAAAGACTGTATTTTACATGCCGGTGTTGTCATTGGTGCCGATGGGTTTGGGTTTGAACCTGATGCTGCGGGAGTAAATCAAAAGATACCACAAATAGGTAATGTTATTATAGAAGACGATGTGGAGATAGGTGCAAACACGACCGTTGATAGAGCCATGATGGGTTCCACTATTGTGCATACCAATGCCAAATTGGATAATCTGGTGATGGTGGCACATAATGTTCAGGTAGGTGCCTCCACGTTTATGTGTGGACAATCGGGTGTGGCAGGTTCTACCACGATAGGTAGTCATTGTATTCTTGCCGGACAGGTTGGTCTATCGGGACATATAGAGGTCGCAGACGGAACGATCTTTGGCGCACAAACAGGTGTGGCTAAATCGATTGCGAAGGGAGGTTACTATGAAGGGACCCCGGCTATTGATGCCATGCAGTGGCGCAAATCGGTGGTTGGGTTTAAGCAGTTGCCGGATATCCTCAAACGCTTACAAGCGTTGGAGAAGAAAGTACGCCCGGAGGGCTAAAGTGAAAGTGAAACAGAGAACGATACATAGTGAGTTTAAGTTAGAGGGTGTGGCGTTACATACGGGACGGCACACGTCTGTGACGCTCTGCCCCGCAGAGCCGAATAGGGGTATTCGTATTCGTAGAGTGGATCTTCCGGGCGAGCCTGAACGAGAGGCTTTAGCCACGTATGTGTCCACCACGAACCGCGGCACTAAACTGCAAGACGGCGATTGGTCTGTGGGTACATTAGAGCATCTTATGGCTGCCTTATATGCCAAAGGCATCACCAATTGTTTGGTGTTATTAGACGGACCGGAGGTTCCTATTCTCAATGGTAGTGCGACCCTATACCTCGAACAGATAGAACGGGTAGGTATTGTCGAACAATCGGAAGAGGCTAAGGTTTGGAAGGTGACCGAACCGATCCATTTTGAGGATGGCATTAGTAAGATGACCCTTCTTCCTTGTGACCACTACGAACTCGAAGTCAACGTAGATTATCGCGTTATCGGGAAGCAAACGGCAACGCTCACCGACTTGAAGGATTTTCCCGAAGCGATTGCTAAGGCGCGTACTTTTTGCTTCTTGCATGAGATATTGCCGTTGCTACTCGTGGGACTGATCAAAGGGGGAAGTTTAAAAAATGCCTTAGTGCTCTCTCGTTTTGGAGCCTTGAGCAAATTGGAGTATCCTAACGAACCGGCTCGACATAAGTTACTTGATTTAATAGGAGACATGGCGTTGGCCGGAGTTAGAATAGAAGGAAAAATAGTGGCGGAATGCCCAGGACATAAATTTAATACAAACTGTTGTAAACAACTGCTATATGGAAGCATTCATTCATCCCAATGCTAAAGTGGACCCTTCGGTCCAAATAGGTCCTTACGTCGTTATAGAAGACGATGTGGTGATTGGTCCTAATTGTATTCTTGATGCTCATGCTGTGATCTGTTCCGGCGTTCGTATGGGACGCGGTAATCACGTTTTCCCCGGAGCCGTCATTGGTGCTGTTCCTCAAGACTTGAAATTTAAGGGCGAAGAAACGACTGTTGAGATAGGGGATTATAATAATTTTAGGGAATGCGTGACCATTCATCGGGGTACTGCCAGTAAAGGTAAAACCGTGATCGGTAGCAACAACCTCATCATGGCATATTGCCATGTGGCACACGACTGCGTCTTACATAATAATATCATCATGTCTAACGCCACCCAAGTGGCCGGAGAAGTGGAGATTGATGACTGTGCTGTCATTGGCGGAGGAAGTTTAATACACCAATTCTCGCATATTGGGTCGTACGTCATGATTCAAGGCGGAACGAAGGTAAATAAAGATGTACCTCCATGTGTCATTGCCGCCCATGAGCCTATCTGTTTCTGTGGAATCAACTCTGTGGGGCTTAAACGCAGAGGGTTTGATGCAGACCAAGTGGCAAGGATACAAGATGTTTATCGGTACTTGTTTATGTCTGATATGAATATCTCTCAAGCTATTGCCTATATCGAGGCCAACCTACCTGCATCAAATGAGAGGGAGATGATTATAGGTTTCATTAAAGCCTCCCCCCGCGGTGTCATCAAGGGAATCTAGAAAAAAACAATTAAAGACTATAAATATGGAAGAAGAAAGAAGTCTCAATTTTATTGAGCAGATTGTAGAGAAAGACCTTCAAGAAGGTAAGAACGATGGTCGCATACAGACTCGTTTCCCGCCGGAACCGAATGGTTATTTACATATTGGTCACGTCAAGGCTATTTGTATGGATTTTGGAATAGCCGAGAAGTATCATGGTGTTTGTAACCTCCGTTTTGATGACACCAATCCCGTTAAAGAGGATGTTGAGTATGTTGATTCTATCCAACGCGATATCCAATGGTTAGGTTTTCAATGGGGTAATGTGTATTATGCCAGTGACTATTTCCAACAACTATACGACCTTGCTATCGATTTCATCAAACATGGGATGGCATACGTGGACGAGCAGACAGCAGAACAGATTGCCGAACAGAAAGGTACACCGACCGAACCCGGTGTGGCATCGCCTTATCGGGATCGTCCTGTGGAGGAGAACTTGCGTCTATTCCAAGCCATGCAGAATGGAGAGATAGAGGATGGAAAGATGGTACTGCGTGCAAAAATCGACATGGCGAATCCAAATATGCACTTCCGTGACCCAATCATGTATCGTATTATCACTACGCACCCGCACCATCGTACGGGGCGCAAATGGAACGTCTATCCGATGTACGATTTTGCTCATGGACAAAGTGATTATTTTGAAGGCGTGACTCACTCTATCTGCACGTTGGAGTTTGTGGTACACCGTCCTCTCTATGATTATTATATTGATCGAATGATTGATTTTGGTTATCAACGTAACCCTAACGATGTCAACGACCGCACCCACCAATATGAGTTCAACCGCCTCAACATCACCTATACAGTGATGAGTAAGCGTAAGATGTTACAACTTGTACAAGAAGGGTTAGTGGCCGGTTGGGACGATCCTCGTATGCCGACGGTTTGTGGACTTCGTCGTCGCGGATATACCGCCAAAGCCATTCGTCGTTTTATTGATGCTATCGGTTATACCAAAGTAGAGGGAATGATAGATGTAGGACTACTGGAGCACACTATCCGCGAAGAGCTCAAAGAGACCGCCCCTCGTATGTTGGCTATCTTTGATCCCGTTAAACTCGTGATTACGAATTATGACAAACAAGGTGAGACGATTATTGCAGAGAATATTGATGGTCATCCCGAATTAGGGACACGTGAGATGCCGTTTGCCAAAGAACTCTATATTGAGCGTGGCGACTTCCAAGAGGAGGGTGATAAGAACTTCTTCCGTCTTAGTCCTATGGGACGCGAGGTGCGTCTCAAGGGTGCGTATATCATCCAAGCTACCGGTTGTGAGAAAGATGCAGAAGGTAAGATAACGACTATCTATGCCACCTACGATCCGGATTCGAAATCGGGTACTGAAGGCGGAAATCGTAAGACCAAAGCCACAATCAATTGGGTGGAGTGTAACTCGTGCATCGATGTGGAGACACGGCTCTACGACCGTCTCTTCGCTTGCGAAAATCCATCTGCAGAGGAAGGCGACTTCCGCGATCTACTCAATCCCGATAGTCTAAAAGTGGTCACCTGCAAAGCGGAGTGTGCGTTGCGTAAGGAAATGCAACCCTTGCACATGGAAGGTGGTGTTCCCGATTTACACCATTACCAATTATTAAAGAACGGCTTCTTTGTAGTGGATCAAGATACTACGTCAAATCGTCTTATCCTCAACCGCACCGCGAGCTTGAAGGATAATTGGCAGAAGTAAAGATTATACAATGGTCAAAGGGGCTTCTTTGGCATAAGCCGTGACAATCTTGCTCACCAATGGGTGGCGGACGATGTCTTTTTGATTGAACTCTACAATAGCAATGCCTTTGATTGATTGAAGGCGATCTATTGCATCTTTTAGGCCTGACCGCTGACTGGCGGGCAGGTCTATTTGTGTCAAGTCGCCTGTGACAATCATCTTCCCATGGATACCCAGACGGGTGAGGAACATCTTAAGCTGCGGAATCGTGGTGTTTTGCGCCTCGTCCAAAATGACGATAGCGTCTGACAAGGTACGACCTCGCATAAAAGCGAGTGGTGCAATCTGAATAATTCCTCGCTCCATGTAGTCCGTCAGTTTGACGGACGGAATCATATCCTGTAACGCATCGTAAAGGGGTTGTAGATAAGGGTCTATTTTCTCCTTCATGTCACCCGGAAGGAACCCTAATTTCTCACCGGCTTCGACGGCCGGACGGGAGAGGATGATGCGTTTGACTTCTTTGTTTTTGAGTGCTCTGACGGCAAGGGCGATGGCGGTATAGGTCTTCCCACTACCCGCAGGACCAATGGCGAAGAGTAGGTCGTTGTGGTCGTATTCGTCCACCAGGCGTTGTTGGTTCAGCGAACGAGCCACAATCATCTTTCCGCTCACCCCATGCAGAATGAGGTTGTCTTCGAGGCTGTCGTTGGGTTGTTCGCCATGAAGGAGTTGAAGGATACGGCCTTCGTCAAGCACATTATGGTCGAGACAGAACTGTTCGCAGAGACGGAGGTTGTGGTAAAACTTCTCGATAGCAGGTTCGCTACCACTCACTTTGATTTGGTAGCCGCGTGCGATGATGCGCACATCGGGGTGCTGGTTCTTCAAAACCGACATGTTTTGGTTGTTTACACCATAAAAAAGAGCGGTATCAAGACCATCGTTTAGTTCAATGATTTTATCCATGTATAGCGGGTTTAACAAGTTTAGCGAGTTGGGTAAGGGGGGATAGCAGTTAAAAATTCCAATTCGGGTTCGATGCGAGCCACCATCGTAGTAGGACCATTATGCAGGATGAGGTAGGGTACATGCAGTTGGTGGTTATAGATGGCCGCTTGGTCTAATGTCTTCTGCGTCAAAGGGACAGTCTCTGCTTTAAATTCGATAATAATCTGCGGTTGCAGTTGTGCGTTATAAACAATAGCATCTGCCCGTTTGTCTAAAAGGGGTACTTCGACAGCAATCCGTTCTTTGGGATAGCCATAGTCCGAGACCAGGCGCGTCAGAAACGTTTGACGTACATACTCTTCCGGAGTGAGCCGGACAAAACGACGCCGCCACTCGCAGAAGACATAATCCTTATTGTTGATGATGCGGGTTTTCATTTTGGGAGTAGAGCGGTAGGGGAGTAGAGGGGTAAGGGAGTAGGGGGTAATATTGGTGATTATATTCAATGAGAATCTGCCCATTGTGGAAAATCTTTTTGGGGAGTAGGGGAGTAGGGGAGTAGAGGCGTCCTGCGGACTGGAGGGAAGTTGTTGGTTCTTGTTTGATGGGCCATAGTTCGAGGGCATCGTGAGCCCACATAACGATAGCGTCCAAAGGTTGTGTGCGGTCAACATCAATGCCCGTATTGAAAGCATCTTCGATGGTGATGTCCTCGCCCGGAATGACAGTGACGTAACGGCATACATCGCTGCTATCTACTTTTTCAACAACTTCGGGCAGACATTCCTCTTTCTGCGAACCCACCGACCAAACTGCGGTAGGTGTTATCTCGGGCAGACCGAAATAGTTCTTGAAACGCCCCTGTACATTTGACAAAACGTGCCCATTCTCTAAGCCTTGTCCGTAAGGTTTGCCTGTGTTGGGATTCTCGGTGTCGTAGATGAGCATAGAGCCGGTCTCGTCTCGTACAAAAATATACTTATCGTATTTCTTGGTAACAATAACATCGCCTAAGAAAATCGTCTCAAAATCTTTTGCTTGTACCGCCTCGGCTACGGTCTTAACAGCTATCACATGGACCATGACCGGTACTTGATGTGTCACGCCGGTAGAAGTGAGGATGATTGTATCTTGATAGACCCCTTCTTCGCTCGCTGTGAAGGAGATCGTCAATAAGTCGCCATCTTGGTCCAGTTCGGTGGCATCTACAGCAAAGATCTCTCCTTTTGCCAGGCGGACCGTTATCGCTTCGGTCAGTTTATTGCCGTTAACGAGAATAGTGCGGACACCGGATACTCCGGAATTTCCGGAATTTCCGGAGTTTATTAGGCGCATATTGCCGAAGTTCACGAACGGGGCAACGATGGCCGGATCATCGGTGCCTTGGGCTTCGGTATAACGATAGAGTGCCACCTTGGTCTGGCTATTCGCATCGCCATAGCAACCGAATAGTTGGTCGGCGGCATTGTATTGCAGGTATTTGCGTTCGGAAGAGCCTTGGTTGGTGAGGGTGGCTTCGCCATTGGTGGCGATGTTGATATCCCAATAGCCAAAAGCACCATACGAAGGCGAATCGACCTTGTCCCAAAGCGTGAGTTTGTTCTTGGTACGCCCTCCATCTGCTACGAGGTAGAGCCCTCCATAACCGATATCTTCGATGGTCCACACACTTGTCGGTCCTCCCGGAATGGGTAGTTCGTGGAAGAGGTATGCCATTTCCATGTTTGGTTCCACTTCGGTGCGGTTTTTCGCATAACGCGCCTTGACGGCGTGGATATTGTTTTTGCTTACTGCGGGATCGTAATAGCCCATGATCTTATCTGTTACACCGTCGGCAATACCGAAGATGACGAGGTCGTTATCGTGTAGTTGGTCCGCGTTTGTGACAAGTTGGAAGGAGGGTTGTGTAAACGGATTGGAACCTCCCTCTTTCGCGCGGATGGAGATAGAATTGAGGTTGATGGCGTTCTCGGTACAGGTTATCCAAAAACGGATTTTACCCGTCTGTGGTGTTTCCAAATGAACAATAGAATCGCGCAAATAAACACCCGAACCCGAGGTGGCAGGTTTGTTAATGACGATACTATCGTAGGGGTTGGAACCTACTTGCACATAGATGACTCCGCGTCCCTTACTGCTGTTTTGACAGAAGTTAAAGTCGATTCGTCTTACTTCTGTGAAGGATAACACCGACGTGGCTCCTGCACCGGAGGTGCCGGTTTTGACACTGACACCTTGGCTATAGAGACGTCCTTGTGCATCGGTGCGACCGGTCATGTATTCTGATGCTTGTTGATCGCAAACCCAACCATCGGTCTTGCCGTCACACTTAGTCGCTCCTACTTGGCTTGCCCATTGGAGGGAGGTAAACTGATAGGTGGTTATTCCTGCGTGCGCACATGTGTACGCGAATAAGATAATAAGGAAGAAGAGTGATTTTTTCATGAGTTATGAATTAAAAAGGTAATCTAGAGATTCTTGAATAAGCGACTCGTCAACAACTTGTCCCCAAACGGGTTGACCGATGGCTTTCAATAGGGTAAAACGAATCTCATGGGGGTTGGTGTTCTTTTTATCTTGACGCATCTTATCGATGAGTTGGGAAACTTGTTTGCAGTCGCATTGCGGTTTGCCATAGTACTCGTTCATGAGATGGGTGAGTTGGGTAACGACGTTTTTGTCTAACCCACACTGTACATGACTGATATACGCTTCGGCAATCATTCCATAGAGGACGGCATAGCCGTGATTGAGAGTGTAGAGTGTAGAGTGTAGAGTGTAGAGTTCTAAGGCATGACCGATGGTGTGTCCAAAGTTAAGGACTTGGCGCAGTCCTACCTCGTTCGGGTCTTGGTTGACGATAGACTGTTTAATACGGTATGACGTGTCTATGAGTGTTCGTAAATCTTCGTTATTCGGTTCTTGTGTGATATCATATTGCAGTAAGTCCTGCCAATGGTTCTTATCGGCAATGAGTCCGTGTTTAAGCATCTCGGCATAACCGCTAAGACGTTGAGTTATTGGAAGGGTAGTTAACCAATGGGTATCAATGAGGGTGGTTATAGGTGCGTGGAAGGTGCCAATACTATTTTTAATTTGTCCATAATCGAACCCTGTCTTTCCTCCCCAAGCCGCATCGACCATAGCGAGTAGGGTGGTGGGAATATTGAGGTAGTTTATCCCTCGCTTATAGGTTGCGGCAGCAAAGCCACCGATATCAGTGATGGTTCCTCCGCCTACATTAACAAGCAAACTATGACGAGTAGCTTGTTCGGTCAAAAGGAAGGACCATATTTTTTCCACTTGTTGCAACGACTTTTTTTCCTCGCCATCTTCAAGCCACAACGTGGGGTAGGAACATTGGGCAAAAGAGGATAGGGTAGAACTCATAACAACCATAATGCGGTCGTATGAACCAACAAAAGGAGCCAAAAAGGAACTAAAATCGTACATATTTTGTTACAAATTTCAAAAAGATTTGCAAAGATACAAAATTTTTTGTAATTTTGCAGCCTAAAAGTGTATTTTTTTGCAAAAAAACGTTAAATTATGTTGAAAAAGTGTGTTTTTTTCCTAATTTTATGCCTTTTTACCTTGCCTTGCTTGGCAGAAGTCAATTATTTGACCACGGCAGAGTTCAAAACCAAAATCTTTGACTACACGAACAACAGAGAATGGAAATACGAAGGTCAACCTTGTGTGGTGGATTTCTATGCTACTTGGTGTGGTCCTTGCAAACGTTTGGCTCCCATCATGGACGAATTAAGCGAGACTTACGAGGGTAAGATTATTTTTTACAAAGTCGATGTTGATCAAGAGAAAGAACTGGCTGCGGCTTTTGGGATTAGTTCGATTCCGCAAGTGTTGTATATCCCAACGAACGGCAGGCCTTCGCTCCAAATGGGACTCTATCCTAAAGAAGAAATCATTAAAATGTTAGATGCTTTATGCCAGTAGAATTAGGTTTACTCATCCTCAGTTTGCTCTTCTTTGTCAGTATTTTTACGGATAAAGTAGGCTCTCGTTTTGGAATACCGGCGTTATTGCTATTCCTGTTTGTCGGTATGTTGTTTGGTCCCGAGGGGGTCGGATCGTGGTTTGATTCGGATGGTGTGTCTCTCTCCATTGATGTAGGTTCTGCTCAAGCGATGAGTACGATAGCGCTCAGTGTGATTCTTTTCTCGGGAGGTTTGAATACGAGTATTGGAGAGATCCGTCCTGTCGCAGGTCCGGGTGTGACGTTGGCAACGTTAGGTGTGCTTTTGACGGCCTTTATCACGGGGGGAATCATCTATTTTGTTCTTGGTTGGATACCCGCAATGAAAACGATTACATTTGCTTTTGCCCTCCTGGTTGCTTCCACTATGTCTTCCACGGACTCGGCATCGGTGTTCTCTATTTTAAGGACAAGAAACATCTCGCTTAAACATAATCTTCAACCGCTTTTAGAGTTGGAATCGGGAGCGAATGACCCGATGGCGTATATCCTTACCATTACATTGATAGGGATTGTGACGGCAGGGAATGGAGTAGAGGTCTCTGCTCTTGCGTTGGTACAGGAAGTGTTCATCCAATTGGTTGTGGGTGCGGTGTTAGGATATATCTTTGGAAAGATTGCTATCTTCTTGCTCAAGAATGTTTCGTTGAGCAACGAGTCGCTTTATCCGTTGATGATTTTTACCTTCTGTATCTTTAGTTTTGCAGCTTCTTATTATATGCGAGGTAATCCGTATTTGGCGGTGTATATCAGTGGTTTAGTGATTGGAAACACGAAGTTCGTGCGTAAGCGTCAAACGACCTCTTTCTTTGACGGTCTCACTTGGCTCAGTCAGTTGTTGATGTTCTTGATGTTAGGTCTGATGGTTCGCCCCTCTGCGTTCTTGCATCTGAATGTGTGGCTGCCGTGTGTGATTATCTCACTGGTGATGGTGTTTATTGCCCGTCCCGCTTCGGTTTGGTTGAGCCTGCTCCCGTTTGGCAAACAGTTTAGCAATGTCGATAAACTGTTCATTAGTTGGGTAGGATTGAAAGGTGCTGTGCCGATTATCTTTGCTATCTTGTGTGTGGCCAATAAAGTTCCTCAATCGGAATTGATTTTTAACGTGGTGTTCTTGTGTACGTTAGTGTCGTTGTTGGCGCAGGGTTCGTCGCTGACAAAAATGGCAAACAGCCTGCACTTGGCAATACCCAAACCGAAGGAGAAACGATTGATTTATTTTGATATCGACTTACCCGAAGAGATTCAGACTTCTGCCTCTGAGATTATGATTAAGGAGGAAGATTTAGCCAATGGGAATCAGATTAAGGACCTCTCTTTACCCCAAAAAACACTGGTGATCATGGTGCGTCGCGGGGAGAGTTTCTTTGTTCCCGTAGGAACGAGTGTGCTCATGAAGGGGGACCAATTACTTATTATCTCCGACCATGCTGCCAAAGAAGCGGAGCGAATGATTGATGAAGACGATGAGTTCGACTTGAACCAGTGGAGCGAAGAGATGAAGAATAAGATTCAATTCAAAGTGCAGCAACGTAAAGAGCAACTGCAACAACACAAGGAACAAAGATTGAAAGAAAAAACGCATAATAAAAAATGAAAACGACTGTTTTTTTAACGGGTGCTACAGGCACCATGGGGTATGCCGGATTACAAGAGATTATCCAATATCCCGATCGGTATACCCTTCGTGTCTTGGCTCGTCCAAGCAAAAAGAACAAAGCCAAACTGGCTCCTTATATGGACCGATTGGAGGTGGTGTGGGGTGATTTGACTTCGTACGAGGACATCTTAAAAGGGGTCACCGGTGCCGATATCGTATTGCATGTAGGAGGTATGGTTTCTCCACAAGCGGACTATCGTCCCGAGGCTACGCGCAGAACGAACCTAACGGCAGCAACGTATATTCGCGATGCTGTCTTGGCTCAACCCGAAGACCAACAACCTAAAGTGGTGTATATCGGTTCTGTCGCTCAGATGGGTGATCGTCGTGAACCTCTGCATTGGGGACGGGCAGGTGATCCTATCTGTGTGAGCGCCTACGACCACTATGGTATCACGAAGACCTTGGCAGAGCGTATCATCACCAACTCGCCTATTAAACAGTGGGTTAGCTTGCGTCAGTCAGGCATTCTCTATCCCGCTATTTTGAAGAATTTTGACCCGATCATGTTCCACGTACCCGTGCGTGGGGTGTTGGAGTGGGCAACGGTAGAGGATAGCGGACGACTCTTAGAGCGCGTTTGCCGTCCCGAGGTTCCGCAAGAGTTTTGGAATCGATATTATAATATCGGTTCGGGCAATGATTATCGTATTTCTAACTATGAGTTTGAGTGCCTTCTGCTCAACGCAATAGGGTGTCCTAAACCCGAAAAAATCTTCTCGTCTAAGTGGTTCACTACGAGGAACTTCCATGGGATGTGGTATATCGATGGCGATGTATTGGAGAACTACCTCCATTTCCGTGCGAACGTGCCTATTGAGACCTATTTCAAACAGATGGCGAAGTCCGACACTCTTCCCGGTTCGTTGCGTTTTGCCGTAAGGTCTAAACTCGTCTATTTGTCCTATCTCGTACCTCATATTGTCAAATGGGTGATGGGGCGATTAGCTAATAGTTTTGAACATGGTACTCAATGGTGGCTGAAGAACAATAAGAAACAGCGTATTGCCGCATATTACGGGACGTTGGAAGCGTACAAGAATATTCCCGATTGGAAAAATATGGACCTTAGTCATAACTCCGAGACACCGGTTGTGCTTGACCATGGCTGGGACGAGACGAAATCTGTGGACGAACTGACGGATAAGGAGTTGCAGAAAGCCGCTGCTTTCCGCGGAGGCAAATATGTTGGCAATGACGAATGGGAGTGTGCCCAAGGGCATCGTTTTAAGGCTTCCCGTCGTCTGATCTTACTCGGTGGGCACTGGTGCCCCGAGTGCTTCCCGTATCCTTATACCAAGGAACTGAAGCTCGACTTGGGCTTCCCGCAAACGGCTCGTCCGTGGGCTTGGGATAAGGAGGCAAAGCGTAATAAGTTCTTTGCGCAGTTGTGGAGTCCGTTGCATGAGGCGAGTGAGGATAATACCTACGGACCCGAGGTGTTTGATGGTTGGGAGAAGAAATGATAATGAAAGGGTTTAACTATTTAACTATGGGGTAGAAAGAAAATGACAAATCAAAATTCAAAAATACTTAGTATAGATTTTGCAGAGTTTAGAAGTAACTTTCAGAATGGAATAACTCCGCAATCAAATCTACTAAAAGGAGATGAGTTGTACCATGGATTAAATCCTAAGGCGCGTGTACTTGTCGCTTATGTACCACAAGAAAATAGTGCGCCATTTGATCAATTAAAAGCTTCAGAATATTACACGCGTCCAAAATTTCCAAATACAATCAACCTAAAAGATGTTGAGTATTTTGTTCCTTATTTCAAGGGTAAGGGCATACGCGACATCTATAAAGTGCATCACATTAACACCTGCACAAAGAAGGATCTCATTCCGGATAGTGATGATGAGCGATTACGTTTATTGTTCCAATTTAAGTTTGTTAAACATTTATTTGAAGAATACCGACCTCACGATTTGAAGATTTGGTATTGCTTCACAGATACAAGTGTTAAAGAACTTATTGACAATAAGCCTCTTCTTCGTTTTATAGATCTTTTTGCAGGAATGGGGGGAATCCGTCTAGGATTAGAGCAAGCGGCACATGAATTAGGTTACAATACGGAATGTATGATGACATCTGAAATCAAATCTGCTGCTATTAAAGTATTAAGACAAAATCATCCAAACGAAACTATATACGGGGATGTTACGCAAATTAATACAGAAAATATCCCTGATTTTGATATATTATGTGCAGGGTTTCCTTGTCAAGCGTTTTCGTTTGCGGGAAAACGAAAGGGCTTTGAAGACACAAGAGGAACTTTGTTTTTTGAGGTGGCGCGTATTTTAAGAGACAAACGCCCCAAAGGTTTTATTTTAGAGAATGTTGAAGGGCTTGTCACTCATGACGGAGGAAAAACATTCAATACAATATTGGACACACTACACACTTTGCACTACAAAGTTTCATACAGAGTATTAAACTCTAAAGATTTTGGTGTGCCTCAAGAAAGAAAACGAATATATATCGTTGGAACCAAGAGCGATAAAGTGAACTTGGAAAAGTTTACTATAGTTAATAATCCTATAGAAACTATTTTAGAGAAAGGGCAGCCATTATCACACACTAAATTTGTGAATAATTTGCTTCGCTTTTATACTACTCAATCTCTATGTGGAAAGAAAATAAAAGACAAAAGAGGCGGCGATGATAATATTCATAGTTGGGATTTAGAGATGAAAGGACATATTTCTATTGAACAAAAAGATTTGCTAAACCATATATTGCATGAACGGAGAAAGCATAAATGGGCTGAAATTTATGATATTGATTGGATGGATGGAATGCCATTAACTATTGATATGATAAAGCAATTCTACAATGTACCCAATCTAGAAAACATGTTAAACGACCTTGTAGATAAGGGATATTTAACATACGAAAGCCCTAAAAGGGTAGTTATTACAACATCTTCATCAGGGAATGTTCGCTCTCGCGAAAGAGATGAGACTCTACCAAAAGGATATAATATCGTGGCTGGAAAATTGAGTTTTGAAGTTTCCGAAATCTTAGATCCCAAGGGATGTGCGCCGACAATGGTTGCTATGGATATGCATCGCATACACGTCGTGGACGGGGACGGGTTACGGCAATTAACACTAACAGAAGGCAAAAGACTTTTTGGCTATCCAGATAGTTATAAGTTAGATGTGACTATAAAAGAAGGATACGATTTGTTAGGAAATACAGTCGTAGTTCCTGTTATTAAAGCAGTTGCAGTAAGATTATTAAATACAATACAATGAAAAATGTAACAATTGAACAAGCTTATGATGAGCTTGTTAGCAATTTCAAAATCAACAAAGCTTCAGGTAATATTCAATTTAACTTGAAGGATTTTCAAATTGTGGTAAAACAACCTAATGTTGTGGGAAATATTATTGAAGAATGGCTTTCTAATTATTGGTTAGAGCATAAGAAATATAATATTGTCCATAATTTAGGGCAAACAGCACCAGACTTCTGGTTTGACCCCAATAATAGAGAACATGAGTTATTGGAAATTAAATGCTTCGACTATGTTAATCGTGGTCCCGGATTTGATATCGCAAATTTTCAATCTTACATCCGCGAAATAGTTGATAAACCATATCGTTTACATAGTAAATATTTGGCAATTGGATATGGAATGGATGTGGAATCTGGTTTAGTGACCATTCACCAAGTATGGCTAAAGAACATTTGGGAAATGTGTTGCTCAAGTTGTGGAAGACCTATCAAAGTTCAAGAGAAGAAAAACGTTATTTACAATATCCGTCCATCTGTTTGGTACAGTAGTCGTTCTAACTTTCCTTGTTTTGAAACATTAGAGGATTTTCTTGCTGCAATAGAACAAACAATTTATGATTATAATCAAACTCGTCCAATAGCGGAACATTGGTTGGCAAATTTGAAAGAAAGTTATAAAAAGGTTTATGGGGTTTCCCTTAATGTGCCGAGGTGGTACGATATTAAGGAGAAATATATATTAAAATAAAATCCATAATAGTTGAACCACCATGTATTTTGATGAGTTAGCGCTGTCGGATGAAGTGTTAGATGCCCTTTGGGATATGCATTTTGATACTTGTACTCCCGTACAAGAAAAGACTATTCCCGTTATCCTTGAGGGTAAGGATGTTATTTCTTGTGCCCAAACGGGTACAGGCAAGACGGCTGCGTATATCTTACCTCTGTTAACCAATCTCGCTTTTGATGACCACGACCCCAATAAGTTAAATGCTATCATCATGGCACCAACGCGTGAGTTAGCGCAACAGATAGACCAGCAGATGGAGGGATTTGGGTACTATGTGCCTTTCTCTTCCGTGGCTATCTATGGCGGTAACGGCGGAGGTGAATGGGGAACACAAGTGACAGGTTTACAGACGGGTGCAGATATCGCTATTGCTACACCGGGACGATTGTTGAGTTTGATGAATATCTACAAGATAGACTTCTCGGGGGTGAAATATTTTATTTTGGACGAGGCAGATAGAATGCTTGATATGGGTTTTTATGACGATATCATGACCATCGTCAAGCAACTCCCCAAGGACCGTCAAACCATCCTCTTTTCCGCGACGATGCCTGAGAATATCCGTCGTATGGCTCGTGCGATAATGAACAACCCGCAGGAGGTGAAGATTGCTATCTCACGTCCGCCGGAGACGATTCATCAGATGGCTGCGGACATCTACGAAGGGCAGAAAGAGAAGATGCTTTTGCACCTCTTTTCGCAGTTAGAGGGAGGTCCGCATAAAGTCATTCTTTTTGCCGGTAAGAAACAACGTGTAAAGGAGTTGACGAGAGTGCTCCGTGCCCAACACATTGATGCTCGCGCCATGCATTCGGACCTCGAACAGAAAGAGCGAGATGAGGTGATGCTTGATTTTCGCAATGGGAAAGTGGGTGTGTTAGTGGCAACGGATATTGTGGCGCGAGGAATAGATGTGGACGATATTCCCCTCGTCATCAACTACGATGTGCCAAGGGATGCAGAGGATTATGTGCATCGTATTGGTCGAACGGCTCGGGCGGAGAATACCGGATTAGCCATCACACTTGTCAGTCAAGAGGATCAGCGGTTTTTCGATAAGATAGAACGATTCTTGCAGAAGAAAATAGAACGGTTAGTCGTTCCAACGGAATTAGGGGAAACACCGCCACCCTTTGTGCCAAAAACGAGTCCTAAAAATGGGCGGTTCACTAAGCATAAAGGACATAACCGACCATTCCACAAACGCAAAGCAACAAAATAGGGTGACTGAGAATCTCGGTCACTTTATTTTTATAGAACATTGGCAGCACCATCAATGCTAACACCACCCCAAAGATGGTCCAACTCTTCCAATCAATGAACATCGCAGGGGTCATCAAGATGTAAACGGCATGAGCGATGAGTACGATCACGAGAATGCGAATGATACGCATGGTCACTTGGAAGGTCTTGGTTTGGTTCCACTTATCTTGGATTTTTTTGTATGTCCAACAGATAGTGAGCATGATAATCAGACTGGGAATAATGACGGCTATGGTTGTTAATGCACTGCCCCAAATACTGCCCGTCACGGTATAACCGACGTATGTGGCGCAGTTGATACCGATTGGGCCCGGAGTGACTTGAGAGATCGCCACCACGTCAGCAAACTCTGTTTCCGTCATCCAACCATACTGTAACACTTCGTGTTGAATGAGCGAAAGGATAGCCATTCCTCCTCCAAAACCGAGAAGACCTACTTTAATAAACGATATGAAGAGTTGCCAATAAATCATATATTCTTAGCCATCCGAATGACCGCAGCCGCAATCAAGGCTACCACTGCGGGGCGAACGCCCTTGAAGATAGCTTCTACGGTTGGGTTGTGTTGTATTTCTTTGAAAAGAATGGCGACGATTAGAATAATGATAAACGAAGGCAGCACCGCCCCTAACATGGTGGCAACGATACCCTTCCAACCATAGATCTTCCATCCGATAAAGATGGCAGAATTGACGGCAATCAGTCCGGGTGCCGCTTGTGCCAAAGCAATCATATTGACAAACTCTTTGGCATCAATCCAATGGTGTTTATCCACTACTTCTCGTTCTATGAGAGGTAACATCGCATACCCTCCCCCGATGGTGAAAGTTCCGATTTTTAGATACACCCAAAAGAGTTGTATGAATAGATTATTCGCCACGCAGTTGTTGTTTAATGAACTTACTCATCATGTTGATGGCGGCATTGTTATGCCCACCCTGAGGAATGATGACATCGGCAAAGCGTTTGCAGGGTTCAATAAACTGTTCGTGCATAGGTTTGAGTACGCGTTGATAACGCTCAATAACCATTTCGGTAGTACGACCTCTCTCCACAATATCGCGCTCGATAACGCGAATGAGGCGGTCGTCCGGATCCGCGTCCACAAAGATCTTTAGATCCATCTGGTCGCGTAAGGGCTTGTCCCATAATGTCATGATTCCTTCCACGATAATCACCTCTTTAGGATCAATGTGAACGGTCTGTTGTTGACGCGTAGAAGTGATGTAATCGTAGATGGGTTGTTCTACAGATTTGCCTTCCTTGAGTTCTTGTAGATGGCGTCTTAACAACTTCCATTCGAAGGCGTCGGGATGGTCAAAATTGATTTTTTGACGCTCCTCTACGGGGACATCCGAAGAGTCATTGTAATAAGAGTCAAGAGGGATAACTACCACCTCCCCTTTCGGGAGGCGTTCTGTGAGTTTTTTGACTACGGTGGTTTTGCCGGAACCGGTGCCACCTGCAATGCCGATAATAAACATAAAAAAGATTGTGTTTGTTTTCGGGCTACAAAATTACAACAAATTTTTGGAATATGCAAAAAATAACGCAAAAAATTTGTATATTTCAAAAAAAAATCGTATCTTTGCGCCCAAATTGTATTTATATGATGCTACCTGTTGATTTTATAGAAGAAATGAGGCAAGAATTAGGAGTGGAAGCCGATGCGCTTTTTCAAGCATTGGATACTCCTCCGGTGACCTCTATTCGATTGAACGACAAGAGAGACGAGCTCTCTTTTCCTTGTGATATAGACGAAGTGCCATGGCATGTGGACGGCTATTACTTATCGGAGCGTCCGCAGTTCACATTGGATCCCCTCTTACACACCGGTTGCTACTACGTGCAAGAGGCGTCCTCTATGTTTTTACAACAAGCCTTGGATCAGTATGTGCCCTCCAATAGCATCGTGCTTGACCTATGCGCCGCCCCGGGGGGAAAGTCCACGTTGATAAGCCAGCACCTTGGGCAAGAGGGGTTGTTAGTGAGCAACGAGGTGAACCGCCAACGGCTGTTTGTGCTGTCGGAGAACTTGCAGAAATGGGGTAACGGCAATGCCGTAGTGACCCATAATCAGCCCGCGCATTTCGGTGAGAGGTGTGTGAATCTGTTTGACTGTGTGTTAGTGGATGCTCCTTGTTCGGGTGAGGGAATGATGCGCAAAGACGATGAGGCGCGTGCCCAGTGGTCGCTACGAAACGTACAGATGTGTGCGGAGCGTCAACGCGCTATCTTGATGGATGTTTGGGACAGCCTCAAACCCGGGGGTGTACTGATTTACTCGACTTGCACCTTCAATCGCGAGGAGAATGAGAACAATGTGCTTTGGATAAGTGAGTGCTTGGGCGCAACCATCTTGCCGTTAGAGGTGGACGAGTCGTGGAATATCGTAGAGGGGTATCCAGGGTATCATTTCTATCCTCACCGCACGAAAGGAGAAGGATTTTATATCTGCGCCTTGCGCAAAAACGAGGATGTGTTTGCGCCCTTCAAGATCAAGGACGCTAAATCGCACTCTACTGCCAATAATCAGAATTATGTTCAGATAGCAACATCTTGGTTGCAGAACCCCGAAGACTGGGCCATCCGCCAATCGGACCGTTTTCTTACGGCATACGCGATGCGGCATAAACAGCTCATTGACATCTTGTCGGAACGACTGACGTGTATTACAATCGGTTTTGGCTTGGGCGAGGAGCGCGGCAAATCCATTGCGCCTCAACACTCGTTGGCTATGTCTAAAGCGTTTAAGAGAGGAGTGTTCCCTGAAATAGAACTCAGTTTAGAGCAAGCACTGGCATACCTCCGAACCGAAGGTATACCTTTGACCGAACGCCTGCCGTTGGGGCAACTCTTACTCACCTATCAAGACGTACCTCTTGGTTTTGCTAAGAACGTGGGTAATCGACTCAATAATCATTATCCGAATGAGTGGAGGATTAGGAACTTGTAATTTAGAGTTTAGAGTAGTTAATTAGTTTAAGAGTTTAGAGTGGAAAAGGAAATGCTTTTGGGTGAATTAAATGAGGTGCAACGCCAGGCGGTGGTCTATAACGACGGACCGCAGTTGGTTATCGCCGGAGCAGGTTCGGGTAAGACACGTGTCCTCACCTATAAGATAGCCTACTTACTGGACGAGTTAGGTGAGGAGCCGAATCGTATCCTTGCCCTCACGTTTACCAACAAAGCGGCACGGGAGATGAAGGAGCGCATCGGGCGATTGGTCAGTGTGGATAAGGCTCGATACTTATGGATGGGTACGTTCCACTCTATCTGCGCTCGTATCTTACGGCAAGAGGCACAACACTTAGGACTGACACGCGATTTTTCCATCTACGACACCGCTGATAGCAAATCTCTTATCAAGCGCATTCTCAAAGACAAAGGTTTAGACGAGAAGATTTACAAGCCGGCATTGGTGCTTAATAAAATCTCTACGGCGAAGAATAGACTCTGTACTCCCGAGACATACGGATTGGTGAAGTCGTATATCGATCAAGACCGTTACGACCGCACGTATGATATGCCGTTGGTATATCAGACTTATCAGGCTCGTCTAAGGGACGCCAATGCGGTTGATTTTGATGACCTGCTGATGCTTATGTGTCAGTTATTGCAAAACAATGCTGAGGCGCGCTCTTACTACCAATCTGTTTTTAAGTATATCTTAGTAGATGAGTATCAAGATACGAACTATGCACAATACCTCATTGTCAAGATCCTTGCCGAACCGGAGAACTTGGTCACGGTGGTGGGCGATGACGCACAGTCCATCTACTCGTTCCGTGGGGCGGATATAACCAATATCCTCTCTTTTCAGCAAACCTATCCCAATGCGCGAGTGGATAAGTTGGAGCAGAACTACCGTTCGACGCAGTGTATTGTCAATCTTGCTAATTCGCTTATTCAGCACAACCAACGTCAACTCTATAAATCCGTCTTCTCAAAAAACGATGTAGGAGAGAAAGTGTCCTTGCAACTCTATCAGTCCGATCGAGATGAGGCGCAGGAGGTGATTAGTCAAATCTCTCGCGAACACATCGTGAACAAAGTGGGTTATAACCAGATAGCCGTTCTTTATCGCACGAACGCGCAGTCGCGTGCTTTTGAGGGAGAACTGAGAAAGTTAGGTATTCCTTATCGTATCTATGGTGGGATGAGTTTCTACCAGCGCAAGGAGATCAAAGATGCTATCTGTTACTTCCGTTTGGCAGCCAATCCGAAAGATAACGAGGCACTTCAACGAATCATCAATCTCCCTGCTCGACATATTGGAGACACGACCTTACGCAAACTGTCTGAATGTGCCCAAGAGCATAATGTGAGCCTGCTTGAAGTGGCAGCCGACCCCGATGCTTATCATTTGACCGTGGTACCGATGGCTCGTAAGAGTCTGATGGAGTTTGCACAGTTTATGGCAGTGCGTCGCGAGGAGTTGGATACGAAAGATGCTTACACGTTTGCGCAAGACACGCTTCGTTTGTCGGGGGTGATGATGGAAGCAGCAATGGACACGACGCCGGAGGGGCAGGATAGGGTGGAGAACCTCAACGAACTACTCAACGCTATTCGTGAGTTCGTGGAGACGCGCACACAGATGGGTATTGACTTTACTCCGATGTACGATTTCTTAGGTGAGGTGGCGTTGCTTACCGACCAAGATGAGCACACCGATGATCCGACGGAGCGTGTCACGCTCATGACCGTACATGCAGCGAAAGGGTTGGAGTTTCCCGTAGTGTTTATCGTGGGATTAGAGGAGGATCTATTCCCTTCGCAGTATTGCGTTCGGGCAGAGGATATAGAGGAAGAGCGTCGTTTGTTATATGTCGCTATCACACGGGCCATGGCCCGCTGCTATCTGTCTTTCGCCAGACAGCGGTATAAGAATGGGCAACTGAACTTCTGCAACCCCTCGCGGTTCTTGAAGGAACTGGATAGGAACTGTATTAGGCAAGGGAGTTTTGCAACGAGGAAACCGGAAACTCCGGTGTTTCCGGCATTTCCGGAAAAAGGACGAGTGCTAAAGTCGGTGCAGGATGCACGATGCACGGTGAACGATGCCGGATGGGCGCAAGGTGACCGCGTGTATCATAAGGTGTTTGGAGAGGGAACGGTCTTGTGTGTGTATAACGAGAACGAGGTGGATAAGATAGATATAAAGTTTGATAATGTAGGTAAGAAGACATTGATGTTGACTTACGCAAGATTAGAAAAGAGATAAATTTTATTGTATGGCAAAAGAGATAACAACTAAAAAACTGATGCAGGTCATTGTAGAGGCCATCCGTAATCGGAAGGGGCATCAGATTGTAACCATTGACTTAGCCTCTATTCCCGAGGCACCGGTAGAAGCAATGGTCCTCGTCACCGCAACGTCTAACACCCATGCTGCGGCTATGGCGGATGAGATTGATGATTATGTACGAACCCAGACCCATGTACACCCACTTTCGATAGCGGGACAAGAGAATGCTGAGTGGATTGCACTTGATTATGGCTCGATTTTTGTACATGTGATGCAGCGTGAGCCTCGCGCCTTCTATGATATAGAGCATTTATGGGCAGATGGAAAAATAACTGAATTAGCAGATGAGTAAGATTATGAATGAGAATAATAAACATCAGGGAACAAATCCCAACAATCGTCCTAATGGGCGCAGATCCCGTATTATGAGCTGGATCTTTTATCTTTTGATGTTTGGACTGATTATGTTCATGTTCTATCCTTCCAACAAAGAGAAAGAACAAAAAGACTTAAGTTATACTCAGTTCACAGCATATATTGAGAACGACAACTTTGCTAAACTCACTATCTACGACGATAACAAAGCCAAGGCGCTTGTTCGTTCGGAGTCGTATCCGTTGGTTTTTGGTTCAACGGATGTTGGTAAAGAGCGCGATGGCGAAGTGATGGTGCTTATTCCTTCGGTGGAGGAGTTTAGCAAGTATATCTCTTCCATCAATGAGGGGCGCAAAGCCAATAACCTCTCCCCTATTGATGTGACGTATGCCAAGACTCACGACTATTGGTTTATTATCTTAACGAATATTGTGCCGTTTATTCTTCTTGTGTTGTTCTTTGTGTGGATGGGTCGCGGTATGGGTTCGGCTGCCGGTGGTATTTTTGGTGTGGGCAAAGCGCGTGCGCAGTTGTTTGATAAGGAGAAAAAAGACAAAGTCACTTTCAAGGATGTGGCGGGTCTGTATGGTGCTAAACAAGAGGTAGAGGAGATTGTCGCTTTCCTCAAGAATCCGAAGAAATACACCGATTTGGGTGGTAAGATTCCTAAGGGTGCATTGTTAGTAGGCCCTCCCGGGACGGGTAAGACGCTGCTGGCCAAAGCCGTAGCCGGTGAGGCGGATGTGCCTTTCTTCTCAATGTCGGGTTCCGACTTCGTGGAGATGTTCGTGGGGGTAGGTGCCAGTCGTGTGCGAGACCTCTTCCGTCAAGCCAAAGAGAAAGCTCCCGCAATCATCTTCATTGACGAGATAGACGCTATCGGTCGTGCTCGTGGGAAGAACGTGATGACGGGTGGAAACGATGAGCGCGAATCCACATTGAACCAACTGCTCACGGAGATGGATGGTTTCGGAACGAACTCGGGTGTGATCATCTTAGCTGCCACGAACCGTGCCGATGTCCTTGATGCTGCTTTGCTGCGTGCAGGACGTTTTGATAGGCAGATACATGTCGAACTGCCGGACCTGCAAGAGCGTAAGGAGATCTTCCTCGTTCATCTCAAACCCATCAAACTGGACAACACCGTGGATGTTGATTTCCTTGCCAAACAGACTCCCGGATTCTCGGGTGCGGATATAGCCAATGTATGTAACGAGGCGGCTCTTATTGCGGCTCGTAATGGACATAAGAAAGTGGGCAAACAAGACTTCATGGACGCTGTCGATCGTATCATTGGAGGCTTGGAGCGTAAGACGAAGATCATGACCCCTGAAGAGAAACGCTCTATTGCTTTCCACGAGGCAGGACACGCTACTATCTCTTGGATGCTTGAACACGCTAATCCGCTGGTTAAGGTGACGATTGTTCCGCGTGGTGCCGCTTTGGGAGCCGCGTGGTACTTACCCGAGGAGAGACAACTGACCAATAAGGATCACCTGTTGGACGAGTTATGCTCACTCTTAGGAGGTCGTGCTGCTGAACAGCTCTTCTTAGACCAGACATCGACGGGCGCACTCAATGACCTCGAACGCGCTACGAAACAGGCTTATTCGATGGTGGCTTATTATGGCATGTCGGATAAACTGAAAGACGTTAGTTTCTACGATTCAACCGGTCGCTATGAATATGGTTTCACTAAACCCTATTCGGAGGCTACGGCGGAGATTATAGATAAAGAGTCTGCGGCTATCATCGCCGAACAGATGAAACGGGCTCGCGAGATCCTCACAACGAACGAAGTGGGACACCACCAATTAGCCGAACTGCTGATTGAGCGTGAGGTTATCACGTCCGAAGATGTGGAACGTATCCTCGGTCCCAGACAGTGGAAGTCCCGTGGCGATAGTATCCTCGATGAGAATGCGGCTGCCCTCGCTGCGGCGGAACCTAAGAAAAAACGAGTTTCTCGTAAAGTTGAAAGTTGAAAGTTGAAAGAAGTTTGTAAGTTTAAAGTTAAAAAGATAAAGCAAATGAAAAAGTTTATCGTATTGGTTTTATGCTTTGTATCAGCATTAACCTTATTGGCTCAACAGCCCCAACAATTGCCGCTGGATTCAGCGGTTCGTTATGGACAACTGCCTAATGGTTTGACGTATTATATTCGCCATAATGAGCAGCCTAAACAGCGTTGCGAGTTTCACATCGCACAAGCCGTAGGTGCTATTCTTGAAGAAGACGACCAGAATGGTTTGGCTCACTTCTTAGAGCACATGGCCTTCAATGGTACGCAACACTTCCCGGGCAAGGGAATCATCAATTATTTTGAGTCTATCGGTGTGAATTTTGGTGGGGACATCAACGCTTATACCTCCATTGACAAGACCGTGTATCGTCTGTCTAATGTGCCCACGATTCGGGAAGGTATTATTGACTCCGCTTTGCTTGTGATGCATGACTGGGCTTGTGGTCTGCTTCTGTTACCAGAGGAGATTGATGCCGAGCGTGGCGTTATCCGCGAGGAATGGCGTACCCGTTTTGATGCTCGTTTCCGTATGAATACCAAACTGGATTCACTCATCTATCCCAATAGCCGTTATGGTATTCGCGATGTCATTGGTGATACGGCGGTGATCAATAACTTCAGTTATGATGCCCTTCGTGCCTACTACAAGAAATGGTATGGTCCCGATAACCAAGCTATTATCGTGGTGGGAGATATAGATGTAGATGCCATTGAGAATAAGATCAAAGCCTTATGGGCAGATGTCCCTGAGCGTGAGAATCGTGGAGAGAGACCCCTCTATTCGGTTAATGATAACGAGGAGCCGCTGATTGCTATTGTGACCGATCCTGAGGCACAAAGTGCGATGTTGAGAATCCAATACAAACATGCTCAAAAGCCTTCTCACCTCAAAGGAACGGATTTGGCATACCAGTATGATATCATTCATGCTCTCATTCGTAGAATGATGAACGAGCGACTGAATGAGAAACAGATGGATCCAAACTGCACCTTCATAGGAGCAGCGGGTATCTATAACGAACTGGCTAAACTGAAAGATGCCTTTGAACTCTATTATATTCCTAAAGAGGGACAAGAGACAGAGGCTTTGAAAGACCAGCTGCTCTTTGTGGAGAAGATGAGTCGTTATGGCTTTACAAATGCAGAACTGGAACGCGCCAAGACCCAGATGCTTTCCGATTATGAGACAGCTTACAATGGTCGCGCTACTCGTGAGAGCCGCAGTTTGGCACAAGAGTGTATCAACCATTTTGAGGATGGAGATGTGATGCCCGGTATTGAATGGGAATATGCAGCTGTCCAACAAATATTGCCTAAATTGCCTATTGAGGCGATTAACCAAATGGCAAAGATGTATGCTACTTCTGTTCCTACCATTGCTATCACGGGTCCGGCTAAACCCGAGGTGAATATCCCAACGAAGGAAGCTATTCTTGAAATGCTCGCTTCTGTAAGAGAGGCAGAGATAGAGGCTCCTCAAGAGAATGTGGTTAATCAAGACTTAATCAAGCGTTTGCCTAAGGCCGGTTTCATCAAGAAAACGATTACCGATGAGATGTTGGGTACCACCACGTTCACCCTTTCTAACGGAGTACGCGTTGTTATCAAACCCACGAAGTTCAAAGAGGACGACATTCAACTCGAAGCGTACGCCCCCGGCGGTTTGGCACTGCTTAATACCGAAGATATTCCGAGTGCGCACTTAATGAGCCCCGCCATGGAGTTCATGGGGTTAGGCGATTTCGATTATAATGGGTTACGCAAAGTCCTCACGGGTAAGAATGCGAATGTACAAATGTATCTTGGCGAATATGCGGAGATAGAAGGTGCTTCTACCGTTAAGGATTTTGAGACGATGCTCCAACTTGTATATTTGTGCTTCACGGCACCTCGTCGCGATGACCAAGCTTTCGCTTCGTTGATGTCGATGTTTGCAAGTTCGATTGCGAATAAGGAGACCACTCCCAATGCTATCTTTACAGACTCTGTCACTCTAATGCGGGCGGATCATAACCCAAGAGCTTTCGTTTACAATAAGAAGACATTAGAGGCGGTGAGTCTGGATGCTATTATGCGCATTCACAAACAGTTATACGCTAATCCGGCAAATTTCACGTTTGTTCTTGTGGGAAATATTGACCCGAACGATGCGGCTACCCGTCATCTGCTTTGTCAATACCTCGGTTCAATGAAAGCGAAGGGCAAAAAGTCTTCGTTCAAAGATAGTGGTATCCGTCGTCCTGCCGGACAACAACGTAACTATTTCACTCAAGATATGAAGGTCCGCAAGGCATCAAACTTCATTGAGTATTCCTCTTACGATATCCCTTATACCCTCGATAATGACTTGAATATGCGCATGTTAGGCCGTTGCTTGAGCACCCGTTATTTGGAGTCTATTCGTGAACGCGAGGGCGGTAGTTATGGGGTAGGTGTAGCCGGTCGTTTGGCTCGTCGTCCTGTGGATTGCGCTTATCTATTTATGAGTTTCGATACCGATCCTGAGAAACAAGAACAACTTATGGCTATCATTCATGAGGAAGTACAAACAATCGCACAGAATGGACCTCTGGAGAGTGACCTCAATAAGGAAAAAGCATCCATGCGCAAAGACTATGAGCAAAACCTCGAAGATAATGACTGGTGGATGAGTATCCTTCGTTCCAAAGAGGTTTATGGTGTCAACTATATCACCGATTATGCTCCTGCCATTGAGCGTCTAACCAAAGAAAGCGTACAGAACATGACGCAGCAACTGCTGCAATCGGACAACATGTTTGAACTCGTCATGACCCCCCGCGAAGTAAACTCTAAACAATAAACATGACATATTTTTTCTTAGTCGGCGAAGCTTCGGGAGACTTGCACGCCTCGCATCTCATCGAAGCCTTGAAACAACAAGACCCCGTTGCCTCTTTCTCCGGTTTTGGTGGAGATAAGATGGAGGCTGCGGGTTGTCGGTTGTTCCGCCATATACGCGATTTGGCGTTTATGGGGGTCGTTGCCGTACTAAAGAATATAGCGGTTGTTCGACAAAACTTTGCGATTGCCAAGCAAGCCCTCTTGACCGAGCAACCCGACGTATTGGTGTTGGTTGATTATCCATCGTTTAATCTTAAGATGGCGCAGTTTGCCCGTAAGAACCTGCCGAAGATTAAGATCGTTTATTATATTCCACCTAAGGTGTGGGCGTGGAAACAATGGCGTAAAAAGAAAATACTTGCCCTTTGCGATCAAGTGCTCTGTATCTTCCCCTTTGAACCAGCGTTTTATACCAATCACCAATCACAAATCACCTACGTGGGTAATCCTACCGCGGAAGAATGTCTTTCGGTGCGCAGCGGTCTTTCAGCGAAGCGGTCAAAGATAATAGCACTTCTCCCCGGTTCGCGGAGGTCGGAGATTAAAAACTGCTTGCCTAAGATGTTAGAGGCGGCAAGACGTTTTCCTGATTATGAGATACGCATTGCCCAAGCCCCCTCTATCCCTACGGAGTTTTACGAGCAAATACTTTCCACTTTCCACTTAGGAACTACTCTAAACTCTAAACTCTCCACTCTCAACTATGATTTGCTGAGCAAATCAGCCGTCGCCATTGTCAATAGCGGAACCGCTACCCTTGAAGCGGCACTGCTTGGGTGTCCCGAAGTGGCGGTTTATCATGTGGCTTGTCCACATCTACTTGGACTGATTTGGAAAGCTTTATTTACGATTCGCCATTTCACCCTACCGAATATTATCCTCGATATACGAAATGAGAAAGGCGAACCCCAAGAGGTTATTCGGGAACTGATTGCGTACCTCTTTACGGTGAAAAATATCGAAACCGAAGTGAAACGACTTCTAACCGACGAACCTTATCGCCAAACCATGTTACAGCACTTTGATGACCTGCGTAACCTGCTCGGTAACCAACCCGTCGCCTCTGTCGCTGCTCAACACATAATAAATGGTAAATTGTCAAATTGTAAATGAATATGAAAGGAATTATTTTAGCCGGAGGCTCTGCCACACGCCTTTATCCATTAAGTAAGGCTATCAGCAAACAGATTATGCCTGTTTATGACAAGCCGATGATTTATTACCCTCTTTCGACCCTTCTTTTGGCTGGGATAAAAGAGATTCTAATTATCTCCACTCCTCGTGACTTACCGATGTTTGAGGAACTGTTAGGGGATGGCTCTAAATTAGGTATCAAACTCAGTTACAAGGTACAACTCGTACCCAATGGTTTAGCACAAGCGTTTGTGCTGGGTAAAGAGTTCTTGAATGGGGAAGCTGGATGTCTTATTTTAGGGGATAACTTGTTCTACGGACAGGGTTTCCGTCAGATGTTAAAAGAGGCTGTCGCTCATGTTGAAAACCAGGGTGGGGCTTGTATCTTTGGTTACGAGGTATCTGATCCACGCGCGTATGGAGTGGTGGAGTTTGATGAACACTATAATGTACTCTCGTTAGAAGAGAAACCGCAGCAACCCAAGTCGAACTATGCTGTTCCGGGTCTGTATTTCTATGACAATACTGTTTGTGACAAAGCCGCTGCTTTGCAGCCCTCTGCTCGTGGTGAGTATGAGATAACCGATCTCAACAAAGTGTATATGCAGCAAGGTACCCTGCGTGTTCAACCCTTCGGTCGCGGATTTGCATGGCTCGATACCGGTAACTGTGATAGTTTACTTGAAGCGGGTAACTTCATTGCTACTATCCAAAACCGCCAAGGATTTTATGTGTCTTGTATTGAAGAGATATGTTGGCGCAATGGTTGGATCACCTCTGACCAACTGCGTACCTTAGGAAACGAGTTATCCAAAACTGCATACGGTCAATACCTCCTACGTCTCGCAAAATAATCACTTTATCTACTACTAAACTTTAGAACTTTGAAACTTCTTTCAACTATAAACTATCAACTTTCCACTATAGCATTGCTTGTAGCAATGACGGCTTGTTCTATCGCCCCTCAACGCCCTTCGCAACGGTCGGGACAGGCGACAGAACCGGACTCGGTTACATTGGCGATGGTGGAGTTGAACCAACAGTTGGCAGAGGCAGCGGATAGAGAACTGATCAACTATATACGCAATCACGCAGGACGATGGTTTGAACAAGAGGACGGCTCATGGTGCGAACCTGATACTATTCCGTTGAACTATGCTTATAGTCCGGAGCGCCCCATTGCTCTTCATCTCATCACCCGAGACTTGAATGATAAGATGCTGTCCGATGTGCAAGGTCATTATCAGTTAGGCAAATGTCAACTCCCGATGGCGGTAGAGAACTTTATCACCTTAAACTATCAACGTTCAACTATAAACTTTAAGGTTCTTGCTCCTTACTACGCTGCTTACGGATCACAAGGCACAGAACAAATACCCCCGTTTACAAACGTTCTTATTGAGGTTAAAGTACAATGATTATGAAACACGTTATTTATATTTTGGGCATCTTTTTTGGCAGTATGATGGTTTTTACTTCTTGTAAAGGAAACACGTATGCCCGCCTTTTGCAACAAGAGAAGGACAATATCAAGACGTATATGTCCGTGCATAATTATGAGATTTTTGAGGGGGACGAACCCGCCAATGATTATGATTGGGCAGGTCACCCCAATGCGTGGTATAAAGTGAAGGGATACGACTATTTCTATTTCCGCATTGATGTTCTGGGCGACACCACTCAGAAAGCGATTGTCCCCAGTGAGATAGCGGTTGTTCGTTATCGCCGTTATACTCTGACCGAGCCATACGACACGGCCTCTTTCTGGTCCACGCTCAATGCGCCCTCTCCTGTTGAGTTTGCGTACTTAACGGACCAAACGGCTGCGTGTACAGCATGGCATCTGGCTATCGGATTGATGAAATATCCCGATACTCAAGCTCGTATCATCTGCCCCAGCAAACTGGGTTTTACTGCAGAGCAGAACTCCGTCACCCCGTATGGTTATGACCTCAAAATGAAAATTAAACGCTAATGGAAATACTTATCACCAACGACGATGGTTGGGGCGCGAAAGGCCTCATGACCCTTCTGGAAATAATGGAGCAGTTTGGGCACGTCACCGTGGTAGCCCCCGGTACGGCTCAGTCCGGTAAATCAAATGCTATCACCTTTGATAACCTTTTGCTCAACTGTGTGGAACAGACGCCTAAACATACGGTTTACATGTCTAATGGAACGCCTTCGGACTGCGTCAAACTGGCAATACATATAATTTATCAGGGGCGCAAACCCGACCTGCTGGTTTCGGGCATCAACCACGGTTCCAATGCTGCTATCAACGTCATCTATTCGGGTACGATGGGAGCTGTTTTTGTGGGAGCCGAGAACGGTATACGCTCACTGGGATTGTCTATTGATAGTTATGATCCCGATGAGGATTTCCATTTCATGGTTCCTTACGTTAAACAAGTTGTTCAAGAGATTATCGACCTTCCTTCCGTGCCTTATGGTAAGTGTTGGAACTTCAATGCTCCCGTCGGACCGATTCAAGGCATTCGCCTTACCCGCCAGTGCAAGGGTTATTGGGATGAGGAGGTTTCGACTCATACCGATGAGGAAGGTGGAACGTTCTATAAACTCGGTGGGCAGTTCTTTAACCAAGAACCGGATGCGGAAGATACCGACGAATGGGCACTGCACCATGGTTTCGTCGCCCTCACCCCTTCGACGATAGACACTACGTGGAAGGGCTGAGAGGCGGAAAGGCGGATAGGCGGAAAGGTGGAGAGGAAAACAATAAGCAATAAACAATAAGCAATAAGAAATAATGTCTTTAGTTAAATCAATTTCAGGAATTCGTGGCACGATAGGTGGCCGCGTAGGTGACGGTTTAGATCCCGTTAATGTTGTTCGTTTCACGGCTGCTTTTGCGGTTCAGCGTGCAGAAGCTATGGGCGTTTCGCGTCCTCGTATTGTAGTTGGTCGTGATGCTCGTATCTCGGGTCCGATGGTGGACTTATTGGTGACAGGAACCCTCGTTGCCATGGGTTGCGAGGTGATAAATATCGGTTTGGCTTCTACACCGACCACTGAGATGGCGGTTATTGGAGAAAAAGCCGATGGTGGAATCATTCTTACCGCCAGTCATAACCCTAAGCAGTGGAACGCCCTCAAACTGCTTAATAACCTCGGTGAGTTCTTAACCGATAAAGAGGGCAAACAGGTTCTCGCTATTGCTGAAAAAGAGGACTTTACTTTTGCTCAGGTGGATGACCTTGGTTCGGTAACGAACAAGGACTATCTGCCTTATCACGTTCAAAAAGTGACCGAACTGGAACTTGTGGACTTAGAGGCTATTCGCAAGGCGAACTTCACCGTTGCCATTGACTGCGTCAACTCGGTAGGCGGTCTGGCTATTCCGGCTATTCTCAAAGCTGTAGGTGTGAAGAATATTATCGAACTCAACTGTACGCCCAATGGGCAGTTCCCGCATAACCCCGAACCTCTTCCGCAACATCTCACGCAGATTGCCGACTTGCTCAAAGAGGGGAAGGCCGATGTTGGTTTTGTAGTGGATCCCGATGTGGATCGTTTGGCTATCATCTGCGAGAATGGTGAGATGTTTGGAGAGGAATATACGTTGGTATCCGTGGCGGATTATGTACTCAGTCATACGCCGGGTAATACGGTTAGTAATATGTCTTCGACTCGCGCATTGTCGGATGTCACCAAGGCGCATGGTGGTTCGTATTCCGCTTCTGCCGTGGGTGAGGTGAATGTAACCACAGAGATGAAAGTAACGAAGGCGGTTATTGGTGGTGAAGGCAATGGGGGTGTCATCTATCCTGCTTCTCACTATGGTCGCGATGCGTTGGTAGGTATTGCTTTGTTCTTGAGTCTGTTGGCTCATAAGGGGATGAAAGTGAGCGAACTGCGCAAGACCTATCCGAATTATTTTATTTCTAAGAACCGTATTGACCTCTCGCCGGAGATGGACGTGGATGCTATCTTAGCCAAAGTCAAACAGACGTTTGCTTCCGAGCGCGTAAGTGATAAAGATGGCGTTAAGATTGACTTTGCTGATGGGTGGGTACATCTGCGTAAGTCGAACACAGAACCGATCATCCGTGTTTATTCCGAAGCCGCCACCATGGACGAAGCCAACGCCCTCGCCCACCGTGTGATGGACTTAATCTAATCTTCAATCTTCAATAGTCAATCTTCAAAATATGAAATCCAAAATTCTAATCCGTCTCAACATGTTTCTTGCTGCCTTAGTCACTTTGTTTGTAGGCTGCAAGTCTCAACAAGTCAACAAATCCGATAATGTGGAGACAACGGACGATGTTGTTTCTACCGGTGATGTCATCGTGAAAGAACCTCTTCAAGAGAAAATGGTTTGCCTCTATGGCATTCCGCCGGAAGTATATCAACGCCTCCACGAAAACGACTCCACAAAAGTGGATTCATTAAACCCGACCACTCCTACACCTGTGGAATGAAACTGCGTCTCAAAATAGCCCTCGAACTTGAGCGTTGGCGTCGCAAGAACCTCAAGACGTTGCACCCATTGCAGCAACTGTTTTGGGAATCAACGCTCCGCTGCAATGTGCATTGTCTGCATTGCGGTAGCGATTGTGTTGCGTCGGTGACACAACCCGATATGCCTGCCGAGGACTTTTTGAAGGTTCTTGATGAACAAGTCACTCCGCATGTCAATCCGCATCACCTGATGATTGTCATCTCGGGGGGTGAACCGCTGATGCGCACCGATCTGGAAACGATTGGTAAAGCGTTATACGATAGGGAATATCCGTGGGGTATGGTTACGAATGGACTTGCGTTAACGCCCCAACGTTTTCGCGCTTTGCGACAGGCGGGGTTGAGGTCTATGTCGATTAGTCTGGATGGCTTGGAGCAAGACCATAACTGGATGCGTCAGCACCCTCGCGCTTTTGAGGGGGCTACACGAGCCATTCAGCTCGCTGCTGCCGAGAAGGGTTTGACGTGGGATGTGGTCACTTGTGTCCATCAAGCGAATATAGACCATTTAGATTCGATACAGGATTATCTATGGTCATTAGGTTGTCGCGATTGGCGATTGGTGACAATAGCACCTATGGGTAGGGCGGCATCTAATCCGGCCTTGTTGCTGCAACCTAAACAACTGAAACAGTTGCTCGATTTTATTCAGACGCAGCGCCAAGCCGGTCATCATGTTTCTTATGGTTGTGATGGTTTTTTAGGGAACTACGAGGGACAGGTGCGTGACCATCTGTATTTGTGTACAGCGGGTATCACGACGGCTTCTATTCTCATTGACGGATCCATCTCGGCGTGTACGTCTATTCGTGGAAAATATTATCAAGGAAATATATATAAGGATAACTTCTGGGACATTTGGGAGAAAGGTTTTCAGTCTTATCGTGACCGCACGTGGATGCGAAAGGCGGAACCTTGTAATCGGTGTGCGTTATTCCGTTATTGTGAAGGCAATGGCATGCATCTCCGCCGTGAAGACGGCTCTCTCATGCTCTGCCATCTAAACAACTTATCCAATAGTAAATTGTAAATTGTCAATTTGTAAATAAATATGAAGCCTCGTCTAAAATTCATTTATGCCCCCATGAACTCGGGGAAGAGTATGATGCTTATCGCCAATGCATACGGTTTGCAAGAGCGTGGTGTCCAGTTTTTAGCCATGAAATCGGCGATAGATGATCGTAACAGCAAGAATGCTATTTCTTCTCGTTGTGGTTTAAGTCGTGAGTGTGTGCTCATCAAGACGGATACCGATGTTTTTGATGTGGTTAAGAACCTGCATGCGCATGTAGTGGGTGGGTTCAAGCAGATTCTTGTGGACGAGGCGCAGTTCTTGTCGGAGAAACAGATTGACCAGCTCTCCGATGTAGTGGATAAGTTAGGGATTGATGTTACTTGTTATGGTTTGCGTACGGACTTCCAGAGTCATCTCTTCCCCGGCTCGAAGCGTCTGTTTGAGTTAGCGGATGAGATTGCGGAGGTGGAGTCGGCTTGTTCGTGTGGGGATAAGACGATTATCAATGCGCGTATTGATCCGAATGGAATGATTGTGACGGATGGCTCACAGATTGAAATTGGAGGAGAGGATAAATATATCACTCTTTGCCGCAAGTGTTGGAAGAAAGCCGTTGAGGACCAGAAACAAGGAAACCTCTTTGCCGAGTAACCTATAGTCTCTACTAAAAAAAAATAAAAAAAACTGCAAATAAATTTGCACATATAAAAAAAAAGTCGTACCTTTGCACTCGAATTTGATAAGACAGTAAACGGCTACCCAGGCACACTACAGCTTATGCAAATCTAAGGTGTTGTTGTTCAGTTATTTGCGCACAACGACCTTTGATAGTAGCCGCTTTGATTATCAAAGTGGTTTTTTTGTGGTCTCGTGTAGACCGAAAAATTAAACCCAAAAAGCAAGCTCACGTCGGGATGTCTGCGTAACGTTAGCATTCGTGGGTGGGGCTTGCAGACATATTGAAAAGGCGTTTAACGCGCTTTGTTCTTGGCCAATCGGAATCTGGTAAATTTCAATTTTTCGCTAAAGACATTGCAGCATTAGATGACCCGTGGTATGTAAACTACCGTACACCTTTGATATATACGTGTACGCGTGTGAGCATATTCGGCGTGGGCTTCGGTGTTGCTGTTTAAGCGAAAAGGGCAATACCAGAGCCTCGGTTGGCGGAACAGCAGCAATGCAGTCCCGCTTTTATATTTGTATATAGCGGGAACAGCGTTCAGCAGTCCCGCTTTTTTTGTGTCACCTAATCGCTAAACAACAACCTGTTATATGTCAATCAACGAAATCTTACAAAACTTATCGCAATGGGATTTGCCTTTGGAGAGTAGTCTTTCCGAGAAAGCTATGCTATGTAAGGTGAAGGGGGATATTGTGGGTTATTTATTAGCGAATGCTTCTTGTTCGTTGGAAGAGCAGGCGGCAGCGCAGCACATACGCACGTGTGCGATCAGTGAATATACAGCATTACGTACGTACGCGAGGGAGCATGATGAGCAGTTTGATTTGCGTCATTTGTCGTATTTGAAACAATATAATCGTAAGACGATGGCGCACAGGTATAGTACGTCCCAATATTGGCAATCGATAGAGCATTATATAGACTCTGTGGAGTCCACCCGTATCCCATCTCGTCGTTGGATGGGGGAATAGCAGACTTAAAGTGTCTGCTATTTGCGTCTATATATTGAAAGACGAAATGATCTTTGAAATATTGATATTACCGTAAAAAGTAAGTTTTTTGTACGATTTTAGGCAAAAAACTTGCGTATGTCAGAATTTTTCCGTACTTTTGCAGCGCAAAACTGCAAAAACGAAAGGAGATATTATGGAAGATGTAGTTATTTCGGTACCAAGAACAGATGCTCTGTTTGTGGCTCAGTTAATGGAGAAGATGGGGTATTTAGTTAAGAGTAAACACCTACAATCGCCTCAATCTCGGAGTTTCTCTGATTTGTTCGGAGAGATGAATCGTTATGCTGCTCCGGATCATGAGTGGTCGTTGAATGAGATTAACGCAGAGATTGCTGCCGCACGACAATGAGTATGTACGCAGTTATTGATACTAATGTGTTGGTTTCGGCATTGATTACTTCTAATAGTCAATCTCCGACTCGTCTTATTTACCAAAGCATAGATGCAGGTTTGTTAATACCCGTTTTTAATGATGAGATTTTAAGCGAATATCGACTTGTCCTTTCTCGTGAAAAGTTTCATCTGCCAAAAAGTTTGATAGATGAGTTAATCTCTAAAATCTGTATTAAAGGTATTACAACTGAGCGTTTTGCGTATGATGCTCCAATGTTAGACGAGAAGGATCGTGTTTTTTATGAAGTATCCTTGTCTATAGATGGTTCTTATTTAGTGACAGGCAATCTTAAGCATTATCCAATTACTCCGAGAGTTGTTACTCCGGCAGAAATGGTGGCGATTCTAAACGCATGAATCCCAGTTGAATTTTTCCTATAGCGGTAATATCAGTAGCGATGTTACCGCTTTTTTTGTGCGTGTAACTTAGAAAGCCCCTCACGCATACGCGTAGATATAAATTAAGACATAGTCCCTGCCGGACTTAAAACGGCAAAATGATCTTTGAAATAATGATATTCGGACGCCGCCTTTCGCTAATGCGAAATTCCCCCGAATATAAGGGCGGAGGTGGCAAAGATTACTTTCTTGCCATCGACTGACGTCGAATATCATCCATCTGTGGTTACTGCTAGTGAGCAAGCTCCCTGCCGTAACCCCATATTGCTGAGGATAGTACCTATCCTTTGGCAAGAAAGTGATCTTTGAAATAGTGATATTACCGTAAAAAGTAAGTTTTTTGTGCGATTTTTGGCAAAAAACTTGCGTATGTCGTAATTTTTCCGTACCTTTGCAGCGCAAAACTGCAAAACAATCAAAAACGTACGATTATGGCACAAAAAGAGAAGCAAGAAGAGAAGAAGTTGAATCCGGTTTATGAATACTTGATGAAACTTAGAGGGCACGTGTTTGTTAATGACCCAATGCTGCTAGTGTAGTATGCGATACTTAATAGACACCAATATCTTCATTTACATGATGGTAGAACCGGACAAATTAAGTTCGGATGTAGATGTTATCTTAAGAGATTACGACAATGTACTTTATATGAGTATAGAGTCTCTTAAAGAATTGGTGTTGGCCTATCGAAATAAAGGGTTGTGGGCAAATGTTTGGAACTCGGAGTTCGAAATGGTTCAAAGCATTAAAGAGAGTAGCATAGTTCTTCTTCCTATAAAATATGAGCATATACAAACTTATGCTAAA
>JAZLHD010000062.1:0-5544 GCA_045616645.1 Paludibacteraceae bacterium
TTTTATCAATGTTCGGCAATGCACCGAACTTGCATAAAAATCAAGGGCTAAAAGAACACTATTTCAAAGATCTCTTGCTATACGGACTTAAAGCTGCCGCCTAGCACTATTATAAAGTCAAATTTTTAACGAACTATTGAAATAACGGATGTCCTTTGACTTGATCAAAAATCTTACCAATATAAAAACCAATCATGAGTAAGGCGTTTTAATTTCACACCATAACCCTCTAATACAAGGTCTTGTGGGTATTTATTTGGTTCCATTAGTTTTATATTTTTTATCACGTTTACGTTCAGGAGTAACATCCAACAACCGACCGTCGGAAACCAATTGCTGAATATAGATATCATAATGTTTCGCTTGTCGGCTTATTCCTAAATGTTCAAAAATTTCATCTGCTGTATGATCCGATTCTCGACAAAACGCCAATACAGATTGCTGATTTTTCTGCCGTTTGGTATTACTATCCTCATTGTTAGTATTACTTTCGACATCGTTAATATTACTTTTATCTTCGTTAGTATTACTTTTTACAACATTAGTATTACTTTTGCTTTGTCCTACATGCTCAATCTCACAATCGTGGCGTTTTGTTTCTTTATCATAATTTACACCAACAAGAACCACTTCTCCAATGTATCTCAATAATAATCCGGTATATTGTTTATCACGAATTTGTGAGATTGCTGTTTGAGCAGATTTATCCCATTTAAGTTCCAACAATAATGCAGGTTTATTCACGCCCTTATGGGGCAAGAGAACGATATCGGCAAAGCCCTTTCCTGTGGGCAATTCGCGAATCATCTCATAATCTTTCTTTGCAGCATAATACGCAAGCGACAGCGTACACGCAAGCGAATTCTCATCATTATATTGCAAAACAGATGCACTATCTTGATGAATAGCATCAATCGCCTTTGCGACTGCATCAGAATCGCCTTGAAGAGTCAATTCTAATAGGTTCTCTGATTCTTTAATAGCATCTGCCACATAATTCCAACCCGTGTCGGCTATAGTTTTTTCAAACTCTTTACGTACCTCAAGATTGGGAATAGTCACCATTTCAGTTTCATTATCGTACGAAAGATAACCTAAATGTACAAGCGCCGTCAAAACAGCATCGCGATTGGCAATCTCGCGTAGGTTATTGGAGAAACGAAGTACATTTACTTTCACAGAATGGCCAATCATCAATTCAACCACAGCATCTCTCAAACCGTCAAAATTCAAGACGATATATTTCTTCAGACTCTCGTATGCACCCGTTGTAGTCCAATAGTTTTCCAAGCGTCCTTTGCGTATAGCCGTCATCACCGAATAAGGGTTATATATCCCTTTTATTTCACCTAATTGATAGCCGTCATACCATTGTTGAAGCATATCTTTGTCCAATTGATATTTAGCACACAGCGTATCTATTTCCTGCATAGTAAAACCAAAATAACCACCTAAAACTCCAGGACTAACCATTGTCAGTTCATCAAAATTATTTAAGGCAGACTGAGTATCGTATTGTATAATAGGAAGTATCCCCGTCATATATACACCCGCAAAAACACGATCCGTTAAAGGGGTCTTAAAGAGACTTCTAAGCCAATCAACATAATTCCTCATTATCTCGGGAGTATTATCCGCCTCTCGGCAAATAGCATCCCACTCATCAATTACCATGATAAATCGTTGCTTAGTATGTTCCGCGATCTTAAGCAAGTTCTCTATCAATGGTTTATCATTCGCAAGGGCAATATTATGATACGTTTCTTGTATATCCTCCAAAACCTCTCGTTGCATCCTATAGACCAAATTCTCCCCCGGTCGAGCTGTAGATGTAAAGTAGGTAATATCCAAATAGATTACAGGATACTGATTCAAATATTGCTCGAACGTAGCATCTTTGCTTATCTTTAAATCCTCAAATAATTTTCGGCTATCACAAGAATGATCGTAATATGCGCATAACATCTTGGCAGCCATAGATTTACCAAATCTACGTGCCCGAGTTAAACAGAACATATTATGCTCCGTACTGAGTGCGCGATTCACAAAGCCAATGAGTTCTGACTTATCGACATACTCATCGTTTCTAGCTTTTTGAAATCCATCATTCCCTGTATTAATATACTTACCCATCTTTTCAAAAATTAATTTCTTCTTTTACCACATATAGCGGATGGCCTTTTACTTGATCAAAAATCTTACCAATATATAATCCTACTATTCCCATCACAAATAAAATGATTCCTCCAACAAACCATATTGAAAAAATTGTTGTTGTATATCCTTGCAATGTAATTATTCCTAATACTTTAGCAATAATATTATAAAGTGCTAAAATAAATGAAATAATAGACATCGCAAATCCTATGGCAACAGCAAATCGCAATGGTCTATTGGTTTGTGCTATAATAACATCAAATGCTAATTTTAATAATTTAGACAGATTATAACTACTTTTCCCCTCTAGGCGAGAATCTTGTTCCAAATCATAATAATATTTGTTATACCCTAATAAATCTAAAAGAGTGCCAAATGAACGTGCTTGCTGTGGGATTTTAAGAAATTCAAGAATAACTCTTTTATGATAGATACCAAAATTCGCTAATCCAGGATCAGATTTGCTTCCACTCAACCAATCAAACACCGCATGGAACCACACACTCGACATCCGTTTCCACCACCCCACATGCTTCACCACCCGTCTTGCTTGAACTATATCATATCCCTCCATCGCCTTTTTGTAAAGGTTCGGTATCTCTTCCGGACGATCCTGCAAATCGCAATCCATCACTACTACCCAATCGCCTTTGGCATAATTGAGGCCTGCTGTAATTGCATAGTGTTGCCCAAAATTGCGCGACAGATCCAATCCCTTCACCCGCTTATCCTTGGCACAAACCTTCTCTATCTCTGCCCATGTATTATCGGGCGAAGCATCATTAACGAGGATAATCTCGAAATTATCCGTAATAGTAGAAACAGATGCCGTGATTCGGTCAACGAGCTGTTGCACCATCTTTTCCCCTTTATACTCGGGAGATACTATGGAAATATGTGGATTAGAGGTCATAAAAACACGTAATTATACAAATTCGCGACAAAATTACAAAAAAAAAATGATATACACAAATAAAATGTGCAAATTTTCGGAAAATTGCACATTTTTAGACTAATTCGGCTGCTTACAGCCGTGGTTAATGGACGCTCCTTCGTCGCTACAGGCGAGAACATAGCCTCTAACCAGTAGGCAGCTTTGCTGCCGTCCTCTCACCTCTAACCTCTAACCAGTAGGAGCTCCGCTCCGTCCTCTAACCATTCCTTCGGCAACTCCGCTGCCTAAACAGTATCCGCAAACGTGCGTTGCGCACGATTAAAGATGATAACACCAAAAATCAGGAAGATAACCATCGCTACAAACGAATACCCCAACATCCACCATTCATGGCTACCTTCGCCAAGAAAACCGTATTTCCACCACTCTAAAATCCCCGACAACGGATTGACCAAGATCGCCTTCTTAATCAGCGGATTTGTAATCGTGGACATCGGATAGATGACCGGTGTGGCGTACATAACGAGTTTCATAAACCAACTGATACATATAGCCAAATCGCGGTACTTGGTCGAGATACTGCTGCAGAACAGCCCCATACCGATACCCAATCCCGCGAGCAGCACCATCAGCACGGGGAACATCATAATCGCCCACGTGAAGTGCGCCGTACTGCCTACAAAGACAAAATAGCCGTAGATGCAGAAGAAAATAAACATATCTATCGCAAACGGCACAAGGCTACTGATAATCGCTGCCAACGGCGGTATCAAGCGCGGGAAATAGACCTTAGTATATAAATGCGCATACCCACTCAGCGCGCCTGCGCAGACATTAAAACAGGTCGCGAAGAACCCCCAGCACATCGTACCCGCGAGGTAGAAGAGCGGTTTGGGCACGCCGTCGGTGGAGATACCGGCGATGTTTCCGAACACGAGGGTCATCATGGCGGTAGTGAGGATGGGAGCAATGAAGAACCACGCGTAACCGAGAACGGTCTGCTTGTAGCTGGCTTGCAGGTTGCGCTTTGCCATGATCCACAGCAGGTCGCGATAGCGATAAATCTCTTTGAGATCGACATCAAAGAGATTGCTTTTGGGTTTTATTTGTATTGTCCAAGGTTCTTCTTGCATACTTCACAAATCTTTGCGAGTGCAAAGATAGTGCTTTTTTTTGATATATGCAAAAAAAAACGATAAAAAATGATAAAAATGATAAAAGTGATAAAATGGATAACTACGTCTTCTTCTTATCCACCAATCGATGCATAACCCAAGATAGAGCGATGGTTATTAAAACCACTACGAATAGCCACAAATACCCCCCCCATTTATATTCGCAGGTGCAACATAGGCGTTTTGCACCTTCGGAACAAGCGTAAAGAACAATCGGATGGAAGATATAGATGCCATACGAGATTTTACTGAAGAACTGCGTAACCTTATTCTCTAATACCGGATGTCCACAAAAACCGGATAATATCACCATCACTGAAATAATTGCAATAACCAAAGAACGCACGGGCGAGGGTAATACCGGTACCCAAAGTTGGGTGGTTAAAAATAACGCCCAAGATACAAGGGCGAACCATACTTGACCACATAGACTGATTAACCATGCGCGCTGCTCATAAAAGAGAATCGCCACAATGGATCCCAATAGGAGTACATCTATCGGTGTTGCCGCTAAATAACGATAGACAAGTCCTTTGCCAAGAACGATATAACTTCCCCATTTTGCCAATAACCATAAGGAAGCCTGTCCGATAAGAATGGGTAATCGATGTTTCTTACTCAACTTAAATAGCCACGGAAACAAAAGGAAGAAGGTTACCTCTGCACCAAGGAACCAATAATGCCATAAGGGGAAAGGAGTAGTCCCTAAAATATGGGAAATATTCGGTTGCAAAAATATTAGTCCCCAGATATTGCCCTCAAACGTTCCTTTACATGCCCATAAGGTCAGCAATCCAACTGCGATGCCGATATAGTAAAGCGGCAGAATACGAATAGCGCGACGTTTATAAGACTGAGCTACGCAAATATCTCCTGCTCGTTCTTCTTCGTGCAAAAATCCCCAAGCCATCAAGAAGCCCGTAATCACAAAGAATGTCGCTACAGGCAGGTACACCTCCGGCAGCCATACATGGGCAGTTTGCGCAACATCCCAACGTCCAAATTGGTAGAAGTGCCCAAAAAGGATACTAAATGCGCATATCGTTCTAAGAATCGACAAACCCGGTAACGAGTTGGAAAAATCTACGTTATGGCGTTTTTCACACAACTCATGCGCATGATAGTGGTTCAAATCTACTTTGTCTTTTAACACGTTTTTCGATGTTTTGCGTTTCACGCTTCTATATAACTATTTCGTTTTCCGCCATTTTTTATCTCTCACAGATTCCACAGATTGCACGGATTGTCTTTATTATTTCCTCCTATTTCTTTATTCTCGGATTGTGAGTAAACTCCCATCCATACATAAATCAATAG
>JAZLHD010000063.1:0-2822 GCA_045616645.1 Paludibacteraceae bacterium
ACTAGCAGTAACCACAGATGGATGATATTCGACGTCAGTCGATGGCAAGAAAGTAATCTTTGCCACCTCCCCCAAGACATTCGGGGGAATTGCGCCCGCGTTGATAATAGCGCGGAGTAGCAAGGCAGCTGCCGAATATCATCATTTCAAAGATCATTCGCCGATTTATAGTCTCAGCAGGACTATTCCTTATAATTTACATCTACGCGTACGCGTGGAGGTCTTTCTAAGTTACACGCACAAAAAAAGCGGCAACATCGCTAATGATATTACCGCTAAATTAGATTATAAAATAAAAGTTTACTCTTTAAACAATGCCGGTGTATGCCAAATTACCTTACCCATGAAGCTGCCATTTTTTTAGCCTCTCGGGCAGGAACACCTATACCTTTGCTCATCTCCGACATTGCCTGCTTATCAAAGGCTAACGCCTCTTCATTGGAAAACAAGCACGGAGCCTCATTCTGTTTTTGAACAAGCCACCCCATTCGCTGCGCTAAAGCGATAACAAAAGAGTAGTCGTTTTTAGGAATAGATAATACGTAATCTTCCATAGTTTTTTTCCTTTTGCGTTTGCGACGCAAAGGTACAACTTTTTTTCCACATACGCAAGTTTTTTGCCAAAAATCAAGCAAAAAACTTACTTTTTTACGGTAATATCAATATTTCAAAGATCACTTTCTTGCCAAAGGATAGGTACTATCCTCAGCAATATGGGGTTACGGCAGGGAGAAACCCTACTCCTCTACTCCTTTACTCCCCTACTCCCACGCTTCACCAAACGCACACCAGCATACACAGCGGCAAAACCAAGCAATACCCAAGGAGCACCAACGGGAGAACCATCTGCAGGACCCGTTCCCGGGTTATCTGCACCGCCACCAATCCTATTCGGTCCTCCCGGAGCGTTATTTGGTCCACCAGGGTTATCATACGTAGTGGTGTACAACTGATTGGGTTCCGTTGCACCAGGTTCTGTGATACCGCTCTGCGCCATTATCGCGAAAGGCAGCAAGGCACCTAAAATAAAGGTTAAAAATACTTTTTTCATAATCGTTTGATATTTAAAATTTATATTTTCGCTGTTCTATATTCTCTACGAAAGACAACCGGAGTAACTCCCTTGTGACGCTTGAAATGGCGATTGAAATTTGCCAAATTAGAGAAACCACACTCACTCGCTATCTGCGCTATCGGGTCTTCCGTATTGATCAACCTACGGGTAATCTGTCCCAACCGAACTTGATTGACATAATCAATGACCGTATTCCCCGTTTTATTCTTAAACGATGCCGACAGCCATTGCTGCTCCACACCAATCAAATCCGCTAACGTCTTAAGGTAGATTTCTTCTTTGTAATGGTCTTGAATATAATTCTTGACAATCATAACCTCCCTATTCTCTTGCGTATCATCATCTCGCACATACCCGGGACCTACAATGCGCTCGGCTGCGGTATCAGAGGTGAGGCGATTGAGGATGTTGATGAATAACGTATATTGCTGCAAACTATCTTCGGTAGCCGCAAGATACATAAGGTCTTGATAAACACGCACCGCCATGGCTTGACTAAACACCAATCCCGATGCCGCCAACTCGAACATGTGCCTTATCGAATCAAAACAAGCCTTATCAAAAATGCCACCAAACAATTCGGGTTGGAAATGTACTTGCAAGATAAAATGTTCCTCACTCTTACAAAAACCGCGTTGCCATGCGTGAGGCAGATTGGGTTTCGTCAACAAAACCAAATCAATGTCCCCAATCGTAGCCACATTATCCCCCACAATCCGTTTCGCACCCGCCGCACCTTTGATTAAGTGCAGTTCGTACGCCTCATGGTAATGAATCGTCCGCATAAAACTACGGGTGTGCTCACTATGTACAGCAAGGCAATCTCCTTGTTTGAGGGGAGGCATAATGGGTACTATGTTAATCTTGTTTGGCATTAAGGTCCTATTAAGCAATAAGCACGCAGACGATATTAGTCGCCTACGTGCTTATACGTTTCATTTATGGATATAAAAAACGCGGACTTAGCACTTTGCTTGCTCCGCTAGTTGAGGCTCTCGCGTTGCCCATTTGTTCAGAACAAGCAACGCGAAGCCCACGCAAATATGTATACACAAGCGCCTTAACAAATAAGGCACTATGTGGAATATACACATTCCGAGGACATCTACCGTTGCAATGTTTCAGAACAAACTATGAAATTTGCGAGATTTCAACTAGCCAAAACAAAGCATCTTATAGACGCCTTTTTCAATATGTCTGCAAACCCCACCCACGGATGCTAACGAAATGCTTAAAGGCAGCGCAGACATCCCCGCGTGAGCTTGCTATCGTATCCGGTGTAAACACTATACACCAAAATCGGGTGCAAATATACAACAAAAAATTGAAACAAGCAAATATTTTATCATTTTTTTGCTAAATAATCGCATTTTTTTAACAAATTCTTTTGCGTGTATGATAAAAAAACACTATCTTTGCAGCCAGTTTTTCGAGAAACGAAGTTAATCGTGCCACTGTGGCTAAGACGTGTCGAAAACAAAAAGGAGAAATAACAGTGGGCAGAGCCGACATCACCTTCCACGCTGTGCAAAGCACATCGTAATAATAAATTATAGAGCGAAATTACGCAGAAAGTGTAGGGAGGCGGAATGGCAGATAGGCGGAGAGGCTGAAAGGCGGAAGGGCAGAGAGGCGGAAAGGATTTTTAGTAGAGATTTTTGTATAGATTTTTGAATGATTTCTGAGGGCGTAGCCCGAAATAAGAAAAAAGGATATGCTCAAAAGATTTTGTACGGATTTTAAGTAA
>JAZLHD010000064.1:0-3778 GCA_045616645.1 Paludibacteraceae bacterium
ATGACGTTTATTGCCAAACTTTAAACTACCTTGGAGGTTGAAAAATGGATAAGGGTGATGAGCTTTTTTATTTTTTGACACTATTATTTTCGGATAGCAAATACCTGTACGCAGGTTCTTAGTCACGCACCCCCCGCTTTCACTGATATAGATAGCAGTATTTTTTATGTGCCGCCATAACTTAAAACTGATAAATTCGTCTTCCATAATTGTTTATTTTTGTTTTGCGTTTTGTATTTTTATACTTGTTACCTTATTGTTTATATTCTTTACTTTTAAAGTAAATTATATAAGAATGAGGTTAGCGGTGTCAATTTTCGTTTGACGGTGCAAAAGTACTACAAAGGTTTGATATATTTGTGGCTTTTTGCCCAATTCGTTCTAAAGCATTAATTTTGTTACCAAATTCAACAAAAACAAATGCTTTATGGAAAAAATGGATGAACTTTTAGAGCCTATTTTAGAGGCAATGATTAGCAATCACATTGGTTTATGGGAAGTCGAAAAGCGGTTAGTTAATTTGGCTGCTTCCAAACAACCGGAAATGAAATTGACGGCACTTTACGAGCAAGTTGCTTGGGACTTGGATATCTCCACGGATACGGTTCGTCGATATATTGGTCGTCGCAAATAGGTGTCTATCTTTCGCGGTTCGCAACCGCGCCTGTCTGTTATGTCCTTTCTCCCCGCATTGTATGCGGGTCCTTGCTATTATCACGCCATCGGAAACGCTGCGCCTCGCTCGCTTCGTTGTCGCGTTGCCCTGTGGTGCACCGCTCCTGTGCCGCGCACTTTTGCGCGGAAATATTCGATATATCGAAACTCTCCGCTTCGCGTCTCGTTTCGCTTATCGGTGCTCCTTGCACTCGCTTTCATGATTTACTTTTAAAGTAAAGAATATAAGAATTAGCAAGAAAAATGAAGAAAGATTTGCACATATCGAAAAAAAGTCGTATCTTTGCAAGCGGAAATGTGTATTGAACACAAAATTAACAATAATTATTAACTAAAAAAATCACTTTTATGAAAAAGATTTTTTCTTTATTTGCAGCCCTGACGCTGAGCGCAGGACTGTGGGCAGCGGCTCCTGCCAACGCTGAGAGTGTTGACCTTGGTTTGCCCAGCGGTCTCAAATGGGCAACTTTCAATGTGGGTGCTACCACGCCCGAAGGTTATGGCGATTACTTCGCATGGGGTGAGACAGAACCCTATTATAATACGCCTATCACCGATCCTATTACTTGGAAATCCGGCAAAGAAAGTGGCTATGATTGGCAGTCCTATTGTGGTCAATCAAGCTTCAAAGAATGGAATCCTGCTCCTTATGATGCAACTACTAAGATTCTAACTTCTGAGTATGATGCTGCTACCGCTAATTGGGGAGGTGCTTGGCGCATGCCTACCAAGGCAGAACAAGACGAATTGCGAAATAACTGCACTTGGACATGGACGACAGACTACAACGGTACTGGAGTAAAAGGTTATATTGTACAGAGCAAAGCAGCAGGCAACAACAATTCAATCTTTTTGCCCGCTTCCGGCTACTGCGGCGGCACGTCGCTCGACGATGTCGGTTTCATCGGCTTCTACTGGTCTTCTTCGCTCTACGAGGTCAACTCGATCTACGCGTACTACCTCGGCTTCAATTCGGGCTACGTGGATTGGGACGTCAGCTATCGCGACTACGGACGATCCGTTCGGCCGGTTTATGCTGCTCCTGCTACGGTTAAGGTTGCTTACCTCGACCCTGTGTACAATGATCCTACCGATGTTACCAAAGGTATTAAGGAGTGGAAAAACGCAACTGCTGACGCTACTGTAGTTGAGAATGCTACTGAGGTGATTACTTGGGGAACGGCTGGCACTACCACTTGGTATGTGGTTACTGGCGAGAACGTAACTCTTGGCCAAGGTGCAGTCTGCGCTGGTGACGTTCGTCTTATCCTTGCCGATGATGCTAAACTCACGGCTACGGGAGCAGTTAATGCAGCCGGTATCCAAGTTTTTGACGAAGGCAATTCACTCACTATCTACGGACAAACTAACCAAACAGGTGAACTCATCGCCAATGGTGAAATAGGCGGAGCCGGTATCGGTGGCGGTAGTGGTAAAGATGGCTCTAACATTACCATCAATGGAGGTATAGTTATAGCAACTAGTAAAGACTATGGTGCTGGTATCGGTGGCGGAGAGGTCGGTGGCGGCTCCAACATCATCATCAATGGTGGTACCGTGACGGCAACCGGTGGAGGGGGCGGTGCCGGTATCGGTGGCGGTAGTGGTAATGATGGCTCTAACATTACCATCAATGGAGGTACGGTTACAGCAACCGGAGGTGAGAGAAGTGTACCACCATCGTCTCCTCTCCGTATGGTTACGGCAAATGGTGAAAAAGGCGGAGCCGGTATCGGTGGCGGAGTGAGTGGTGACGGCTCCAATATCACTATCAATGGCGGTATAGTTACTGCAACTGGCGGAAATAATTGTACCGGTATCGGTGGAGGAGATTTTGGTTCCGGCTCTAATATCTTCGTGGCTACTTCGCTTGTAGTAAAGGCGGACAACAATAATCCTCCTACAACGGTGATTGCTAATGACGGCTCTGACTTGGCAAGCAGTTTGGCTGGCAAACGCTATGCAACGGTAGAGACACCGGCTGCTCCTGAAGTAGGTGACCAATTCGAGGACGCCACTTCCGGTCTGAAGTTCGAGGTTACTGCCGTAGAAGGAACCCCAACGGTGAAAGTGATTGCCAACGGTTATACCGGCACTACCTACACCGTTCCTGCTACCGTTAAATACAAAGAAGTTGACTTTGCTGTAACGGAGATAGGAGAGAAGGCTTTCTATTTTTGCTACTCTTTGAAATCCATCGAACTACCTGCAAGTTTAATTACGATTGGATATGGTGCTTTCATAACTTGCGGAGCTTTGAAACTCATCACTATCCCTGCCAGTGTAACCACGATTGGAGAATCTGCTTTCAATTCTTGCTCCGCTTTGACATCCATCACTATCCCTGCCAATGTAACAACGATTGGAGATTGGGCTTTCAGTTATTGCTACGCTTTGCAATCCGTTACTTTTGAGGGTAATGCTTGCCAAGGGGCTATCGGAGAAGGTGCTTTTGGGGATGTCGGGACAGACGCTCCTGCTGCCTTGACGCTGCCCGATACTTGGACCGGTAGCAAGCCGGACGAGGACGGTAATTGGTACGGCGGTAAGTTTGAACTCGTATCCACCGCTTTGCCGACATTGTTTGGCGAAGGCGTGAAAGGTAACAAGTTCCTTCACAACGGTCGCCTCATCATCCGTAAGGGCGAGAAGACTTACACCATTCTCGGACAAGGAATAATCGTGCAAAAGGCTAAGAAATAATCGTGCCATAGGCTAAGAAATAATCGTGCAAAAGGCTAAGAACTGTAAGCTACCCTATATTCTTTCATGATTTACTTTTAAAGTAAAGAATATAAGAAAGCTTAAAAAGAATATAAGAAATACTTGGAAAAGAGTGTGATTTTGCAAAAAGTCACACTTTTTTCTTGCATATATCATTTTTTTTCCTTACCTTTGCACCCGCTTTCATGATTTACTTTTAAAGTAAAGAATATAAGCATTCATTATCAACCCACTATCAAACCATATATGATTTACTTTTAAAGTAAAGAATATAAAAAAATCAAAGTAACCTATGAAAAAAGAAATTAGTAGAAAATTAGGTTGGAAGAATTATTGGAATAACAAGCGGGCAAAGAAGACATTGGGCACTCCGCTCGAC
>JAZLHD010000065.1:0-2266 GCA_045616645.1 Paludibacteraceae bacterium
GTTCTCTGTAACTGCGACGATCCTTACGAAAGTAATTTCTTCAAGTATTTTGCACTGAGCTTTAATGCGCTTGGGCTAAAGAAACTAATCGCCACTTGTTACAATGGCTCACCTGTTTCGGGGAATGAGTTGCTGCTCGATTTTGGCGATACAGTAGAAGACCCCAAGAAGATTGCTTATAAGGTTGAGATAAGCGAAGTTAAAGATGAAAATGGCGATGGGGCTATCAACTTAGCAGACATTAAATACTTGATGCAGAATGATAAGAACGTTATTTCTATCTTGAAAGGCAACGGGTCGTTCGATAGCCCTGAGTGTGTTGAACTACTTAAACAAGCGGATATTGTGGTTACAAATCCGCCCTTCTCGCTATTCCGCGAGTATCTTGCTCAATTAGAAAAATATGAGAAACAATTTATAATTATAGGGAATACAAATGCCTTAACCTATAAGGAGACTTTTCGTATGTTTCAACAAGACAAGATAAGGACTGGATATACTAACTTTAATGTTGGAATGTTCTTTGCTGTTCCAGATAGCTTTGAGAAATTCCACCATATTGAAAATGGTCAAAAGATGGCACGTGTTTCCACCTCTTGCTGGTTTACTAATTTGCCCGTCGCAAAACATAAAGAAGATTTGGTGTTGTATAAGCACTATACACTAGAGGAGTATCCAAAGTACGACAACTATGATGCGATAGAAGTAAAGACTTATACCGATATCCCTTGCGATTACGATGGAATTATGGGTGTGCCGATAACATTTTTAGATAAGTATAATCCGGATCAATTTGAGATAGTAGGTGCAATGACCACAACAAAGGTTGATGAATATAACTTTGGATATCCTTATGTCAATGGGGTTAAAATTTATGCCCGTATCCTAATTCGCAAAAAATAATTGGGTGTCGAGCCTCTCGACTTCGTAAAAAACAAAAATAATATATTATGGAAATCACATTACAAAAGATTACAATCGGTCAACTGAGTAAAGACTATGTCGATAATGCCGAGGCAGGTGTGCGCGCCTTTGGCGGGTTGTTAGATGTGCGCCCACCATATCAGCGCGAGTTCGTTTACAACGATAAAGAGCGCGACGCCGTCATTGATACCGTAGTCAACGACTACCCGCTCAACGTGATGTACTGGTCGGATCGAGGCGACGGCACTTACGAGATTATCGACGGACAACAACGCACCATCTCTATCTGCCAATATGTCAGCGGAGACTTTGCGCACATGATGCAGTATTTCGGCAACTTGACCGAAGACGAGAAAAAACAGATACTCGATTATGAACTTTTTATCTATGTGTGCAAGGGTACGGACAAAGAGAAACTCAAATGGTTCCGCACCATCAATATCGCAGGTAAGAAACTGACCGACCAAGAACTGCTGAACGCGGTCTATGCCTCACCTTGGCTGACCGACGCTAAACGCTATTTCTCCAAACCGAATTGTGGCGCGTATCTGTTGGGAAACAAATATGTGTCGGGGTCGCCTATTCAACAAGACTTTTTGGAAACGGCACTCAAGTGGATATCCAATAATCAGATAGAGGATTATATGGCGCGCCACGCTATCTCTGATAAGGACGCAGGCGAACTGTGGTATTACTTCCAACAAGTGATAGGTTGGATTATGGCTACTTTCCCAAAATATCGTAAGGAAATGAAAGGCTTAGACTGGGGCGCACTTTATAATAGATATAAAAATGTCTCCGTCAATCCTATAGCCATAGAGCAAGAAGTAGCCCGCTTGATGCAAGACTCCGATGTAGAAAATAAACGCGGTATCTATACGTATGTCTTCGACCACGATGAGCACCATATAGGTATTCGTGCTTTTGATGCGAATACCAAGCGCGAGGTGTATGAGCGTCAGCAAGGTATCTGTCCTATTTGCGGACAGCATTTTGATATTGAGTTTATGGAAGCCGACCATATTACCCCCTGGAGCAAAGGCGGTCGCACGATTGCTGCCAACTGCCAAATGCTCTGTCAAGAGTGTAATCGCCGTAAATCTAATAAGTAGTCTCCGCATTTTGTGGTAGGTCTCAGGCTTGCCACCCTAACTCATATATGATTAACTTTTAAAGTTAAGAATATAAGCGCTCATCATCTAACCATATATGATTTACTTTTAAAGTAAAGAATATAAAAAAATCAAAGTAACCTATGAAAAAAGAAATTAGTAGAAAATTAGGTTGGAAGAATTATTGGAATAACAAGCGGGCAAAGAAGACATTGGGCACTCCGCTCGAC
>JAZLHD010000066.1:0-3423 GCA_045616645.1 Paludibacteraceae bacterium
TGTTTTGCCTTAGCGGTGCCTTGGCGATTATCAGCCAGATATTGCTTAACGTCCAAGTAAATAGCGTGGTCGTTAGGCTCGATTGCGAAGATAGCGTCATTGAGCTTGATCTTCTTACCGGTATTCTCACCGGCCATGTTCTTAATACTAAGTTCCATACTGCTTACTTGTTAATCGTTACAATAGAATTTTTTGCACCCGGTACGCTACCCTTGACCATAATCAAGTTGTACTCGGGAATAACCTTTAATACTACCAGGTTTTGTGCCGTTACGCGATCTTGGCCCATGTGACCCGCCATGCGAGTGCCCGGGAAGATACGACTAGGATAGGCGCAAGCACCTACCGAACCGGGAGCGCGGAGACGATCGTCTTGACCGTGAGTAGATTGACCTACACCACCAAAGCCATGACGTTTAACAACGCCCTGAAAACCTTTACCTTTACTTGTGCCGATGACGTCAACAAATGCACCTTCTTCGAAGATACTAACGTCAATCGTGTCACCTAACTTAACTTCTTGTTCGAATCCATCGAACTCTGCGAGGTGACGCATGGGTTGTACCCCTGCGGCTTTGAAGTGACCGGCTTCTGCTTTGTTCACATGTTTCTCGCTCTTAGGCATGAAACCTACTTGAACAGCAGCATAACCATCCTTCTCCACGGTCTTGAGTTGGGTAACAACACAAGGACCGGCCTCGATAACGGTGCATGGGATATTCTTACCATCAGCACCGAATACGGATGTCATTCCGATTTTTTTACCTAATAATCCTGCCATTTTTGTTATGGATTAATTGTTAATAATAGGTTGTTTTGGTTACTCTCGCCGACGGGTTTTTCCGGAATATCCGGTCTATCCGTCGGAAGTAACCCGTTAATCATCAAACTTTGATCTCAACTTCAACGCCGGAGGCAAGTTCCAGTTTCATCAAAGACTCTACCGTTTTGTTGTTCGAGTTGTAGATGTCAATGAGACGCTTGTAGCTACTCAGCTCAAATTGCTCACGACTTTTCTTGTTAACGAACGTCGAACGGTTTACCGTAAAGATACGTTTGTGTGTTGGCAATGGAATAGGACCACTAACAACAGCACCCGTAGCTTTCACCGTTTTTACAATCTTCTCAGCGGACTTGTCCACCAAGTTGTGGTCAAACGATTTCAGTTTGATACGAATTTTTTGACTCATAATAAAATGTTGTTTTTTTGTTTTACAATTACGTCGTACGCAGTCCGCAAAGAGTCATTTGCTTGCGCCTTACGCGTACGTACGCGTTCCTTAATTTATTTTTATTACTTTTAGACTTTCAACTATAAACTTTAGAACTTCTCTAAACTCTAAACTCTAAACTAATTCCGCTCTTCCGCCGCACTCGGTCAGCACTGCTTTGGCAATCGTACTCGACACCACATCGTAGTGACTGAACTCCATGCTGCTTGTTGCGCGACCGGAGGTGATCGTTCTCAGAGCCGTCACATAGCCGAACATCTCGCTCAAAGGTACTTTGGCCTTAATCACACGCGCACCCGTACGAGCGGTATCCATACCCTCTACTTGGCCACGACGTTTGTTCAAGTCTCCAATCACATCACCCATGTTCTCTTCCGGAGTCACTACCTCAATCTTCATGATAGGCTCCATCAGTACGGGTTTAGCCTTGACGCAAGCGTTCTTGAACGCCATCTGAGCACAAATCTCAAAGCTCAACTGATCACTATCTACGGGGTGGAAACTACCATCAATAACCGTCACCTTCAGTTTATCCATCGGGAAACCGGCTAAGATACCCGTCTTCATAGCGGACTCAAAGCCCTTCTGAATAGATGGGATATACTCCTTAGGAATATTTCCGCCCTTCACTTCGTTAATAAACTGCAACCCGGCTTCAGCCTCGGTATCCGCAGGCTCGATGCGAACAATCATATCCGCAAACTTACCACGACCACCGGTCTGTTTCTTATACGTCTCGCGCAACTCTACAGGAGCAGAGATGGCTTCACGATAAGCTACTTGAGGTTTACCTTGGTTGCACTCTACCTTGAACTCCCTACGCAGACGGTCAATGATGATCTCCAAGTGTAACTCACCCATACCCGAGATAACGGTTTGACCCGTTTGCTCGTCCGTCTTAACGGTGAATGTAGGATCCTCCTCAGCTAACTTGCTAAGGCCGATACCTAACTTATCTATATCCGCTTGACTCTTAGGCTCTACCGAGATACCAATCACCGGTGCCGGGAACTCAATCGATTCCAATGTGATAGGATGGTCCTCACTGCACAACGTATCGCCCGTGCGTATATCCTTAAATCCTACGCCCGCACCTATATCGCCCGCGCATATAACATCCACGGGATTCTGATGGTTGGAGTGCATTTGGAAGATACGAGAGATACGCTCTTTCTTGCCCGAACGCGTGTTGTAGATATACGAACCTGCCTCTAACTTACCCGAGTAAACTCTGAAGTAGCACAAGCGACCTACATACGGATCCGTGGCAATCTTAAACGCCAAAGCGCACAGAGGCTCATCCTCATCGGGGTGACGCTCAATCGCCTTGTCTGTGCGAGGATCAGTTCCTTCAATATTCGGGGTGTCTAACGGACTGGGGAGGTATGCGCATACGGCATCCAACATTGTCTGTACACCCTTATTCTTAAAACTCGAACCGCAAATAACGGGGAAGATATGCAATCCTACCGTACCCTTACGGATAGCAGTACGGATCTCTTCTTCGGTAATCGTGGAAGGATCGGAGAAATATTTCTCCATCAGCACGTCATCAAACTCAGCACAAGCCTCTAACATCTTGTCGCGCCATTCTTGCGCGTCTGCCATAAGCTCTGCGGGGATGGTTTCCTCCACGTACTCGCTACCCATCGTCTCATCATGCCAGATGATGGCTTTCATCTTAATCAGATCCACCACGCCTTTGAAGGTCTCTTCAGCGCCTACGGGAATCTGAATAGGACAAGGAGTAGCGCCCAGCACTTCTTTGATTTGACGAACAACATCATAGAAGTTGGCACCCGAACGGTCCATCTTGTTTACATAACAAATTCTCGGAACATTATACTTATCTGCTTGACGCCATACGGTTTCGCTCTGAGGTTGAACACCACCTACAGCGCAGAAAGCGGCTACAGCACCATCGAGGATACGCAAGCTGCGCTCTACCTCTACCGTGAAGTCCACGTGCCCCGGAGTGTCTATCAGGTTGATTTTATACTTATTTCCCTGATAGTTCCAATAAGTTGTGGTAGCTGCACTGGTAATGGTGATACCGCGCTCCTGCTCTTGCTCCATCCAGTCCATCGTGGCGGCACCATCGTGTACCTCACCAATCTTGTGAGTCAGACCTGTATAGAACAAGATACGTTCCGAAGTCGTAGTCTTACCGGCATCAATGTGAGCCATGATA
>JAZLHD010000067.1:0-1401 GCA_045616645.1 Paludibacteraceae bacterium
TGCTATATTCTTTAGCAACTCATCCGTTACATCTATTGAATGAATCGTTCCATCATCATTGACACCAAGAAATAGATAACCGGGTTTCTTGTGATTGGGTAAGTCATTTGCAAAAGCGCAAATGGCTTGACCAAACTTATCCGTATTGGTTGTGCTGATTGTACGCTCTACACGATCACTCTCAAGGTCGATTAATAAAGCTTTAATTTCATCCGTTGTTATCATAACTTTGTAATTTTGTGCGCAAAATTACTAAAAAAAATTGACATACACAAATTTTTCTGCAAAATGTCTTCATTATTCAGACTTTTGATGAGAAAAATGGTGTTTTGCTCTGCGAGGCGAAGGGGTACACGCGCCTATAGGGACGCAATAGGGAACGACAAGACTCCTCCTTCGTCGGAGTACTCGTCATTCCCTATTGCTCAACCACTCAATGTGTTTCATTGATGCCTATTCGCCATTTTCATAGAAATACCAATTTGCATTGGCTTAACGTGCTCATAATTTTCTTTGACAGAGGGATGTTCAACAATGGCGTTTTTAACAAGCCATTAGCGCTACGAGTTGATACACCCTTTCCGGTGCAAAGTTAGTGCATTCACCGGTGCTCACAAGGTCATGCAAGTTTTGAACCGGTCATTGCTCAGCAGTCAACCTTCGATACTGGAGTCGGCAGCAGTGATCGCTCTCATTCACGCACGAAAGGCTCCCGGAACACGGCAAGACTCCGTTCCGGAGTTCTTGCTGTATTCCTACCGCATTTTCTGTGCTACCATTCTCGCTATATTGGCACTCCATACCACAGCAAGACTGCTCCTTCGTCGCAGTTCTTGCTATGGTATTACGTTCATCTGCTTGCTCCACTATCTTCGGTACATTGACAGTAGTTTCGCTCGTTACGGACATTGCGCCTTTAGCACTCCGGGCACGGCAAGACTCCGCTTCGCAGAGGTCTTGCTGTCCCCTCCGTTTCATGGGCGCGATGACCGGCTTGGGCAGAGTCTCGCCATGGCATGGTTTCACTATGCCACATCAAGACTCCGCCTATCTCCTGCCTTCCTCCACTTCGTTCAGTACTATCAATTTGACTGGTAAGCAATGACCTCAAAAATCTCCACACTGCCACGGCAAGACTGCTCCTTCGTCACAGTTCTTGCTGTGGTATTACGTTCTCTATCCCTCGCTCCAAATAGTCTCGGGTACATGAGTAGTATTGCGCTCGTTACGGACATTGCGCCTTTGGGACTACGGTCACGGCAAGACTCCGCTTCGCAGAGGTCTTGCTGTTCCCTCCGTTTAGTGGGCGCGATGACCGGCATGGGCAGAGTCTCGGTACGCGCACATTTGGCACTGTGGACGCACCGAGACTCCGCCTATTTCCTGCCTTCCTCCACTTCG
>JAZLHD010000069.1:0-1004 GCA_045616645.1 Paludibacteraceae bacterium
GTGATGCGCTTAGGGGACACACCCGTTTACATCCCGAACACGATGGTTAAGACTTAAGCGGCCGATGATACTATGCTGGAGACGGCATGGGAAAGCAGGTGGCTGCCGGTTTTATGGGCATATAGCTCAGCTGGTTAGAGCGCACGCCTGATAAGCGTGAGGTCGGTGGTTCGAGTCCACTTAAGCCCATTTGAGTGTGAAAACACTCCGTTGCACCTTGAAAACCGAATATGAAGATCAAAAATATTTTTTGCGAAAGTAAAAGAAAAGACATCCGAGGATTTATCCATATTTTCTGAAGGAAAATGTGGATGCGAGAATCTCAAGCAAAGACGAGATTCGAGCGAAAAGTTCGAATAACAAAGAACTTTAAAATCAGAATAGAATCGAAAGATTCAACGTAATTATTAAACCCTTGATATAACGCTATATATCAAGAAGGGAGACCAAAGGTCAAGCAATAAGAGCGCAGGGTGGATGCCTAGGCACTAAGAGCCGATGAAAGACGTGATAAGCTGCGAAAAGCTACGGGGAGCTGCAAATAGGTTACGATCCGTAGATATCTGAATGGGGAAACCTACATGAGAAGACCTCATGTGTGCATAACTGAATCCATAGGTTATGTTCGGGAACCCGGTGAACTGAAACATCTAAGTAGCCGGAGGAAGAGAAAACAATAGTGATTTTGTAAGTAGCGGCGAGCGAAAGCGAAAGAGCCCAAACCGATATGCGTGCATATCGGGGTTCGGACTGCATGTGTTATGACAATTGATAGTAGAACTGCTTGGGAAGGCAGGCCAAAGAGAGTGAAAGCCTCGTACACGAAATCGAGAGTCAGACAGCAGTATCCAGAGTAGGACGAGACACGAGAAACCTTGTCTGAAGAAGCGGGGACCACCCCGTAAGGCTAAATACTACTTAGTGACCGATAGCGCATAGTACTGTGAAGGAAAGGTGAAAAGGACCCCGGGAGGGGAGTGAAAGAGAACCTGAAACCCTGTGTT
>JAZLHD010000070.1:0-6182 GCA_045616645.1 Paludibacteraceae bacterium
GTCGTCTAAGGCGCGTTGCATCTTTTCGCCGTTCTGACCAAACAACTCGCGCTGGAACAAGAACCTATCGCCTAACGAAATCATCTGACGTATATCCTTCACAGCCGCCTTGGCGGGCTGCGGTTCAATGTCTAACGCTAACTCCGGCTCGGGAGTTTCCGGTTCTTCCGGACTTTCCGGACTTTCCAGCATTTCCGGCACTTCCGGAGCTACCGGCGTTTCCGGCTGTTCCGGATTATCTAGTTGGTCTAGTTTTCCTAGGTCTTCTAGTTTATTCTCTAGTAGCGAAAGCTGCTCTTCGAGCGCAGCGACCTTCTCTTCGTAGCCGCTGATACGCTCTTCGAGTGCAGCGATTCTTTGTTCGAGTGCCTCGGTATAGTTTCCGAGGGCTTGGATAAGTTCATTCATTATTTTGTAGCGTCTTCAAGTTTTTTCATAATTGAGAACATAAAGATAGCGGCCACGAGGCAAACGCCTACGAATACGGCCCAAACGCTCCACAATGGGAGACTGCCCCATAAGAATCCGCCTACGGAAACAAGGAGGTTACCTACTGCGGTGGCCACGAACCATAGACCCATCATCATACCCTTATATTGTGGGGGAGCTACCTTACTAACGAAGGAGATACCCATCGGACTGAGCAGTAACTCGCCGAAAGTCAAAATGAGGTAAACCACAATCAGTACGTTCGCATTTGCAAACGTGGCATCTCCTGTGACGCGTGCCACTTCTTGGGCATTGGGGGAAAGCAGTCCAATGGAACAAACAGCCATCACCACGTATGCCAATGCGGCTACGAGCATTCCGTATGCAATCTTACGAGGAGCCGATGGCTCTTTGCCTTTACGATTGAGTGCTCCGAAGATAGCTAAACTAACAGGAGTCAGTGCTACTACATAGAAGGGATTGAACTGCTGGAAGATAGGCGCTTCTAACAGGATTCCTTCTGCGGGAATACAAGTGTATTTGTACGCAATCACACCGATGGCAGAAACAATCACGGCAGCGGAAATAACTTTACTCTTTTTGTTGTCACTTTGGAAGAGCGTGAACAGACCATAAACAATGAGTACCACCATCACTAAATTGATGATATCAAAAGCCATCGTTTGGATTCCGGTGCAAACAGGATTAACGAACTCGTTGGCGAAATAAGTGAGCGTTAGCCCATTCTGGTGGAAAGCCATCCAGAAGAACAGAACAACCACAAAGACGAGGCATAAAGCCACAATCCGTTTCTTTGTCTGTTCGGGGGTAAGGGTCTCCACTTTTATTCCTGCTGCGGCCTGCTGTTTGGCAGTGTTCTCCACGTGCTTGAACCAAGGACGGCAAGCATAATAGATAGCAATACTGAAGATCAGCGAAGCGCATGCTACCATAAAAGCAAAGTGGTAACTATCGTTCACGCTGAATCCAAAACTATCTTGTGCCCAAGCCATAATCTTAACGGCAGCCGTTGGAGCGAACATTGCACCAATGTTAATGGCCATATAGAATAATGAGAAGGCCGAGTCGCGGCGGTCAGCGTACTGAGGATCGTCGTACAGGTTACCGACCATCACTTGTAGGTTTCCTTTGAATAGACCCGTACCGAAACTGATGAACAGCAATGCTGCGAACATCGCCACCATTGGCATTGCCACGCTGCCGTTATCAATACCGCCTAAGGGAATGGCGAGGAGGACATAGCCGATGAACATAATGATAATTCCGACCGTCACACACTTACCATAACCAATCTTGTCGGCTAAGATACCACCAACAAGGGGTAGGAAATAAACGAGTCCAAGGAAGGACGCATAGATGATTCCGGCTGTTCCGGGAGCTAAACCAAAATTAGCACGCAGGAAAAGCGCAAACACGGCTAACATCGTGTAGTAGCCAAATCGCTCGCCTGTGTTGGCGAGAGCAAGGGCAAATAACCCTTTTGGTTGATTCTTAAACATAATCGTACAATTTTATAATTACTTTAAACTCTAAACTCTCCACTCTAAACTAAGGTACACCACCGGTGTACATCCTCCCTGCGTCCATACTGTATATCTTGTAGTGCCTGATACAACTTCGTCAACTTCGGTCCCGGTTCGCCGTTACCAAACGTATAAACCTTGTTGTTATCGGGGTCAATCACTTTTCCAATCGGACTAATCACGCATGCCGTTCCGCAACATCCGGCTTCCTCAAACTCGCTCAGTTCGCTCACAGGAATCTCTCTCCGTACTACCTCATAACCCATCGTTCGTGCGAGTGCCATCAAACTATCGTTCGTGATACTCGGTAAGATCGAACTGCTTAGCGGTGTGATATATTCGTTGCCTTTGATACCAATAAAATTCGAGGCACTGCATTCGTCAATCAAGGTGTGCGTCTTAGCATCGGTGAACATACAATCGTATCCTTGCAGGTGTGCCACTTCCGTCGCACGGAAAGAGGACGCGTAGTTACCGCCCACCTTGAGTTGACCCGTTCCCAGCGGAGCCGCACGATCGACGTGGTGGTTGATGATAAACGTTGTACAATGGAACTTTCCCGGATAGTAAGGACCGATAGGGGAGGGGATAACGATAAAATCAAAATCCACACCCGGACCTACACCCAAACGGGGCGTGGTGCCAATCAGTAACGGACGGAAATACAGCGTCGCGCCTGTCTCGTAAGGTGGCAGATAATCAATGTTTTTTGTTAGTGCCAAGCGAATCGCCTTGCAGAACAACTCCGTTGGAACGGGAGCCATATATAACCCTTCTGCACTGCGTTGCATGCGTTCGGCATTCGCTTCCATGCGGAAGATGCGTATCTTCCCATCTACTCCGCGGAAGGCTTTGAGCCCTTCAAAGGCTTCTTGACCATATTGCAAAGCAGTCGCACTAACGTGCAAATGTAAGTATTTGTCTGTCGTAGCCTCCGGTTCCGACCATTGACCAACTAACTGCCCCTTTTCGTCGCGATGACCGTGAAAAGCGGAACGAACAATATAGTCCGTTTCGGTGTAATGAAATCCTAAACTACTCCAATCTATATCCATTTTTTTACTTCTAAACTATCAACTTTTTAACTAGACAGCTTCTTTAAACTCTACACTCTCAACTCTCAACTATTAAGGCTTCCGGCCCTTCATTAAAGAGCAAATCCAAGGCGTGTGGGTGGTATATGGGGACAAAGTCCTCGTTGTAAGCATCGGGTCGCTCGTTATGAAACAAACTATACAATATGTATGCTGTTTCATTGTTGAAGTCCACCAAAAAAGTGGGTTGCTTCTCGTATAAAGCGTGTATATAATCGGCATAGTAATCAAAGAATGGTGTCTTTCCGTATGCGGAAAATAATGCACTCCAATGTTGCCGTTGCCAACTGTGCATATAACAAATGCGGATATCCTCTACGGGTTGCTGCTTGCGCGAGTCGTAAACAGGTACACTCAATTGCTGTACGCCGTTCGGTGTGGTAAGTTTACACCGATTACGCTCTCCTCCCCAATATGCGGTCGGTAAAATCATAATTTATCACAAATAATGTGCAAAATTACATAAAAAAAATGATATACGCAAATAAAAATACAAAAAAATTTGGTAGTTTCAAAAATTTGTTGTACCTTTGCACCCGAATTTATTAAAAACTTATTTTTTATGAAACACAAATTATCTTCTTTGATTGTCTTGGTTATTTTGGCAATAACCGCGATTACCTTCCAATCCTGCTCCTCTGAGACTTATACCATCTGGACAGAAACAGATTCTTATTCAGAGTTTATAAGTTCTTTTGAAAGAACTCTTGATGATGGTTACTATTTGAAGCTTGAACTTTCAAGTTCTCAATGGGAAGATTTTAGCAAGAGTTTAACAAATGTGGATCGCCATAAATGGGGCGAGTCTTCGATTAAGAATTGGCTCTCTAATCATGGCTTTGACGATTCCAAAGCGCAAAAAGAGGCTTCTTGGTTTACGACCATCAATCATGGTTTCCTTGTTGTACGACAAGGCAGTCAAGTTCATTTTATTGTGAAATAACAAATAAAAGCGATCTACTTGAGTAGGTCGCTTTTTTTTATCTAAGTAGGCTGAATCACCGCATCGCGTGTTTGCCTATTCGGTTCCAACGAATATGACCTTTGAACCAAGGTCTATCTTTTTCTATACTCAGCCACACAAACACAGGACGTCCTACGATGTGGTCCTCCGGCACAAACCCCCAATAGCGGCTATCAGCAGAGTTATGGCGGTTATCGCCCATCATCCAATAATAATCCATCGCAAACGTATAGGGTTGCCCCATCGCGATGGGTTGATGCTCGTATGCGTCTGCAATGCGTTTGTATATCCAGTAGTTTGTCTCATCAATCATCACCGTCTCACCTTTGCGGGGGAGGTAGATAGGACCATAATTATCACGTGTCCAATCGTTATGCCCTAACGGATAAACGGCTCCGCCTACACGTTCATCTTCCATCTCTATCGCTACCACGTGTGGGTGCTTACTCAGTTGCGCTTTCATGGCTTGCGTCAATGGGAAGACATACACCCCGGGCTGCGGATAGTGACGATCGTCTTTGTTGACACCTAATTTGTCGAGGTAGTTGGCGGTTAGGATATACCCATCCGTCCGCACGACATAATTGAATTGTACCCCTTCGGCTTGTGTCTCGGCTTTGCCGTTGATATAAATGACGTTATCAATGATTTGCAAACTATCCCCGGGCGTGCCAACACAACGTTTGACGTAGTTCTCGCGGCGATCGACAGGACGAACAACAATCTCTCCGAAGATATCTTTGCGCTTGTTCACTACGTCTTTGCCATAGTAATGACAAAGGGTATAGTAGTCGGGATTCTGCATTTTCGTGCAAACCGTATCACCGGTAGGGAAGTTAAACACCACGATGTCCCCTTTCTTCGGTTCGGTCCAACCGACAAGACGCTTGTAGTCCCATTGGGGGTGCTCAATATACGACTTACCACCGCCGAACACGGCAGGCATTGTATGCTGTACCAATGGCATTGAGAGGGGGGTGTTCGGTACGCGAGCACCATACGCCATCTTACTAACAAATAGGAAATCGCCCACGCGCAAGGTCTTTTCGAGCGAGGAGGATGGTATCTGGTAGTTTTGGAAGATATAAACGTTGATAAAGTAAACCGCCACGAGGGCAAACACAATCGCATCCACCCACGAACAAATCGTGTAAAGGGTTTTATTAGTGTCTTTATACTTGCGCCACCAACTCCAGTTAATCACTTTCGTTGTGAAGGCATCGACGATAACGGGTAGAATTGCGAGCCAACCGAGCGAAGCCCAGTCGTCCCACGCTACCCAAACTACAAAGATGACATATAGGCTTCCCCATATTCCACCTTTAATCCAATCTTTTTTCTCTATATCTTTTATCTTTTTCATAAATCAAAAATCACAAATCAATAGTTATCTTTCAAAAACTCCTTGGCTCTTTGATATCCCTGATTCGCTGCTTTTTGGAAGTATTCCTTCGCCTTTGCTTTATTTTTAGCAAGACCTCTTCCATAAAAATAGCAAAGTCCTAAATTACATTGTGCTGTAGCATGCCCTTGATCGGCTGCTTTGCGATACCAATATATCATTTGAGCATAGTCTTGACCTACACCTTGTCCTTTCTCATAGCAAAGTCCTAAATTATTTTGTGCTCTTGCATACCCTTGATCGGCTGCTTTGCGATACCAATATACTGCTTGTGAATAATCTTTGCTTACGCCTTGTTCGTATGCGTAGCAATATCCTAAATTATATTGTGATGCAGCATACCCTTGCTCTGCTGCTTTGCGATACCAATATACTGCTTGAGAATAGTCTTGGCTTACACCTTGTCCGTTCTCATAGCAAACTCCTAAATTATTTTGTGCTGTAGCATACCCTTGATCGGCTGCTTTGCGATACCAATATACTGCTTGTGAATAATCTTTGCTTACACCTTGTCCTTTCTCATAGCAAACTCCTAAATTATTTTGTGCTCTTGCATACCCTTGATCTGCTGCTTTGCGATACCAATATACTGCTTGTGAATAATCTTTGCTTACGCCCTGTTCGTGCGCGTAGCAATATCCTAAATTATATTGTGATGCAGCATACCCCTGTTCTGCTGCCTGACGATAATATTCTACAGCCTTGGCATAGTCCTGTGTATAACCATTTTTCCCATAATAATAATTTTC
>JAZLHD010000071.1:0-13253 GCA_045616645.1 Paludibacteraceae bacterium
TCATCGCAGTGCCGGCAATGGTTTAAGAGCCTTTCAAAAGCGTTTCCCGCATGCGCGGACATTAGTTGTCGGAACAGGGGGAATGCCGTTGGATTTATTCTTTTCCACCGACCCTTCTTGCTTGTTTTAATTGCTTGCTCCAGCCAAGTAGGTTTGGGGTCAAAAAGCGAGAAAAATCATTTTTTTTCGCTTTTTTATTTGCATATATGGGAAAAAGTAGTAATTTGGGCAAGCTGCCTGCCGCTATGCGGCATTCCCCCCAATGTACGGTCGCACGTTTATTAATATGAGCAAGTATTTCCCTTTTTAGGCAGGGCTATGCCCTACAACCAAAAGTCCTCCAAAAATTACTGTGAGCAAGCTCCCGTAGATTTTTTTAGTCCTTTTTGTTGTTAGATTACATCTTTTTGCCTAAAAAGTGAAAATATATTTGCTCATACCAAATTTTTGTTGTATATTTGCAGCGTGAAATATGTTAGTACTCACATAAAATATACCCAAAATTATGATTTTTGAACGAAAAATGTATCTTCAGCGACTCATTAATGGTCGAGGAAATGGAATGGTAAAGATTATAACCGGTGTTCGTAGGTGCGGGAAGTCGTTCCTGCTATTTAACTTATTTCGGAATTGGCTTTTGGAAAACGGAACAACTCCGGATCATATTTTATCGTTAGCCTTAGACGAACAACGAAATAAGAAATTACTGAATCCTGACGCATTATTAGATTATATAGACGCGCATATTATTCGAGATAAACAAACAACCTATCTTATTTTAGATGAAATCCAATTGGTGAAAGATTTCATTGGCGTTATGATTAGCCTAATGCACGAACCTAATGTGGAAGTGTATGTATCGGGTAGTAACTCTAAGTTTTTGAGTTCTGATGTGGTTACCGAATTTCGTGGACGAGGCTGGGAAATCCGCGTTCATCCTCTCAGTTTTGCAGAGTATTATACCCAAATAGGAGGAGATAAGATGTCGGTTTTGAAATCTTATTATGTCTATGGAGGACTGCCTCAAGTAGCACTTATGGCTGATGAAGAAGAAAAACAGCAATTTTTAAAGAACTTATACGAAGTTACCTATCTTCGGGATATAATCAATCATAATCGCATTCTTAACGACGAGGGCTTACGTCAAGTGATACAAGTTTTAGCATCTTCTATTGGTTCCGGGACTAATGTACAAAGAATTGCAAATACATTTAATTCCAAAGAGCATGTTGCTATCAAGCCAATGACCATTCAGAAGTATTTGGGACATTTAGAGGATGCCTTTATCATTCAACATGCATTACGATATAATATTAAAGGACGTAAATATATAGGAACAGAAACAAAGTATTATTTTGAAGATTTGGGAGTAAGAAATGCTATTCTAAATTTTCGTCAAAGTGACGAATTTAGCCACATCATGGAGAATGTCTTGTATAATGAGTTGCGTCATCGGGGATATTCAGTGGATGTCGGACAAGTGGATATCTGGGCACAAAATAGCAAGGGAACTTATGCACGAAAGAATTTAGAGGTCGATTTCGTCATCAATAGGGCTGATAAACGTATCTATATTCAGTCTGCTTATCGTTTGCCGGATAAGGAGAAACTTGATCAAGAACAGAAGTCTTTATTAAATGTTCCCGACTCATTCAAAAAGGTTATTATTACTGACGAATATCATCCGTCTCATTACAATGATGATGGTGTGTATATAATGGGATTATTCGACTTTTTATTAAATCCGGATAGCTTGAATTTGTAACCTCTGATATTGACGGACTCATTCGGGGACACTTGGGGTCAAAAAGCGAAAAAGTAACTAAAACAATACCATTATGAAAAAACTTATCACCCTTCTGCTGGTGGCAGCGAGTATGACAATGAACGCAAAGACATTAGTCGCCTACTTCTCGGCGACAGGAGTAACCAAAGCCGCGGCTGAACAGATTGCCGCTGAACAGAACGCCGACCTATGGGAGATCGTTCCCAATGAACCTTATACGGCTGCTGACCTTGATTGGCGCAACGACCAGTCACGCTCATCCATCGAGATGAAAGACCCTGCGGAGCGACCTATGATAAAAATGTGTACCGACATCAGTTCCTACGACACTATCTACCTCGGATTCCCTATCTGGTGGAACACCTGTCCGCGTATCATTAACTCGTGGATAGACAACAATGACCTCACGGGCAAACGAATCATCCTCTTCTATACCTCCGGCTCCAGCACCATCGACGGTGCCCTGAACGACCTGCGCACCACCTACTCGCAGTACAATTGGGAAGTAAGGTAATGGGTGAATGGGGGAATGGAGTTGCATATATCGGAAAAAAGTAGTAACTTGGGCAAGCTGCCTGCCGCTCGTGAGCAAGCTCCCAAAATATATCTCAAAAGTACTATTAATTGATTAAAAATCAATTTTGTGCCCAAAAAATTTGCTCATACCAAATTTTTGTTGTATATTTGCAGTCGAAAAAATGTGTAAATGAATAACGATATATGTGATGCATTTTTAGGCACTGCCCATCCGTGAGGAGCGGCAGTGTTTTTTTTGCACATATCAAAATAAACCCTTACCTTTGCAAAAAATTTAAGAATCCAACTCGGGCAAATCCGACCGTAGGTGGTTGCCGTTCGAGGTGGAGAGTATTGAGAGTCCGTACACGTAGAGAGCAACGAGGAGCAACTGCTGCCCGTCTATTTCTCCCCTGCCAACCCGGGCGATGCCGGAGCGTTGTTTATGAGTGCTTCGGAGATCAGTGCCATTTTAAGGAACTACGGAAGTATTCCGAATCCGATGCCGAATAATAAGTTTGGTGCCCTCTTGCAGAGTAAGGGATACGTGCGCAGAATGTATCGGAAAAGATATGGTTATGTGGTCCTTCATAATATAGACATAGATAATCAGCGTAAACTTCAAGCACGAGAAGCGACCGATGTATAAAAAGTAAGTGGAGTAAGTAACTACTTTTTATAATACCCTCGCGCGCGTAGGTGTATATTAAGAACTACTTACTTTACTTACTCCCTCGCCACTTATCCGATTGCGCGAACTCTCCGCTTCGCGGCTCGTTCCTCAATCCACAATCCACAATCCACATGATTGCAACATTAATTGAACCTTTTGCCGCTATAAGCGGTTCCATCTCCAAGCGAGATAAACTCTATGTTCGTGTGCTTAATGGTCGTGTCCTTCTCCAACACAAGCCTCGCCGTCAATCTTCCTTACAAGCCTTTTTGCGTAAAAAGTTCGGATGTGACTACGGCACCGCCCGTAAGAAAGTACTATCAAGCAACGGAGCACCAACGGAGCACTAACGGAGCACCATCACCTATCCCTCTCCCCTACAGAGGGTTAGCTACTGGACGGCACGACGTGCCTACTGGTTAGAGGCTATAGACTATATTTTTGCATCTACTTGTGTTAGATTTTCTTCGCGTAGCGTAATCCTTGCAAGTAAGACCTGTCGCGACGCTATCAAAATCTATCGTAAGGGACTTAGATAAAATAGGTTGATTTGCAAAAAACTGCAAAAATATTTGCACATGTGGGGAAAATGTAGTAACTTTGCACCCGAAATTAATCACTAATCAATAATCACTAATCAATGAAAAAGATTATTTTCGCCCTATTGGCTATCGCCGCCATCGCAATGACAAGTTGTAAACCTCCGGTTATTTTTCCTACCTATACATTGGAGGTGAACGAAGACCAAATGAGTACCGTATCCGGTGTGCTAGTCGAGCAACCATACGGCGTTATAACCCTATCTTTTTCGGACAAGATAGATGCAAGCGTGATTCAAAACTTAAGACTGGTGGATTACACTGATCCTGTACCGACTATTTTGCCAAAGTCTTCTATCAATGGGGTCTCGTTCTCGTTAGACCCCGACGAGGAAGATCAGGTGCTATTAGATTGCTCCAAACTGAAATCGTCCGAACCGCGTGCGGTCACCTTGGCGTATGAGAACAACGATGGGTTCGTGACAGCGCATATAATGCTCGTACCCGATACGGCGGCTACGGCTCTTTACGAAGAGCATAAAGCTTATACAGCAGTTATCTCCGATATCCACATGAATGACCAGCGTTCTATGGACGACAAATGGAGTTGGTTCATCGAGAATCAACCCTATCTGATAGAATACCTCGATAATCTGATTGATCATAAAGACCAATACAAGGAACTCGTGCTGCTCGGCGACCTCTTTGACGAAGAGGTTACGCCTCTGCCGTATCCTACTTTTGCTGTGGATGGCGATGCGGTATCGGAGAAGGAGTATCTGCGTGCTATTGCCCAAGTGGAGGAGAATAAGGAGGTCTTGAATAAAATAAAAGAGGTGCAGTCCGCCGGCATACAGGTAGTCTATGTCCCTGGCAACCACGACAGCGGCGTCGATGAGGATCTCTTGCATGAGTTCTTCGGCAGCGGTGCTATGTTCGTGTCGGATGTACAGGGTTTAGGTTCGTATATATCTTCGGATATGGTGATGGAGCATTGCCACCGCTACGATATCATGTGTGCGCCCGACCCGTATTCTAATATCGGAATAGATGATGTTACAGCAGAAAGCGCCTTCATGGGTATTCAGTACTTCACTACCCGCATCGCGGCAACAAATAGGTATAATAAGGGATTGGTGAAAGCCAAATTGAGCGATTTTGGTTATGCATCCATAAACGAATTACAAGCCGCCGCCAACCAATCCGGATCGGATGAGTTCAACAAGATGGTGATGGCACTTGTCTGCAATGTGGTGCTGATTGCAAAACATGTAGATGGAATAGACACCATACCTGTTCCTACGGGACTATACGGCTTGACGAGCGACTATGTGTTGGACGAGTATTTCTACCAGTCAACGGAGTCGGAACCCCTGTTATACCAAACCATGTGGAAGCAACAGGAGTGGGAGAAACGTTTGTTGCATAATAACGCTCCGGCAGATTTCCCATTCTTATTGGGTGCTCTGATATGTGAAGTACCATTTGCGGATGCGATAGCGGTCAATAGGCTATTCGGCAAGGACGACACCTATAAGGTGGTTGTCTTCGCTCATACACACGTACCCTATCTTAGTATCATGGAGCGAGGAGACGATGAGGACGGATATATCTATGCCAATACCGGCTCGTGGGTGGACGAGAACGCTTGTTCTCACCTCGTCCGTACAGCAGTAGAGATATACGATGGCGACGAAGGACGACAAGTGCGCCTTGTGCAGATGGGAAAAGACTATCAGTTGCAAAAACTATCCCCCGCCCTCTGGACAAAGTAACTCTCGGATTTCTCCTCGCTGAATAGGCATTGATGGCGCTGATTTTTATGTGCCTCTCCGCCCGTCGCCTCTAACCAGTAGGCGCTTGCGCCGTCCTGTAGGAGCTTTGCTCCGTCCTCTAACCTAAAAATGTGCAAATTTTCAGAAATCTGCACATTTTTCTTGCGTATATGAAAAAAAAGCAGTACCTTTGCAGGCGCAAATTGTTTTCGCGTAGGCGTAAGCAGATAATTACATTATTAACTCATTATTTTTATGTTTATGAAAAATGAAATTAATCGTGCCATTGTGACTAAGAAAAAGATTTTATCTCTTGTGATGGCAATGGCGATGGTCGTGGGCATCAATGCCGCTCCGGTAGCCTTGAAACAACTGAAGGCTCCTAAATCCACTTCTCGTATGGAGTTAGTACAAAATCAAAAAATCGCTCAACCCGTAGCGCATCAAACGGCAGTGAAGCACGCTCCAAAACAATTCCGCCACATCGACCGTACGGCTATGCGCAAAGCCCCAATGGCTGATGGCGTAATATTTACGTTTGCAAGCTTAGCTGATGCTAACAAAACCATCTCCGGTGTGACTTTGGCAATCGCTCAAGGTTCGGGTACCAGTTCTCCTGCTTGGAACGACAACTCTAACCATCTTCGCATTTATGCCAACAATACCATTACCATTTCGGGTTCCGGTATTACGAAGATTGAGTTGACTTTTGGTAAAACCAAAGCTAGTGCTGCTTATGCCGAGTTATCAGCTAGTACAGGTAGTTTAGTATCTGGCGGCGAGTCCACCGATGTTGGCGATTTTAAGACTGACACTTGGACCGGTACTGCTGACGAAGTTGTATTTAGCATTGGTACTACCGGACAACGTGCCGTTGAGAAGATTGTCGTTTATACGGATGGTGACACTCCCACTCCTCCGACTCCCTCGGGAGATGTAACGATTACCGGTTTGAACTATGTTGATGCTATTTACTACGATGGCTTCTGGGATTTCGATTTCTATAATGACTATAACTACGAAGAGTATTACTATATTTATCCTGAACTTTATTATCAGGCTAACGAAGAGGCTACCTCTGGGACTTCTATTGTAGGTACTTGGACGCTGTATTGGGGTGGATATTGGAAGACTGCTAATGACTCTGTTATGGCTGACGAGGAAGAACCTGTTGGCAGTCTGACCGTTACTTGTGTAGAGCAAGGTATCTATAACTTTGTAGGTTCATTCGTTGGAACAGACGGTAAGACCTATACTTGGAATGTTCAAAATATTGAGGTTTATGCTTATGATGGCAAAAGCTACGAAGACATTACCTTGACAGATGGGGGAACTCCCACACCTCCTACACCTGGTGATACGACTGCCCTAACTACGTTAGATGCTTTTGAGTTTGGCTACTACGCTTCGTATAGCGAGGAAGGAGCGTATAACTATACGTTAGTCCTCTATAACTCGCAAGACGACTACTATGTTCCCCAAGTAGGTTTTGATATCTACACCGAAACAAAGGACGAGTTTACAGGCAAATTCACAGCCGAAGGCGGTAACTTAGGTCTCGAATTTAGTGCTTTCTATCCCGATGCAGAGAGTGAAGGCGAGTACTTCACCGATGCTACTGTTACTATCACCGAGGGTGAAGGCGATGACCTCGTCATCGAGGGTATCTTCACCACAGAGGCTGGTAAAACGTATACTTTCTCTGTTACCGCAGAACCGTATATCTATGATGCCGAACACCCCTACGAACCCCAAGAAGCTAAGACCTTCAACTTGACATCTGTTGAAGGAGAGTTAGATGAGACGTATTTCGCTGAATATGGTCTGGTTTATTACTACTTGTATATGGAGGACGGCTCGGTTGTTGGTCTCACTTATCGCACTGCCAATGGTACTCAACCTAAAGGCACGTTTGCTATCTCGGACGAAGAAGGTGTAGATGCTTTCTTAACCGGAATGGACTATTATGGATACGCTGATGGTAGCTATTACGAGACAATAGATGGCGATGTTTATTACTTCGTTTCCGGTTCGGTTACGCTGGCAACCGACGAAGCCGGTAACACCACTATCAACGTTAATGCTACTTCCGTTTATGGTTCTACCTTCACCGTAACGGGAGTAATCGGAGGTAAGCAACCCAGTGGCGACCACACCATCGTTATCGCTGACTATGCCGATATTAACTTCACCACATTAGATGGCGCTTATACCGTGGCTACCGACAAGAATGGCGGTCAAAATTCTCCTACCTACAATGAAAACGGCGAAGACCTCCGTCTCTATGCTAAGAATAAGATGACCCTCACCAAGAACACCAAGGACGGCCCGATGACCGAGATAACCTTCAATATCTCTACCAAAGGCCTGACCCGTCAAGCAGAGATTGCTGTTTCTACCGGAAAAATAGTTGAATATGATATGGATAACGCACTCGTTACTTGGACGGGTGAAGCAAGCGAAGTAGTCTTCACTGTTGGGGATAAAGCTACCCACGGCTCTGATGGCGCAAACAAAGCCGGTCAATTCGACTTCACCTCGATTGATATTGAAGGTGCAGCGAGCGGTCTTATCTCCACTACCGCCCATAAGGTCGTTAACAAATGCCTCGTCAATGGTCAATTGATGATCATCAAAGAGGGTAAGCAATACAACGTATTAGGCGTAGAGTTTTAAAATAGTCCTGTTTTACGGACAACACGTAGCACCCACGTCGGTATCAAGGCTACGAAGAAAATAAGGATAGCGTTCCATACACATGGGACGCTAACTTTTGCTCTACCACGGAAAAGTCCATTCAGCGCTCGATGTACCAAGTGCTGAGGCGTGACGATATACCCAAATGCCTTGCCAATCTTTGTTGCGGTAGCGTTGATAGAGTAAAGTCCGGTATCTACCGCACCCGGGCGAACGGTTGTCACATAAACTCCTTTATGCTTTAGTTCGATGTGTAGGGAACGACTAAATCCACTCAAGAATGCTTTCGTGCCCCCGTAGGTGCCAAGACGCTGAACGGCAATCCTGTCCGTGATGGAACTCATATTAAGGATATATCCTTTATGCCGAGTGACCATATCTTGCCCAAAGTAATAGGCGAGCATTGCGGGGGTAACGACATGCAAATGGAAGATGAGTTGGTTAAAGCCTTCCGAGTCCGCTAAGAAATCGCGGTCGTGATAGACCCCTGCGTTATTGATAAGCACATCCACCTCTATTTGCTGTTGCTGACAGTAGTCGTATAACTCCTTGGCAGCCTTGGGAGTGCCTAAGTTCATGACCTCTGACAGAACTTCTTGGGTAGGGTAGAGGGCGCGTATCTCTTGCGCCTTCTCGTGAATAGCGTCTTCGTTACTGACAATGAGTAAGTTATATCCCCTCTTGGCGAGTTCTAAGGCATAGCAGTAGCCCATTCCACTACTCGCTCCTGTCACTAAAGCATAATTCGTTTTCATATTTTATTTCTTCATTCTAAGTTTCATGTTTTCTCGAATATACGGCAGGTAAAAAAGCAGATCCTGCGTATGCAAAGCCCCTGGCTTAAACCATTTGGCAAAAGCAGGGTTGTAGTATTTATCTTCATCGGCATTGACGACTAACAGATGCGACTTGCTATCCACCGTTACCGTGAGCGTATCCGTTTGGTAAACTAAAGTGGCAGGCGTGGTGCTCGTCGTCCAATTAACGGGATTGATACACGTAGCCGCACCCTCGCTAACGAAAGCCCACGCTTTGCTTGGGTCGGTGACCGAGTTATACGACACTACCATTCCCTTTGTCGCCGATTTAGCCGGACGCAAGCGAGGACAACGTATCTCTTTGCGGTCTAATCGAAACCCCATCATATATGCTCCGAGACAACGGCGGTAAGCCTTACGAGGCATCGCTCGCAGGATATCTCGCAATAACATCGCCCCTTGACTGAAACCCATCAAAAAGAACGGACGGTCATCGGGTAGGGTGGCGATATATTCATCAAACTGACGCAGGATATCCTCCTTCGCCACCGTATAGGCGGAATCAAATTGTTTGGGTTCGGCTAAGATAGCATCCAACGTAAACTGATGATAGATAGGCGCATAAACATCAAAACTATCTCCTAACACGCGCGCCACATACTGACTCTCTTGACGCAAGGCTTGTTGCTGTTCTTGCGTCAAAGACGCATTGAACGTGTTGTCCGAAACAACGTTTGTCGAGGTGACGTAAAAAACGTCTATCAGTAAAATAACTAACCAGTTCATAAATAAAAGTCCTTAAATAACGGATGATCGTGACGAAGGATGAGTTCGTCTTCTTCTAAAGGCAGCACCTCTTTGGTGAAAGCCATAAGCACTCGTTTTGCCGGTTTCTTAGGCGAAGTGAGTACATGGGTCAATCGCCAAGGGTGCAGACCATTCTTCGCTGCTATGGTTAATATATCTTCTTGTGCCTCTTGCGGTAAGATAAGGGCTAAGACCCCATCGGGTGCGAGTAAGGTCGCACTACAACGAACGAGCTCGTCATAACTGAGTGTGTCCGTATGCCGTGCCTGCTTGCGTCCAAGGTCAGAACACTTGAGCGACGAACGGAAGTAGGGTGGGTTACTCACGATTAAGTGTAGAGTTGAGAGTGTAGAGTTTAGAGTGTATTCTTGTAAAGAGATGTGTTGGGCGGAAAGACGGTCGGACCAAGGACCGGCAGCGAAGTTCGCTGCGGCTTGTTGAACGGCTGCCTCGTCAATGTCTATTCCCACAATATGCGCATTGGCAAAACGCTGCGCTAACATCAAAGCGATAATCCCACAGCCGGTGCCTATATCTAAAAAGTGTAGAGTTGAGAGTTTAGAGTTTAGAGTAGTTGAGAGTTTAGAGTTTAGAGTGTCCGCCCAGGCACCTAACAAGACGGCATCGGTGCCGACTTTCATGGCACAATGTTCATCAGCAATATCGAATTGTTTGAACTTAAACATGTTCGATGATATTTTCAATAGCAAGGTAGATACCAAAGCCGAGGAAGAGGACAGCGCAGACATAACGGAACCATCTCTCGAAACGTTGCATCTTAGCCGTCAGCGTCTCTGTGGAGACGGCACTATAGCAGATGATCCATGCGATGATAATAATCGGTAATCCTGTACCAAGCCCAAAAATAACAGGCATCACCCATGTCCAGACATTATCGAGGTTAACCGCCATCTCAATCATCGTGAAGAAATACATCAAACGGTGAGGGCAGAAAGCAATAGCAAAGAAAATACCTAACATAAATGCCCAAAACCAACTACTCTTATCATCGACTGTTTGCAACCATTTGGACATTCCATGGTCGTGGTCGTGATGGTGATGCCCACTGAAAAGAAGCAAGATACCGCAGATAAGCATAAACGCAGCAAGCAAAGGCTCTCCCCAATGTTCGAGGAAATGGTGAATACCTTGTGTATGTGCACCCATGATAAAGGGGATACTGAGTAATACGTAGGTCACTAACTTACCCAACACAAACATCCCACCCGTAACCAAAACGCGTTTGCGGTTTTGCATTTCGCGGTCGATATAACCAATAGCTGCAATGGAGGTAAAAAGTGTGCAAGGATCCAAAATCATCAAAAAACCAAGCACTAAAGCAGTAAAAAGTGCAGATAATGTAGAGAAAAAAGTCATTTTTGCTTAAATTTTTCAAAATCGTTTGCAAAGGTAAGAAAATTTTTGTAACTTTGCAAGCGAAAATGAAAAAAATCTTGAAAATAGTTCTTTTTTCGTTGTTGATGGTGGGTTGTAGCCCCCTTTACGAAGTCAAACACGTTCAGTCTGTGATGCAGGATAGGATGGCATACGCGGATACTCGGACGGAACAAATCATTTTGGCTATTGGGTTAGGTGAGATAGACTCTTTACGACGAGTGGCTCGGGAGAGTGATGGGGTACAATTCTTCATTTTTGATAACTATCAAATGGTCTATTGGTCCGATCACCGTTTAGCAGCGGAGTCGCTTAAGGTCACCAATGATAGCGATTGGTGTTATGTGGCGTTCACGAATGCGCACACGTTAGGTAAGTGGTCGCATGCAGGAGCTTTTCATGTGTTAACTATTATCCCGATCAAATACAACTATCCCAGTGAGAACAAGCATTTCCACAACGTGTTTATTCCACCTTTCAAAGGGAATGAGTCGTGGGAGTTCTTTGCGCAACCCGGGAAATATAATCTTTTTTCGTCCAAAGGGCTTTTCTTGTGCTCGATGGAGCGTGTAGTGCGTGTGGAAGAAGAGGATGAAGCGTTGGAAACCTTCTTGGCGGAAAAAGGCATAAGTGATCAGATCTTTACGCAAGCTCGGTCCCGTGTCTTCTTCGTGTTGACGGTGAGTTTCTTTATCCTTATTTTACTGATAGGCATCATTGGGCTTGTTCGCGCTCATGGCTTTAAGAACTTAAGGCTCAGTACCAAGTTCCAATATACGATGATTGCCTTGATATTGGTCGGTTTCATCTATATATTCGGAATGACCATCATCTACGTGCAACGCAATAGTGCCCAGCGTCAACGGGCGAACATAGAGGATAAATGTAAGTATGTGCAAGCCGCTTTGCAGAATATGTATTTCTGGGATATGCAACTCAGTGAGCAAAACACAACGGGACTGAACATAGACCTAAAAGACTTGAGTATCTCCTACGATACGGATATCAATGTGTATGGCATGAATGGTATGTTGTTAGGTACCTCTACGCCCATTCTCTTTGACCAAGGAATCATGAGTAGGCACGTTCCTCCCGAACCTTTCTTCTCTGCCAAAGCGATTGTTACCGACCAAGAGCAGGTAGGGGACTTGAAGTATTTGGTGGGTTATACACCATTCTATAATGGTAGTTTTATGCAGATTGGTTATATCTCCGTACCTTCGTTTATCTCTCATAACGAGATGGTGGCGCAGATAGATAACTATTTAGCTCGCTTGCTGCCCGTTTATCTGATTGTGTTGGTGTTGGCCTTGATAGTCTCCTTGTGGATTGCCCGATCGTTAACCTCCTCGTTTGGAGAGATAGCGGATAAGATGCGTCATTACCGATTGGGTAGGGAAGATAACCACATCCAATACGACAAAAACGATGAGGTGGGCGAATTGGTCAAACGATATAACGAACTGGTAGATGAGTTAGATCTATCTACTCGTCGTTTGGCTCGGTCGGAGCGAGAAGGGGCATGGCGCACGATGGCAAGACAGGTGGCACACGAGATCAATAACCCCTTGACACCTATGAAGTTAACCATTCAGCAACTGCAACGGACGAAAGGAACCGAGCGTTTTGATGAGAACTTCGCCAAGTCAACGGCTATGCTTATTCAGCAGATAGATAACCTTAGCCATATAGCTCAGTCCTTCTCAACGTTTGCTAAGATGCCGGAGGTGCAGACGTCGTTGGTGGATGTGGCGGCTAAGTTATCCGCTGTGATAGCGATGTTTAATAACGAGGCCATCCCTGTGCGCTATATCGGTCCCGATAAAGGAGTGAATGTGATTGCCGATAACGAACAGATATCCCAAGTATTTACTAATATCATCAAGAATGCTTTGCAGGCGTTAGAGAATAGGGAGGATGGCGATATTATCGTGCGCCTCATCGAGAATGAAAAGAATATAGAAATCAGTATCTCCGATAATGGACCCGGGATAGCAGAGGAGATACAAGATAAGATATTTACCCCTAATTTTACCACTAAATCGGCCGGTTCAGGATTAGGATTAGCTATTTCGAAGAATATTATTGAGGGTTGTGACGGACGTATTCGTTTCCAGACATCTCCCAAAGGAACTATATTTTTTGTTTACTTGAATAAAAAATAGGATTATGAAATAGTCATGATTGGCGGTTAAATCGCCAAGGCGGATGAAAAAATAGTTGGAAGATTTGCAAGAATGAGGGATTTTGCGTATCTTTGCACTTTCATTTAAATCATTCGCATCATGTCTAAGCAGAAACAAGAGA
>JAZLHD010000072.1:0-3960 GCA_045616645.1 Paludibacteraceae bacterium
CGTTACGGTTATGTGCCTTATCCGGCAGATACGACCAAGTATAAACCATACTCCGATTGGTACGGTTCTCTTTACGACGAGGACGGACACTCTTGGACGTTCGACATCATCTGCGATAGTACGCAGGAGCGCGGTATCTTCCCCACCGAAGGGAAAGAATACACTCTTAAAGAGGACATGATTGCCTATTACACTTTCTGGATGGATTATGAAGGGGGACCTTGGGAACCCGCTACCGATGCTAAATTCAAATACTGGATAGGCGAGGACGAGTTGGAGCATATTGATGCGTATATGAAGTGCGAGAATGGGAAACAGTACCACATCACTTACGTCACCAAGACCGTGCCCGAGTCTTTTGTTGACCGTTACGACACGCTGCGCGTGGTTACTTTGGGCGACTATCGCGACTCCGCAGAGCATTGCTTCCAGTTTACGGGAAGGAACGACAGTATTACCGCCGTCTTTGCTATTGATAACATGGTTATCCCGGGACACTATACCAAAGACAATATCTATGGCGAACTCGACCAATATACCTACCTTAATATCAATGACATCGACCGCTCTATCTGCGACTTTACCGTTGATATCACAGCCGGCGCGAAGAAAGGTGAATACTTCATTGACGCTAACTTCTATTGCTATAACGGCAAGTGCTACCATATCAATATGAATTGTATGCACCCGGAACCACAGAATGAGATTCGCCTCACTTGCGATAACATGAAACTGGAGATGGTAACATTCTACGATATCTTCATTCAAGGGTATAGCCTGACTGCCTCTACGGATAAATATCTGATTGAGTATATGCTTCCTGCTCCGGGGGGAATTGTGGCTCAAGGTGCCCACATGATAGACAAAGAGACGAACAAGACGATAGATGTCTATGGCGATATCATCACCGTCTATAACCCGCTTCACGCCGAGGCAGAGGTGCTCGACTATGACGGCAACTACTACTTCATTTCCATGCGCGGACCGCGTCCGGACTCTACTGAGGTGCGTGAGATAGACATTTATGATGCTTATCTAAATGACCTAACAAAAACCGATAGTGTCTTCCTCTTTGAGGGTATTTCTCCGGATAGTTTGTACTATTTTGGTTTGGCTCTATATAATAATAAGGTGGAGGGCACTTATAACCAAGACGATGCCGATTACAACTATACTTACGTGGCAGATTATGTTGTTGACACGACCTATGGCAGTTATATCTCGGGCGGCTATTATATGATTGCCCTTGATGCCGAGGTCAAGAAAGTAGGGGAGTATTACGAGGTGGAGGCTACGTTCCTCGGACAAGTGCTGAGTGATTGGGCTATCCAAACTCCCGTCTTCCACATCCACATGACTACCGCCCCCAAAGAAGATCCCAGCGACTTACAGAATGTTGGAAGTCAAAAGTCGGAAGTCGGAAGTCGAAAGTATATAAGAAATGGGCAAATATTCATTGAACATAACAGAACACAATATAATATATTAGGTTCTCAATTAACTAACTAACCTGCATTGTGCATTGTGCACCGTGCACTAATTATTAATCACTTAAATTTTTTAAGCGTATGAAAAAACTTATTACTTTTGCTTTCGCGCTCATGGCGAGCGCAAGCCTAATGGCGACAGATGTTACAGGTACAAACATCTATCGCTATGTGTACACGGATTATGCTACCGGTAATCCGTACTATTCCCTCCAAATCAACGATGCGGATTGGAATTCCTATTACTTCGGTTTCAAAGACGCCAATGGTCCCATGGTAGGTCAAACCTACACCCTTGACGACATGATTGCCGACCAAACGTATGTTTCTATCAATTACGGACAGAACGCTGTTTCTGCTCTCACGTTAACTCGTTCCTACGAAGGTCTGCAAGAGAAATTTAATGCTTCCGTTACCACTCAATCGGGTGAGCAGTATAACATCTCTTGGGCGGCTGCTAATATCCCTGCAGAGATGGGTGCAGACGTGGATTTGGACACGACTATCGTGTGCGACTTGAGAGATAATGGTTCTTACAAGACCTTCACCCCGTTGGTGAATGACTACAACTATTATAACTTCACCATCGCTTTCACTGGTGACCTGCCGATAGAGGGTGAAACCTTACTCTATAAATGGAAGAACAACAATGTTTATATCGGTAGTGCAAACTTTAGCATCCCTAACGACTGGAGCACCACGGCTTTTGATGCCCAATATGAGATCAAAGGTATTGCAGGTGGCTGGGAAGGAACGGCAGAGTATTCCATGACCGATGGGCACAAGTACATCTTTAACTTCATCTATACCACTCCGGTCGCTGAAGAAACGGTTAACCTCTCCGGTTATGACATGAAGATCAATAACTGGGGTACGGTTGTCTTTGCTTGGCAAGGGGAAGGCTATAGTGCTAATCTCGCTATCAATTCTGCAGACACCCTTGGTAACTGGAAAGGCAACGATATTATCTTATCCAACTGCTCCTTCCAATATGCTGCTACCTATACCGACCTTGGCGTATATGCCATCGACTCTATCTACGTAACCAAAACCGAGGAAGGATATATCCGTTTGCAATCCTCTATCCTCTGCAAGAACAACACCCTTTATGTTCTTGACATCACCAACCAAGAGTCGCCTTACTACGTGAAGTACGATGTGGATGGTACAGGTGTGAAGTGGAATTATATCCCCGCTGCTCAATACGGAACCGGTCGTGCTATGGGTCTGCGTTTCAACAACGACTCTATCTGGTTCAATGCTCAACCTACCGACGAAGGCGCTGACGGCTATAGCATCAAAGAGGCTTACGGCACATACGGTGACCCGTTGTGGGCTAAAGATAGTATCTCTATCTCCTACGATCCGAATAGCAGTTGGTCCAAGTTCAGCGTCTATATGGCTGAGAAATACTACGACGCTATTTTGGACGTTGAACTCTCTTCTCGTTCCTACGAGAACGTAGAGGGTGACGGCGTTTGGAACTATTCCTTCGTTTATGGTTCTTATACCGAAGGTAACCATTTCTCCTTCAACTTCGGTATCATTGGTCCTATCACTGCTCCGAAGCAATACAACACCTATACGCTGGATGGTATGACCAATGACTATCGCACGAAGGGTTATGATCCCGAGTCTAACGAAATCAAATACGACGTTGTTACGCTTAACCGCGAACTGGATTGGTATGCCAACGAAGCTGAGAAGATTACCGTTAATGTGCACACGACCAATGGTAAGGCTTATAAGCTGATTTATGCTGCCGCTCCTATACCTGTTGCTACCGATACGATTGAGTTTGCTCCTATCAAAGCCGACATTCGTCAATATGAGTATTGGTTCCAATTTGAGGGCGAAGGCGTAGCGAATGCTGCTAACTATCGTTTCCAACTCGCTTTGGCAGGGGAAGAGGTAACTCCGACCACCTATTATTGGAAACAAAACGACATCTACAAACCCGGTACCATCATCTATAACAATGGTGCAGGTCAATATGTAGATATCGCTGATGCTTGGGCACAAGTGAATGCTACATACGATGAAGAAACCTTGACCGGTTATGGCTGCAATGTTTACTTCTTAGGTTATGACAAGCACTGCTACCACGCTTATCTCAAATACACGATTCCTGTAGCGGAGGATACCGTTACGATTGAGTGCAAAGACTTGGTGATTTCTAACTACGGTCAAAACAACATCAACTATGGCGCCTTCAATAACGAGTACCGCGTGAACATCAACATCGCTACCGCTGATACCTTTGGTATCTTCCGCAATGAGGTGAAAGCCAAAGACTGCTCCGTAGCGCTGAACTACACACCGTTCACTTCTGCTCAAGGTTATTCCATTGATAGCATCGCTATCACCAAGGACGAGAACGGAATCATCCACCTCACAGGTGGTATCCTTTGCAAGGATAACCACTATTATAGCATCCACCTCACCACCGAAGTTACGCCTTATTATCTTGGCG
>JAZLHD010000073.1:0-22257 GCA_045616645.1 Paludibacteraceae bacterium
CCCCCTTATTCGATATATCGAAACTCCGCGCCTTCGGCGCCTCGTTTCTCCTCCTTCCTCTCGCTTCTGCGTTTTCTGCGAGAGAAATCACAAAAAACTGCAAATAAATTTGCATATATCAAAAAAAAGTAGTACCTTTGCACCGACAATTATGGTCTAAAACTTTTTTTGGGTGTAAAAGGACACCCGTTAAACGATTAAAACATTATGAACATTATCACTAAGGAAGTCCAACTTCCTGATGGTCGAGTGATCAAACTCGAAACAGGCAAGCTCGCTAAACAAGCCGACGGAGCCGTCATGGCTACCCTCGGTAACACGATGATCCTTGCCACAGTATGCAGCGCTAAAGACGCTGTCCCCGGTACCGACTTTATGCCCCTTACCGTGGAGTACAAAGAGAAATACGCCAGCGCAGGGCGCTTCCCCGGCGGTTTCACACGCCGCGAAGGCAAAGCCTCTGACTACGAGATCCTTATCGCACGTCTCATCGACCGCGCCTTGCGTCCACTTTTCCCCGCTAATTATCACGCCGAGACTTTCGTTAACGTCACCCTTTATTCCGCTGACGGTATCGATATGCCCGAGTCTATCGCCGGACTGGCTGCCGGTGCTGCTCTCGCTTGCTCGGACATACCTTTCGACGGACCCGTCTCCGAGGTGCGCGTAGCTCGCGTCAATGGCGAGATGGTCATCAACCCTACCTTCGAACAATGCGAACAAGCCGACCTCGAACTCATGGTCGCCGCTACCTACGAAAACATCATGATGGTCGAGGGAGAGATGAAAGAAGTGCCCGAGAGCGTCATGCTCGAAGCTATCCGCGCTGCGCACGAAGCTATCAAACCACAATGCCTCGCTATCAACGAGATGATGAAAGCCTACGGCAAAGAGACTAAACGCGAATACTGCCACGAAGTCAATGACGACGAACTCAAACAAGCCGTTCACGACTTCAGTTACGCTCGCGCATACGCACAAGCTACTTCCTCCGATACCGATAAACATCACCGCGAGGCGATGTTCTCACAGATTTGCGAGGACTTCAAAACCGACAAAGCCGACTATATGCAAGCCCGCGCCGAAGCCCTCGGCATCGAAGTGGACGAGATAGCCGCTATGGTCGATCGTTACTACCACGACGTCGAGAAAGAAGCTATGCGCCGCGCTGTCCTCGATGAGGGCAAACGCCTCGATGGACGTAAAACAACCGATATCCGTCCTATCTGGTGCGAAGTGGGATACCTGCCCGGACCTCACGGTTCCAGTATCTTCACTCGCGGGGAGACACAGTCCCTCTCTACCTGCACCCTCGGTACCAGCAAAGACGAGAAACTCGTCGACGAAGCCCTTATCCAAGGTACGGAACGTTTCTTACTCCACTATAACTTCCCGCCTTTCGCTACCGGCGAAGCCAAAGCCCAACGCGGCGTCGGCCGTCGTGAGATAGGTCACGGTAACCTCGCTTGCCGCGCCCTCAAGAACATGATCCCTGAGGACTTCCCCTACAGCGTTCGCCTCGTCAGCGATATCCTTGAGTCTAACGGCTCGTCTTCTATGGCTACCGTCTGCGCAGGCACACTCGCACTCATGGACGCCGGCGTGCCTATCAAGAAACCTGTCAGCGGCATCGCTATGGGTATGATCTCCGAACTCGTCGATAATAAACTCAACTATAAGATCCTCTCTGATATCTTAGGCGACGAGGACCACCTCGGCGACATGGACTTCAAGACCACCGGTACACGCGATGGACTCACCGCTTGCCAAATGGATATCAAAGTCGATGGACTTAGCTACGAGTGCTTGGAGAACGCACTCGAACAAGCACACCAAGCCCGTATGTATATCCTCGATAAACTCGTTGCTTGCATGCCCGAACCGCGTGCTGACCTCAAACCGCACGCTCCGCGTATCACCTCTTTCTATATCCCGAAGGATATGATCGGTGCCGTCATTGGCCCCGGCGGTAAGATCATCCAAGGCATCCAAGCCGAGACCGGTGCCGTTGTCTCTATCGAAGAGGATGAGAAAGGCGGTAAGGTCGAGGTCGCTTCTAACAACGGCGAACAGATGGCTGCTGCTATTGCTAAGATCAAAGCTATCGTTGCTATTCCCGAGGTAGGGGAGAGCTACGAGGCTACCGTCAAATCGATCATGCCTTATGGCTGCTTCGTGGAGTTCATGCCCGGGAAAGAAGGCTTACTCCATATCTCTGAGATTGACTGGAAACGCTACGACACCATGGAGCAAACCGGTCTCAAAGAGGGTGACAAAGTCATGATTAAGTTATTAGAGGTGGATCCTAAGACGGGTAAGTTCCGTCTCAGTGCTCGTGCATTGAAGGACAAACCCGAAGGTTATGTAGAACCTGAGCGTCCTGCCCGTGAACCTCGTGGTGACCGTCCTGCCCGTGAACCTCGTGGTGACCGTCCCGCCCGTCCTAGAAAGTCCTAGTATCGAAACTCCGCGCCTCCGGTGCCTCGTTTCTCTTCTCCTTACCTCCTTCCCCTGCGGGGGGGGGAAGGTCGGGATAGGGGATAAATAAAAAAAATCACCAATCACCAATCACAAATCACAAATCAAAATGAAAAAATCATTTCTTACCCTCCTGGTAGTATTAATGGGAATTGGTACTGCCTTCGCACAAATCTCAACGGGAGAACCAAACTCTTCGGTTATCCCACGTACTGGTAACCGCCCACAAGGCGGCGACTTCGGACTCTATCTCGGTGCTTCCGTGACGCAAATCATGGACCTCGTTAAACTCAACGAAAAAATCGGTGAGGGCGACGACCGCGCTGTCTATTGGGCTTTGCCTGCGTTCAACCTCAAGTATTATACTTCCGATAACTTCGAAATCCGCTGTGGTTTCGAGTTCGCTGCTCAGAGTGTTTCCGACAAAACCGCTTATCTCAAAACCGAAGCCGGACAACGTAGCACTGCTTCTAACCGTAACTTCACACGTTTCTTACCCGGATTCGCTTACCACTTCAACACCAAGAACATCCTCGATGTTTATGTAGGTGCTCAAGTGCCTATCGGATTTAATACAACCGATATCAATACAATCAGCATCCAAGATAGTAAGAAACAACAAAACAGATTCCACCAAGGCGAGTTCGTTATCGGCGGCGGTGTCTTCTTCGGTTTGCAAGTCTTCGTGGCTGACCTTCCTTTCGCTATCGGTATCGAAACAGGATACTCCGGACAAGCTCTGCTCGGTAATGGTGTCGGCAAAACAACGATCATCGACGATGGAAAGAAGTATGTCTATAAAGGACAAATCGAAGGTATGACCGAACAAAAATTACTCCCCGAACTCAAAAGCAGCTCGCACATGGAGGGCACTTGGCACGCTGATGCTGCCATCACTTTCACCTACTACTTCAATAACTAATCTTCTAACTTCTTTGTCTTATGAAAAAACTATTATATACATCCTTATTCGCACTCATGCTTCTCGCTACCGGTTGCGTTAGCCAGCATAATGTGAATAGGTCTTATAATCAGATGAAACCCGATTTCATCCGACTCGATGTCTCTATGAATGACTATATCTTCCTCGGGGAAGTCACCATGGAAGTCATCTATAAAGACTACGGATTGTGGCGGAAGATTGTTTCTATCAATGGCGAAAACTACGACCCTCGTAACTATACGCTTACTACCATCACTTTCCCAAAGAATATCTCCATGAGCCGACTCATGACGAAAGCTTGCTATAAGATCGTTGATACCTATCCTAACGCTGACTATGTCGTTCCTGCTTCTTCTCGCAAGGAGTTTGAACACATGCTCGCAGGACGAAACATCAAAGAAACACTTACTGTCAAAGTCTTTGCTCTCAAAGCCGCTCAATAAATACCCCTCCTCCGTATGAAACACCAATCACCAATCCTCCTCCCTCTCTTCCTACTCTTAATGGCTTGTAACAAGCCTTCACCTGTCTTTGTTTATACTTCTGTCCAGGGGGGCGATGTTTCTCACGGAGTTGCAGGAGACTATAACTACGAGTTACGCACCATCGCCCGTTCTACTACGGGCGCGGTGCGTCACATCGTACTCTCCTCTTTTGATGCCGTCTATGGCAACCAAACACTTTTAGACACTATCTTTGCTGACCCTTTGAAGGATGTTGACCTTCGCACTATCTATCATACCGCTATCTTCGAAGACACTACCTCTGTCCGTATATCCTCCTCCGCCTATGCTACCGATGGCGAAACGGCTACTACTTCTATCTACCTTACGGTCTTGCCTTCCAATCAACCTATCCAACCTCTGGATGATATCACACTCTATTCTGCTTTATCCGGCAGACCTTCTTTCTTCTCGATGACTCGCCTGCAGACGGTGCTTGCCGTGGATTCAGGAGAGGTCTTTTTCCGGGATGTAGCACCGGAAGATAGTCTTTCGCAAGAGCTTTCTTATTCGTGGACTTCTCCGGATCTCTTCTTCGCTCGGGCACAGTCTTTTGATTTCGCTAAAGCTACCGCATCTACTATCCGCACTACGTATGCGGGGTGTACACGTGACCACACTATCCAAGACCTACAATCCAATGATGTCCTACTCTTGGGAACGGCTAACGAAGCTTTAGGTGCAATCAAACTTATCTATATAGCTGACGAGTCCGATACGGCCAACGACCGCTATATCTTCTCCCTCAAATCCCTCTCGAAGAAATAACTACTCCCCATGCACATCATTGACGATGTTGCGCTGTACACCGATTCTTGTCCCCTCCGTATAACCGGAACCCATCATCACGCCCATCGTTAACGCGTGTTCTGTTAATGTTGGTGTCAAATACGTTTTCATCTTACTTTCCTCCCATCTATTTGTATCACTTCTTCTCCTACGCGGATATACATCTTACCATCCTCTATATATTTCATTCCTCTCCGCCCTTCCGCCTCTCCGCCTTTCCACCTCTCCGCCTCTCCGCCTTTCAGCCCCATCTTCACCTTCGGATTACTCATTGTCATCCTTTTGACGCCCTCTTTGGCCGGGGTAGGGGTCGTGGGCACTTCGTCTATCTTCATATAAGCGCGATACGCGTCAAGACTACATCCCGTTCCGCATAGTACAAACTGATTATTGGATAAAAGATACTTCCCCTCCAACTCCTCACCATTTATAGCTTCAAACGTACCATAAAATCCGTTCTTATGACTCGCTGTCGTTGTTGAACCTCCCTCATATCTGACGGAGAACTTCTCTTTCTCTGCAAGAAAAATATAGGGCACTCCTGCGGTTAGGGTCTTACTTTCTTCCAATACAATCTCATCGTCGGTCATATAAGCTATCTCCCATAGACTTACTCCCTCTATCCCGTTCGCATCTTGACTTAAACACGTCGTTCCAAAACGGCCGGGGGTCAGGCCTTCTCTCACTTGACTCCAACCTACTGCCGGTTGATAGAGGTGATACGTAACCGACTTACCTCTAAACGAAAAAACAAAATCAACTTCTCTCGCCGCATTCGTCGTATTCGCTTCTGCAGCAAAAGCAAACGTGACATGATCGGTCTCCGTACTCATCCTATAAACCGTACACCAACCTAACGCTGCCGAGTTATGTTCAAACCCTTTCGCCCCTTTCTTATATACCATATTCGCGTATATGGTCCTCCGAGGACGAGGATCCGACGACCCCTCTTTATATATCGCTCCTTCGGCAGGGATGATAACCTCTAAACTTTCGTCCTCCTTCGGATATAATGCCGGAAACATCGCCTTCACCGCAATAGCAGGAGCAAACTTATCATGGTAGGTCTCTTGGTTGCCCGCTACATAATATCCCCAATAGTTACAGTTCTCTCGTTCTCTTGAAGCCCATATATGGAAGTCACAACCACTCTCCTTCATCTCAGATAACTCTACTACAAATGGACCACGAATGATAACAGGCTTGGGAAAACTCCCCTGGACCACACCTGTCTTACTGTCTTCTTTATTGGCAGTATAGTCCTCTTCCGTTAACGTCAGTTCTGCTAATACGTGCGATCGGTCTGCTCTGTTTCCTTCCTTACCCGCAATCGCTATCGCAGGATAAAGGCGCACCTTGATATGAGAGTCTGTTCGGGGGAAAGGTTCTCTTTCCGGATGGTCTTTGTCAGCCGTTGTAATCGGAATGCGTACCGCATCGATGTACATAACATCGGTATTATTGAAATAGAGTCCCATGACGTTATTAGTGCTCGTGTTATAGTCTGCTGCCTGTGCTAAGATGCCGTGTCCGTTTTTTATCGCTTCTGCTATGGCTACTCGGTCGCATACTAACTTGGCAGGGGTCATAAAATGGGAGGTGCTGTCGCCGATGCGTACGCTATTGGCGTCGTTGGTTGTTGTCATAGAACCATATTGATAGGGTGTCTTGCCGGTTTCTTCTAATTGAGGAACTAAGTAAAACGAGTTCATGGGGGTGCAAGGATGGATATATGTCTCTCCGTGACCTACTTCTTGTGAACCTATTTTCCACGTGCCCTCACCTTGGGGCTCCGTCGATACCCACCTGTGCTCTTTTGTGGAATAGGGTATGTATATATCACAATCGATTATGGTTCCTGTTTCATTAATGCCAGAAACAAATGCTCCTTCCGGTAAGGTATAAAAAGCCGAGACATCGGCTAAACAAAATTCTATCTCTAAGCCAAGGAATAGAATTAGTACGGTTTTTCGAAGTTGTATCATTTTGTGTTAATTAATTATCGAGTGGATCAATTCAACGATGTGAGGGGGAGTGAAGCCGAGGTGAGCGTCTAAAACCTTATAGGGGGCGGAATAACCAAAACTCTCTAAACCCCAGATCTTACCATTCTCTCCAACTAATCCCTCTAACGTACATGGCAAACCTGCCGTCAAACCAAACCGTTTAATCCCCTTCGGTAATACCTGCTCCTGATAAGCCTTATCCTGACTGCGGAAAAGACCTTCACTCGGAACACTCACTACCTGAACACGAATACTTTCTTCACGCAACAACTGTGCTGCAGAGAGTAGGGTGGAGACCTCACTACCACTAGCTAACATCACCACTTGCGGATCCTCGTCTTTCGACACGATATAAGCCCCCTTACGGAAACTTTCTGCATCGATGATCCCTAAAGAAGGGATATCTTGACGACTGAGGATAAGCCCCGTCGGAGTATGGACGTTTTCGATGGCAGCACGCCAAGCTAACGTTGTCTCTTCACTATCCGCCGGACGTAAAACCAACATCGAGTTCTTGCCACTGTGATTCTTCAATTTCTCCATCAAGCGGATCTGTGCCTCTTGTTCCACCGGTTCATGAGTCGGACCATCCTCTCCCACACGGAAAGCATCGTGACTCCATATAAAAATTACCGGAACCTCCATCAGTGCAGCCAATCGAACGGCGGGTTTCATATAATCAGAGAACACAAAGAACGTTCCACAAGCCGGAATCACTCCACCGTGCAACGACATTCCAATACAAACACAAGCCATCGTCAGTTCACTCACACCTGCTTGCAAGAACTGACCCGAGAAATCTCCCTTCGTCAAGGCCTTCGTATATTTGAGGAACCCGTCCGTCTTATCGGAATTACTAAGGTCGGCACTAGCCACAATCATATTTCCTACATTCTGTGCCAAATAACTCAGCACCGTAGCACTTGCCGCCCGCGTAGAGCAACCCTTTGATTGCTCAATAACTGACCAATCAATACAAGGTGTCTCGCCCGAGAAGAAGGCTTCATATTCTTTGGCGAGCACCGGATGGGTCAGTTGCCACGTGTGGTACTCCTCATAACGCCTATTCGCCAACTCAATCAACTCCTCCTTACGCTTATCATACAACTCCTGCACATTAGGAAATATCACAAACGGTTCATCGGGATTCCCCCCGAGATTCGCAATCGTCTTACCAAAGTCGGCTCCCGACTTAGAAAGCGGATTACCATGCGTCGAACACTGACCCTCAAAACACGTCCCCTCTAACGTCACACAACCTAACCCCATCCTCGTCTTACCTATAATCAACGACGGACGCGAAGGCTCTGCCTTCGCATTCATCAACGCTTGACGAATAGCCGCAGGGTTATTCCCGTCAATCGTCTGAACGTACCAGTTCCATGCCTGATATTTGAGTGCCACATCTTCGGAGTCCACGGCATCGCAGAGGGTCGATAACTGCACATCATTACTGTCATAAAACATAATCAGATTATTCAAACCCAAATGCCCTGCTATTCGACCAGCCCCCTGACTGATCTCCTCCTGAATCCCACCATCCGAAATATAAGCATAAATAGTGGGATTATGCACCGCACCAAATCGCGTATTCATCCACTTAGCAGCAATCGCTGCACCGACAGCAAACGTGTGACCCTGTCCTAACGGACCCGACGTGTTCTCTATACCACGCTCTACACATAACTCCGGATGACCCGGTGTCACACTGCCCCACTGACGAAGCGACTGCAAATCCTCCAACGTGAACTTACCCGCCAAACAAAGCGTCGCATATAACATCGGTGCCATGTGTCCCGGGTCTAAGAAGAAACGGTCGCGACCATCCCATTGGGGATTTTGTGGATCATATTCCAAAAACTCCGAATACAACACATTGATGAAGTCCGCGCCACCCATAGCTCCACCAGGGTGACCGGATTTAGCTTTCTCTACCGATGCAGCCGCTAATATACGTATATTATTCGCAGCACTATTTAATAAATCTATCGACGCTTTCATATTACTCCTTCTTGCTTCCCATCGCGGCAAACCACAAAATATACACTACCATCGCTACAACGAGCCAATAAGAAGGAATATATCCTGCCGTACGTGCAATAGCATCTTGGATAAGCGGCATCACACCACCACCGACTACCATAGTCATAAAGATACCACTGGCAACGGCGGTATATTTGCCTAATCCCTCCGTAGCGAGATTGAAGATTCCTCCCCACATCACACTGGTGCATAGACCGCAGAGAATGAAGAACAAACACTTAACAGGTACAACCCCATAGACATTCATCGTAATCGACTCGGGTAGGAAAATACCTAACAGCAAGAACAGAATAGCCAAACTCGATACCGCTACAATCTGGGTACGAGGAGAAACCTTACCACTGATAAATGTACTGGTGAAACGACCTACCAACATCAGCAACCAATAAATAGCTGCTAACGAACCCGCTACCGCCGTAGCATGCTCAATAGGCATATTGGAAATGTAGAAAATCATTTCTCCGGGAATACCTACCTCAACACCTACATACAAGAAGATAGCTATTACACCAAACACTAAACGCTTGTGTTGAAGCGCTCCCTTCAAACCCTCTTTCACATTCATCACCTCTTGCTCGGGCTCAACCAGTTTAGTGAAATAGATGATAATAAACGCTAACGCAAACACACCCATTGCTACAAACAACAACGGAGCTACATCGTTCATCGAAGTCTTAGCTGTTACCTCACCAATCATCACACCTACTAACATAGGCGTTACCGTTCCCATTAAGGAGTTGAGGCTACCTCCGATTTGAATATATTGGTTACCTTTATTGCCTCCGCCACCAAGTACATTCAGCATCGGGTTAACAACGGTGTTGAGGATACATACACTGAAACCACAGATGAAAGCACCAATGAGATAAATGAAGTAATTAAGGTTAATCACACCACCAAAAATAGGTTGCGTAGCACCTACACGACTGGAAAGAAACTGCACGGCAATACCTACAAATCCAAAGACCAAAGCTACAAGAGCCGTCTTGCGATAACCAATCTTATTCAACAGCAAACCTGCCGGAATACCCATAAACAGATAGGCAGCAAAATTCATCATGTTACCCATCATACCGCTCCAGTCATACTGGAACTTCCAAATCGTACCAAAAGGCGCAGCCATGTTCGTTACGAACGAAATCATAGCGAAAAGAAACATCATAGTCACAATAGCAACTACTTTTCCATTGTTTTGTTCGTTTTTCATAATTGTTTGTTTTTTAAGTTAGTTTGTATATGTTGGTTTAAAAATGATATCCGATGTAGTAGTTGATGCCCCAGTTCGTATCGTCTCTATATCCGAAGCCGGGAATATATGCCGCCAATCCACCTCCATCCTTCGCTGTACGCGTAAACAATATCTTCAATCGGAAGTTCCAGCCCATCTGAAAACCTTCCCACACTTGCACCTGACAGCCTAATACAACTTCACCCCAACAATCGGCTCCCACCTTACGCGGAAAATCAAACCGATAAGGCACCCCACCATCCCAATACGGCGAGCGTACCTGTATATTTGTCAACTGATAATCTTGCACTGCTGTTCCTATACGAACACCGACCAACAACGCATTTAACCGCTCAGGATGCTTCTTTAAACCATTCAAATCCAATCCAACCCTGAAAAATCCTCCTTGACCATTGTGAAGGGCCCCCTCTGCCTCTATCTGAGCACGAGCATAACCTAACTCCAACGTAGGATATAAACGCTGCTTCAAACGCCAACTCAACCCAATCTCATAACTCTGCACTTTCCCCTTTGAACGCGCTAACTCCAAAATAGATGTAAACAAATCCAAATGAATGTTCATCCCCTGATAGATGGCTGTATCCGCATATACCCTCGTTCCATCTTTTAACCTCTTTACTACCGCACTATCCACAACCACGTTATCCACAACCGCACTATCCATAATCACACTATCCACGACCACGCTATCTACCACCACGCTATCTACCACCGCACTATCTACCGCCACACTATCCGCAATCTCTTTCCCCATCACCGCACTATCCACTAAGACGGAGTCTTGCTGCGCATAGCAATGAATAGGCAACAGGCAATAGGCAACAGGCAATAGGAACAATATGGCAAGTAGTCGTTTCATCGTTCTTTAACAGTAAGGCGTATGTTTTCGTGTCCTTCTTCTTGTACGTCGGAATCAACAATATATACCTCCTCTACAAAATGGTGAGTACTCCACACGCTATCAATAACGTAATACACAAAACACCCACAAGCAAAAGAGATATAACGATAGTCATTAATATGACGAATAGACAATGTATCCGACTTACGTTTCCAGTCAATCCGATACTGCGTCACGTTCGTATCTGCCCGCAATGGCAAATTGATCTGGTGAACATTCAATAACTGATACGCCAATAACGAGTCCGTAGGTACACCTGCCACCGTCACCGTATCCCACCGATCCGTGACAACAAGAAAACTATGATCGGGATTCCACATCATCATTGTATCCACAGCCAATCCGGCACGGATTTTCTGTGTTTGATGACACGAGGGGTCCGTCGAACAACCAACGAGTAGCAGTAGTCCTAAAAACAATATGTTATAACAATGTCTTAACTTCATCTTTCAATGCCTCTAAAGCCAATTGGTTAGGTGTATCGCCATTATTATCGTAAGCTTGGATCAGGCTACGCGCATAGTACATAGTGTTACTATCTTTGGGCATTTGTAAAGCGACAGCATTCACAAACGTCAGCATCTCGTTTTTGGCCAGCATAATCTTTTCCCACACCTCATCACTAACATAAACCTGCATCGGTAAATTATAATCAAACTCCGCCCGAATCGTCTGTAACAAGTGCTGCTGCAACTGAGCAGGGGTGAGATCGTGTACTGCTACACCTAAGAGTAGGTGTTCGGGTGTGGTCCTCTCTAACAGCAACGCGAGACGCTCGTAGGCTTGCATTCGCATTGGGGAGATCGTTTTTTGGCTCTCCTTGCGCAACGCCCATTGACGGCGTTTCTCCGCCTCCTTATAGCGCACCGCTAATATTGCTGCCATCCCAAGTAAGACAAACAACACCGGAATTGAATATGTCAAAACCTGTTCCATTATGGTCAAATGGTAAATGATTTCACATTTGTATGTAGTCGCGGGCAAGGCCACCTTCGCTTGTTTCTTTGTAGAGCGAGGGGAGGTCGTGTCCCGTCTGTTTCATTACTTCGACGACTTTATCAAAACTGACGCGGTGTGCGCCATCAGTCAAACTGGCATATAAGTTCGCATCTAATGCCCGAGCCGCTGCGTATGCATTACGTTCGATACAAGGAATCTGTACCATTCCACAAACCGGGTCGCAGGTCATACCTAAGTGGTGTTCCAATCCCATCTCAGCGGCATATTCAATCTGTGCCACACTGCCTCCAAACAACTGATTTGCTGCTGCTGCAGCCATGGCGCAAGCTACGCCTACCTCTCCTTGACAACCGACATCCGCACCGGAGATAGAGGCGTTCTCTTTGACCACATTACCAAACAATGCCGCGGTAGCCAGAGCGTGTAACATACGTGTCTCACTATATTCGCGACTATGCCAAAGGTGATAAAGTACGCCCGGAACCACACCACTACTACCACAAGTAGGAGCGGTAACAATCTGTCCGCCCGATGCGTTCTCCTCTGAAACGGCTAAAGCGTATGCAAAAACCAATCCCCGTGTACGGACGTTATCTTTATAACCCGAAGCTTTGACTAAATACATATTTGCTTTGCGACGGAGATGAAGCGGTCCGGGAAGTACTCCTTCCGCATCTAATCCGCGTTCTACGGAGGCAATCATTGTATGCCAAACCTCACTGAGAAAGTCCCATATATCTTTGCCTTCGATTTCTTCTACATACTCCCAAAAACTCTTACCCGAGTACTGGCAATACTTAAGTATCTCCGTCATCGTCGTCATCGTGTAGATATCCTCTCCGCCTCTCAGTCCTTCCGCCTTTCCGCCCATAAACTCCTTCCCCTTCGGGGGGAAGGCAGGGATAGGGGCTTCCTCCTCTTCAGCTTCGCTGATGGCACCGCCGCCAACGCTATAAACAACCCATTCGTCAATCTGGTCGGCATCGCGGTAAGCGATGAACCGCATTCCGTTGGGGTGGAAGGGGAGGAAAATGTGAGGTTCCCAATGTATCGTTATCCCCGGGATAACACTCTCAATCGCCACATCCGTCATGTGACCCTTGCCGGTAGCCGCGAGACTACCATACAATGTTACTTCAAAACGATTGACACCATCAGCCTGGTGGCGAGCATAAAAGAGCTGTGCCGCCTTGTGCGGTCCCATCGTGTGACTACTCGACGGACCAATACCTATTCTATATAGTTCTCTGATTGATTTCATTGTTTAGCACGCCTTTCGGGCTGTTTAGCTGGTTTAGCAAGTTTAGCGATTTCTCGCAGGATAGCGCAATATTCACTATTGAGTCCGCAATCGGTGGCATTGACAATAGGCTTACCAAAGATAGCAATATATGTCACGCACGCTTTCAAATACGCTCCGTATGCCGAAGGGTGTTTGCGGTCAGGCGTATATAACTCTATCTCCGGATGAGTCTCACGACAAACTCTGAATGCCTCACCAATAGGGTCAACCTCTGCACCTATGTTACGCGCTACCATCGCTGTACCTTTACGCAGAAGGTCATCAAACGCTTCGTAACTACCGAACCCACCAAAGTTTCCATCTTCAAATGCCCAAGTCTGTTCAAGCCAAATCTTAGCATCGGGCGAATAGATGTGAATACGATCCGTAAGCTCTTGCGCGTCCTTACTTGTTAACGCGCAACGCTTGGGCGCCTGCGCGTATAAAGCAAAATGACGGCTCAGATCTTGCAAAATAGCAACATCATAAACCCCATATAAAATAGCGGACATAGTCCCGTCACGACGTAAATGTCGCTGAAAACTATATCCACCTTGTAACTGTGCATTGATTGTTACTGCTTGCCCCTCGCCTTCTGCAATCGCTTGCAACTTGACGTGAGCACTATCAAAATACGTAAACGAATTACCTATCCATAATATACGCAAAGGTGGCTCATTAGGTGCCGCTAAACTGCATAAACAGCTTAGTACAAGACATCCTATGAGCCATCTTATTCGCATTATCTAATCATTTCGTCCCCAAAATAGGGTTGCAAAGCTTTCGGTATTCGAATACCCTCCTCGCATTGGTTATTCTCAAGCAATGCTGCTACGATACGTGGCAATGCTAATGCCGAACCATTGAGGGTGTGGCAGAGAGCCACTTTCTTATCTTCGGCTTTGCGATAACGACATTTGAGTCGGTTCGCTTGGTATGTGTCAAAATTAGAAGTCGAACTAACCTCCAGCCAGCGGTGTTGAGCCTCTGAATAAACCTCGAAGTCGTAGCAGATAGCGGCTGTAAACGACATATCGCCTCCGCATAGACGCAGGATACGATAGGGGAGTTCCAGTTTTTTGAGCAGTCCTTCTACATGGTCCAGCATCTCGCGATGACTAATCTCAGAGTGTTCCGGACTATCAATACGAACGATCTCAATCTTCGAGAACTCGTGCAGTCGGTTCAGTCCGCGCACGTCTTTGCCGTAACTACCTGCTTCGCGACGGAAACACTCGGTATAGGCGCAGTTCTTGATAGGCAGTTGAGCCTCATCGAGGATAACATCGCGATAGATATTCGTTACAGGAACTTCTGCCGTCGGAATTAGATAGAGGTCATCTATCTCACAATGGTACATCTGACCCTCTTTGTCGGGCAGTTGACCGGTGCCGTACCCCGAAGCCTGATTGACTACGGTTGGTGGCATAATCTCGGTATAACCGGCTTTGTTCGCTTCGGCAAGGAAGAAATTGATGAGGGCGCGTTGCAAACGAGCTCCCTGTCCAATATATACAGGAAAACCTGCCCCTGAGATCTTTACACCGAGGTCAAAGTCAATGAGGTTATATTTCTTAGCAAGTTCCCAGTGGGGTAGGCGAGCCTCTTTGGCTTCCGGATTCCACTCCTCTTTCCAGTCTTTGAGTGCTACACCGCAGTTCGGATTACCTTGGTAATTACCCTCTTTCAACTTATTCAACTCTAAACTACTCTCAACTCTAAACTCTCCACTCTCCACTAAATTCCCCACTTTAACGGCAATATTATCCTCAGCGGATTTGCCTTCGGGAACGAGATTGTAAGGTACGTTAGGAATAGTGAGTAAGATAGCTGTCTGAGCCTCTTCCGCTTTCGCCATCTCTGCCTCGTAAGTAGCAATAGATTGCTTGAGGTCACCTGTCTGTTTTTTTGCTTCTTCGGCTTCCTCTTTCTTGCCTTGAGCCATGAGCTGACCAATCGACTTAGCGATCTGGTTCATTTGTTGACTTGCTGCATCACGCTTTTGCTGAGCAGCTTTCCTGTCTTGGTCTAAAGACACAACTTTCTCGATCGCTGCGGAAGCGTCGAGAAAGTGTTTCTTTTCCAATCCCGAGACAATGGCCTCGCGATTGTCATAAATCTGTTTTAATGTGAGCATAGTTATGCTTGTGCAACAACGGGCTCGATAGAAACGTACGACTTGTTGTCGTGTTTCTTACGGAAAGTCACAATACCATCGGTTAATGCATATAAAGTATGGTCTTTACCAATACCTACATTTACTCCGGGATTGTGGACTGTACCACGTTGACGAACTAAAATATTTCCAGCTTTGGCAAATTGTCCACCAAAGAGCTTCAAACCTAAACGTTTGCTTTCTGATTCACGGCCGTTCTTAGAACTACCGACACCTTTCTTATGTGCCATAATTGATTAAATTAAAATTTCTTTAACAATAAGGTTCGTCAAATCTTGACGATGACCATTCAACTTACGATAACCTTTACGACGTTTCTTGTGGAATACTAATACCTTTTCTCCACGGCACTCGTTATCCAATACTTCGCAAACAACTTTCGCTCCCTTTACAACGGGAGTACCTACTTTAAACTTGCCTTCGTTCTCAACGAACAGCACTTTGTCGAACGTAACCTCGGCGCCTTTTTCGGCCTCCATTCGGTTAACGAACAGTTTTTTGCCAGCCTCTACTTTAAATTGCTGGCCTTGCATTTCTACAATTGCGTACATAGTACTTAAAATTTTAATAACACTCATCATAGGCGGCTGGGAGGGTCTTTTACGCTGCTGGTGTCCTCTTGTCCGGTGTCCGGCTTGAACTACCTCATACGTTGCCACAGGGCCACTTTTCTGTGCCTACTGACGAAAAATCGCGCAAAATTACAACTTTTTTTTGATATGTGCAAATTTTTTTTATGTTTTTTAACATTTTTCTTGCATATATTATAAAAAAAGTGTATCTTTGCACTCACAAATGGAATTTTTAGGTATTATATTATTTGCCGGACCACTTATCGCCTATCTTTTACGAACGATAGGCCGTAGAGGTAAGCACTTCTACCTTGGACGCATCGTTGCGCTCTCCATATCCTTCGTGGTGGCACTCGTCATCGTGATTGATTATCTATCATGCACCTTTGCTTTTGCATCCTTTAGTCCGATCTTTCATATTGAGTACTCTTACGAACCGCACGATATACTGATTGGTGCAGCGTTTGCGGATGTACTTATTTGTTCTATTGGTATTATTCGCAACGCAATCCGACTTGTACGGTGGCATAAAAGAAAAATTTTCAGACAAGAACAGTATAAGAAACAAGTAGAGGCAATTGGAGTGCTAAAAGTTGAGTCTTCTTCCGAAGGAACTTCTATGCCAGACGTCGGCATGGTGTAGGTTTTTTATATGCGATGTGTGATGTGTGCTTTTGAGAGAGTAGGGTGAGAAATGGGAAAATGAAAGATTTTTTGAAGAAAAATGCAAAATTATTTGCACAATTCAAAAAAAAGCCGTACCTTTGCAGTCGCTTTCGTAAAAAAGGGAGCAATTTCGGACAAACGTCCAACTCTGTAGCGTTCGCTTGGCGACGCAAAGGAAGGGTGGGTGAGTGGCTGAAACCAACAGTTTGCTAAACTGTCGTACGGGTAACTGTACCGGGGGTTCGAATCCCCCCTCTTCCGCAAGCGTCGAGGGTTGATACTGAAACGCAAACAAAAATGGAAACTCGAAAGGGTTTCCATTTTGTTGTATATACGTCGGCTAACGTTGAGAGCTTGCTCGCATAAGGAAGCAGCCGTATATACAACGAATGGCGTTTAGCCATGATTGTGCGTTTCAGTAGAACCCCCGTTGCTTGAGCACGGAACCGCCGGAGGCACTGGGCATTCGGGGGAATTTCGCATCGCGAAAGGCGGCGTCCGAATCCCCCTGGCGGAGAGCCTTCTCAACCCCCGTTCGGGAGTTCTCCGCCACTCACTATGTTCGTTCTGTCGATTATGCTCGCTTCGCTGCGCTTTTCGAATCCCCCCTCTCTCATCTCTTGTTCATTGTGCTCCGCAGGACTAAAATCGGGTTTTTATCGGGGTTTTGCTAAGCCCTGCAAGTGAGAAGCAAAACTTCTGTGAGGAGGGAACTTTGCATCATGCACCGTTTCTCGATTATACTCGCTAGGTAGGATGACAAGAGGGTGGTGGTACCGTTATAAAGTCTAAATCGCGTGCGTAATAAAGAACAGTAAATCATTATAATTCGGCGGTAGTTTGTCAAAACACACATTATCGCCCCAATATAAAAATATTTACTTATTAAACAAGTTAGATAATTTAACCCAATCTCCCTTTTTAATAGAATACTCTAGACCTTCGCGAAACCCATCGGTATATTTAATAGGTTCAATCGAAAAAATAGAAACTTCTGGAACTTCAAAATACTTAGAAATAAATTCGGAATGTAAATAAGCGACACCATTTTCAATAACGATTGATTCACTTCCTCTAACCATTGCCCCATAACTATTTTGCGCATCGTACCAGACTTGACAAAACACATGTTCGGGATATGTGCGTTTTTCATATTTTATAGAATCCATTATGATTTCAGTTACTTCATGTTCAAATTTACTTCCGTAGAACCATTCTACACGTCTTTTTAAAGTTTGGATATGATACAAAGTATCAATATCTGTCTTTTCTTCTACGAGCAATTGATCTACCCTGTCAAGTTGCATAGTGGATGGACATTTTAGTGTTACTTTGACGCGACTAGCGGCTAACTCTTCGTTCCATTTAGCTTGTTTTTCTTCTTTACTCATGCAAGCTGAAAACATGAGACTCATTCCTAGGAATGCTACTAATAATTTTTTCATTTTTTTGTATATTTACATAATGCCTACTCTTCTTCGGATTTTCGGCGTACTCCGTTATATTGTATTGTTCATTTATGTATGAAAAAAGCGTGAACTTTCGTTCGCTTCATTTGAGTTTTGAGGTCTTCGACTACCTGGAATATCAAATTGCTACGCAAAAGCTCACGCTGGGAAGCGTGAGTGCTATAGCTGTTGCTTGATATTCCATTAAGTATTTGAAGTTGTCGAAGTTTCAAAACTCAAGTTTGGCTTAACACTATTATGTCCTAGCGGGGATTTGTCCCGCGGTTAATTCGTTTATTGTGACATTTTATTATATCGCTTTGTGATTTATGAATTGATGACAGAAGCAGAATATACCATTAAATCATATAAATCTGATAAAGAAATCATCTTTCTTTTGCCATCTTCAGCAGTTTCTTTCACCCAACATTTATTTCCGTTTATAGTTTCATATGTTTCTCCATTTAACGCAAATTCTGATATTAAATCTAACGCAAGTTTCGATGCCGATTCCTCTTGGCGATTTTCAAATCTAAATTTCTTTCCGCCTATATATTCTGCATAAATTTGTTTTCCGTCTTTTAACACAGGAATATTCTTATTACGAGGATTTATGAGATAAACTATATCACCCGGACTCAAAACCATTGTAATATCCTTGACTTTTCTTGTCCTTGTAGGTTCTTCTTCATTCTCATCATCTAAATCGTCTGTGATATTGTTATTGTACTTGCAGATAGTTTGGATGTCTTCTAAATCTTCTACAGAAGCATTAATGATTAGTTGAAAACAGTATGATTCTACTGCATGTTTGATGTGATTACGACTTACACCATATACATATTCTCGTCCGGGACTAATATCTCCTTTCTTTTCTTTAATTTCATCTTTGCTGTTAGCAAGAGAGTAAACGTCATTGCATAAAAGATTTCTAATAATATCATCTACATTTTGCCCTTCTTTTTGTGGAAAGATAAATGTGTCGTAAATGTCACACCAGTCGGAAATTCCCGTTCGTGTTTCCGATTTACACCTTTCAATAGCTATTAACTTAATACTTTCTTCTGTACAATTATTCAAATCTCCAGCATAATCGGTTTTGCCTATTTTTACAAATTCGCCATTATCTCTATTTAGCATTTTATTATCTAAATAGACGTCTTTACATCTTGAAGGCCCAAATACATATACAATAGTGTATTTACTATGCTGTTTTTTGTTTGCCATATTAATCTGATTTTTATTAACTTAAGGCATCGCCTTTACGATGCCGGTCAATCATAGGCGGGTTAAATTGTTATTCTTTTATGGTTTTTAAATCAAAGTACATCATACGAGTATTTAATACTTCTTTGGGATCTTTCCCCATGGCTTGCAGTTCCTCTTCATCAGAATGAAACATATAGTGAAAATGGTTGTCTTCATAAAATTGCAATACCTTCGGCTTGTTGATTGCATCCACGACTGCAAAACGATTCCCCATCTTTTGTGCGTACACCATAATCCACGATAAAACAAACTGCATCAGTTCGTCACCTAAATGCAATTCGCGAAATTTGTCAAATACAACAAACTGACCAATCAATGTTGCAGGATATTGTTTGCGTTGTTTCTCGTAACGAAGTTCTTTATTAATAGCTCGCTTAGAATAGTTAGGAAGATGCTCCGTTGCTAACGTTGCGTTGAGTACACAGAAAGCAGCCACCATTTCTTTTTTCTCAGCATCAAATAAGCAATATGATTTGCTGAGCATTTCACGTTCACTGGGTATAGCTTTTATTTTAAAGAAGTCGGAAATATCCGTTTCGTCAGCACACGAAAAGTCACCGAGGTCGGAAAGTAGTTCTTCCGTCACGGGAGCAAACTGGCAATGGTCTTTTAGATAGCCCATAGTTAAATAACTGAACGTTGCATAATGGTGTCAAACGTAATAAATGCTTCACGCATATCAATACGAGGAGAACTCTTAGACATCGCTTTTTCGAAACGATCAGCGGCATTGCCGGTTAATGTCGGAATGGGTTTAGCAGTGTACATAACTATATATTTATCCAATTACGGCTGCAAAATTACAACTTTTTTTTCAATTATACAAATAATTGACTAAAAATCGTAAAAAAAATTTGTGTATGTCAGAAATTTGTTGTAATTTTGCATCGGAATTTTGAAAAGTTGCCAACGGGCACTATTCGGACTTTCCTTTATTGATGCGGGTCCAACCACAAAAAGTTGCCTGCAAAAACTCCGGCAAAATTCCGGCACAGATAGTAAAAAAGTAGCAGTTAATAAAAAGTTAAACCCCCGTTCATTAGTTCTTGCCGTTCTTCTTCGTTGAAATGCTCAATGGCATAGCGGAGCATGGTGCGGGGCATGGTGGTACAACGGGGCAAAAGCCAATCTTTTAATCGTTGTTTATCGCGCTTGTCCGTCTCTCGTAGCAACCAACCAACAGCTTTTTGCAGTAGGTCATGTAGCGGTTGAGGCTTTTGCAAGAAAACATCCGCAATGGCGAACGTATCATCTAACTGTCCGGCACGGCAGAAAGCCATGGTAGAAACCATCCCGATGCGTTGTTCCCAAATCGTTTTGCCGTCACGCGCTAAATCATACAATAACGACCGATCTTTGTCCATCAGCCAAGTACCCAATATCTCGTAGCAAGACAAATCGACCAAGTCCCAATTATTGATTGTTTTAGTATGGGAAAGATAGAAATCTATGCACTGTTGTTGTAAAGCGATGTCTTTCTTTGCGTGCTTAACTATCTGTACCAACGTAAGCAAGGCGGCAAGACGGATCTCGTGATACGGGCTAACGATACACTCCTCCAAATCGGCAAACGTAGTCTCTCTCCAAAGCGCTTTGACCACTATTCGTGTAACAGGCACTTTGATGCCAAGAAACCGATCGCCTTCACCATACTGTCCCTTGCCCGTCTTGAAGAAGCGTGACAATCCTGCTACTTGTGTAGGGTCAGCATGAGAAAACATGGTATTTTGGAGCTGATTCATGATTTACCGTATAAAATTCGTTTGTTGTTTAGGCTCTTTGGCGGGACGAGGAGCAGGCTGAAGGCTGCGCAAAGTCCAAGCCATATTATGAGCGAGGGTACGCATCGTTTGCAAGCCTTCAGCATCCAACTCGGCTTCGCCGGGGGTATGTCCATAGACCATATTCCAATACTGCGAACTAACGACCGGCATATTGTAAATCTGGAAATACTTGTTTAGTCGGTCAAAGGCAGCACTGGCACCACCACGACGGCAAACGACCACCGATGCCGCAGGTTTATATTCAAGCAAGGGCTTGCAAGACATAAACACGCGATCCAAGAGTGAGCAGATAGCACCTGTGGGACCTGCATAATAAACGGGACTACCGACTATCAGACCATCCGCTGTTTCTAAGGCTTCACGAACGCGTTCGTAGCACGCGCCACCGATGGCGCAAGGCTCGCACCCTCGGCAAGCGCCACAACCGATACAATCCGCTTGAGGTTCGTAATCAATACCGATGATTTGGGTATCGATGTTTTCTTCTTGTAGTGTCTTCGCCACTTCTTGTAAGGCGCGATAAGTATTCCCCTGCTTGGGACTACCATTGAGTAATAAAACTTTCATATTATTGATTATTTGATAAGTTGCTTTGTTTACTGCATTTGATTATATCCCCAGCTTCCAAGTTGGGTTTGGGATAGCCTTGGGTAGCGGCATGGTACATGGCATTGACCATCTCCGGCATAGAGCAGATACTGCGTAAGAGACGGAGAAGCGGATAGAGTACCAATACAGCCTTCTGCACCTTCACTTGATGATTGTTTTGCCCTTTATATGGGCACATAAACATCGGTCGCCAACCGTAAGCATGAGCAAAACCCATAGCTTGTGTCTCACGCTCGGTAGAAGACTTGACCTGTTGCCATAGCAGTCTGCCCTTATCACTCGTGCCTGCACCGGACAGATAGATGAATGTCATCTGCTCTTTATGAGGCAAGATAGATGCAAAATGCACGGGTATATCGTGACTGATTACCCGATAGACATCTGCCGGTGTCCCAACAGAGGTTATTCCCGCAATAAAGAAACACACATCATAACCCGCTAATTGAGGGTCTCCTGCTTGGAGCGTCAACAAATCCGGCACGATATATTCTCTTAGTTTCGGGTGCGTGTGCCCACAAGAGCGACGACCTACGGAGAGTACTTGTTCAATACGCTGATCATCCAGCATGGCGAGTAGAA
>JAZLHD010000074.1:0-3791 GCA_045616645.1 Paludibacteraceae bacterium
GACAAGGAATTTCGCTACCTTAGGACCGTTATAGTTACGGCCGCCGTTCACTGGGGCTTCAATTCAAAGCTTCGCTTGCGCTAACCTCTCCTTTTAACCTTCCAGCACTGGGCAGGCATCACCCCATATACATCGTCTTACGACTTAGCATAGAGCTGTGTTTTTGTTAAACAGTTACCTGGGCCTCTTCACTGCGACTGCATTGCTGCAGCACTTCTTCTTGCTAACTTACGAAGTAATTTTGCAGAGTTCCTTAACAATAGTTATCTCGCTCACCTTAGGATACTCTCCTTGACCACGTGTGTTCGTTCTCGGTACGGGCCGCATATACTTAAGCTAGCAGCTTTTCTCGAAAGTTGGCATCATCTTCTTCTCTACTAGGCCGAAGCCGTTCGATCCCCATCACGCTTTCCCCTTATGACACACGGATTTGCCTATGTGTCAGGTACCTCGCTTAGTCCAGCATCCAGTAGCTGGTTAGATTAGCCCCCTCTGTCACTACATCGCATATATACGGGTACAGGAATATCAACCTGTTGTCCATCGACTACGCCTCTCGGCCTCGCCTTAGGTCCCGACTAACCCAGGGTGGACGACCCTTGCCCTGGAAACCTTAGTCAAACGGTGACTGGGATTCTCACCCAGTTTCGTTACTCACGCCGGCATACTCACTTCCATCCGCTCCACAGCTCCTTTCGATGCTGCTTCACCGCTGATGGAACGCTCCCCTACCACTATAATAGAATTATAATCCGTAAATTCGGTGTTATGCTTAGCCCCGGTAAATTTTCGGCGCGGAGATACTCGACTAGTGAGCTGTTACGCACTCTTTAAATGGTGGCTGCTTCTGAGCCAACATCCTAGTTGTTTGAGCGTCTCTACATCCTTTAACACTTAGCATAAACTTAGGGACCTTATTTGACGGTCTGGGCTGTTTCCCTTTTGACCATGGAACTTATCTCCCACAGTCTGACTGCCAGACATACCTAATGGCATTCGGAGTTTGATAGCATTCAGTACCGCTAGACGCGGCCATCATACATTCAGTGCTCTACCTCCACTAGGCTCAATTCTAACGCTAGTCCTAAAACTATTTCGGGGAGAACCAGCTATCACGGAATTCGATTGGAATTTCACCACTAGCCACAAGTCATCCGCGGGCGTTTCAACGAACGTCGGTTCGGTCCTCCACTGGGTTGTACCCCAGTTTCAACCTGCTCATGGCTAGATCATCCCGTTTCGGGTCTATGTCATCGTACTTTAGCCCTTATCAGACTCGCTTTCGCTACGGCTCCGTATCTTCTACTTAACCTTGCACGATAACATAACTCGCCGGCTCATTCTTCAATAGGCACGTCATCAGGCATTAACGCCCTCTGACTTCTTGTAGGCATACAGTTTCAGATTCTTTTCACTCCCCTCCCGGGGTTCTTTTCACCTTTCCCTCACGGTACTGGTTCACTATCGGTCACTATTGAGTATTTAGCCTTATGCAATGGTCTGCACGCATTCCGACGGGATTCCTCGTGCCCCGCCGTACTCTGGATACCGCTAGAGTCATACACTCCTATGGATACAGGACTATCACCTTCTATAGTATAGTTTCCCACCTATTTCTCCTCGAATGTACACATCTCACATCGCGGTCCTAACCCCATCTCTTGGATGGTTTGGGCTCCTCCGCTTTCGCTCGCCGCTACTGACGGAATCGATTTCTCTTTCTTCTCCTCTAGGTACTAAGATGTTTCAATTCCCTAGGTATAACTTCTCTTAACCTATGTATTCAGTTAAGGATGACATGATATAACTCATGCCGGGTTGCCCCATTCAGAAATCTTCGGATCAATGCTTACGTCCAGCTCCCCGAAGCTTATCGCAGGTAGTCGCGTCTTTCGTCGCCTAATAGTGCCAAGGCATTCACTGTACGCCCTTATTAACTTATCTCTTCGTAAATTTTTAAGTTGCGTTTGTTTAAATCTTGTTTTTTTGCTTTTTTGTTTAGTTCGCAGTCTCGCTAACTTGTGAAACCACGACTAATTCAGAAAGAACATGTTATATTTTAATATTATCCAGTTTTCAAAGAACAATTTCGAGATTAGGTTTCTCTCCTGATCTCTCAAAACTAAACAGAAATTCACTTACCTCGCCTTTTTCTCACACCTTACGTTATTACTTTCAGCTGTATTTTTTTGGTTATTTTGTACTGCCGACAATTTATTTTGTCGTTTTCATTCTTTCTCCATAGAAAGGAGGTGATCCATCCCCACGTTCTCGTAGGGATACCTTGTTACGACTTAACCCCAATCACCAGTCCTACCTTAGGCGGCTCCATCCTTACGGTTAAGATACCGACTTCGAGTATTACCAGCTCTCATGGTTTGACGGGCGGTGTGTACAAGGCCCGGGAACGTATTCACCGCGACATGGCTGATTCGCGATTACTAGCAATTCCAGCTTCATGTAGTCGAGTTGCAGACTACAATCCGAACTGAGATCGGCTTTTTGAGATTTGCTCCACATCACTGTCTTGCGTCTCTTTGTACCGACCATTGTAGCACGTGTGTCGCCCAGGACATAAAGGGCATGATGATTTGACGTCATCCCCATCTTCCTCCGGTTTGTACCGGCGGTCTCCTTAGAGTCCCCAACTTAATGATGGTAACTAAGGACAAGGGTTGCGCTCGTTGCGGGACTTAACCCAACATCTCACGACACGAGCTGACGACAACCATGCACCACCTGTGTGAGTTATAACTATCTACTCATCTCTGAGTCCTTTAACTCCATGTCAAGTCCTGGTAAGGTTCTTCGCGTAGCGTCGAATTAAACCACATGCTCCACTGCTTGTGCGGGCCCCCGTCAATTCCTTTAAGTTTCATTCTTGCGAACGTACTACCCAGGCGGAGCACTTAATGTGTTAACTTCAGCACAGGGATCCCCCTACACTTAGTGCTCATCGTTTACGGCGTGGACTACTAGGGTATCTAATCCTATTTGCTACCCACGCTTTCGTGACTCAGTGTCAGTATCGGTCTAGTGAATCGCCTTCGCCACTGGTGTTCTTCCATATATCTACGCATTTTACCGCTACACATGGAGTTCCATTCACCTCTCCCGCACTCTAGTTGCCCAGTTTCCAAAGCGGACAATGGTTAAGCCACTGCATTTAACTTCAGACTTAAGCAACCACCTACTCACTCTTTACGCCCAATAATTCCGGATAACGCTCGGGACCTACGTATTACCGCGGCTGCTGGCACGTAGTTAGCCGTCCCTTTCTCGTAAGGTACAGTCAAATAAAAGTCATTTCCTACTTCTATCATTCGTCTCTTACAACAGAATTTTACGACCCATAGGGCCTTCATCATTCACGCGGCGTTGCTCGGTCAGGGTTTCCCCCATTGCCGAAAACTCCCTACTGCTGCCTCCCGTAGGAGTATGGACCGTGTCTCAGTTCCATTGTGGCCGATCACCCTCTCAGGCCGGCTACGCATCTTCGTCTTGGTGGGCTGTTATCTCACCAACTAACTAATGCGCCGCATTCTCATCCTAAAGTGTTCCAAACGGAACTTTCAACACCAGATCATGCGATCCAATGTCATATCCGGTATTAGCCAAGGTTTCCCGAGGGTATCCCAGTCTTTAGGGCAGATTGAATACGTGTTACTCACCCGTTCGCCGCTAGCTCCCGAAGGAACTCGCTCGACTTGCATGTATTAGGCACGCCGCCAGCGTTCATCCTGAGCCAGGATCAAACTCTCAAAAAGTTTATTTCTAGCTTTAAATTAACT
>JAZLHD010000075.1:0-38552 GCA_045616645.1 Paludibacteraceae bacterium
GCACATTATGCAGGAACGCGCTTGTACTGCTTTTTCCTATAGTTTTGCTATTGGTCTCCCATTTAGATACCTGAGCGTACTAAATGACCATCTTCAATTATGGCTGATGCTGGGCACATTCTTTCTTGGCGCTGCGTATATGCTATATGCTTTGTTTGATTATGCCAAGAAGTTGAGTGAGTTAGAGGTGTAGGAACGCTCCTTCAGGGGCGTTTGGTGTTGTGTACCGGATATTATGGATAGTCCGGAACACTGCGCTATACCGGAGACGCGACGATAAGAACCGCTCGCGAAGGCTCGCGGCACAGAACGAGCATAGGATAGTGATAGTATTGTAAAAGGTTTACAAAAGCCCTTGTGATTGTCGTTTGACTGCCGCCCGACTTTCGTCGCATTTGCGTCCGACTGCCGTTCGATTGCCGTTCGACTGCCGTTATTGAAGGCTAAAAGATAGTGTCAAAATCCCACAAAATCATCTGTGGAATCTGTGAGAGATATTAATTCGTATACTTTTAACACCGAGTCAATTTCGGGTTAAGTAGCAAGGGATAAGCAAGGGATAAGCAACCCTTGGGCAATCCTTCCATAACTCCCCAATCTTAATAATCGTACATTTTGACCAATTGCTTTATGGTTTTAAGCAACCAATTGGCACAACTAGTACACCATCCTCTCGGCAGTATGCATATTCGCCAATTCCTGTCAGTACCATCATGAACGATGGTGCTTTCATTGTACTTGTATCAATCTTTGAAGTAAAGTCTAATAGCGTTTTTGCTCCTTTTTCTATGTTCTCATTACCACCAAGTTTAATTTCAATGAGCCCATATTGACCATTTCTACGATGTAGTACAGCATCACACTCTAAACCACTTCGATCACGATAATGATACAACTCACCATCCAATGCGTCTGCATAAACACGTAAATCTCGAACTGCCATAGTCTCAAAATAGAACCCGAAATCAATCAAATTATTCATTAAATCTTTAGGACCTATTCCAAGAGCGGCTGTGGCAATACTAGGATCTACGAAATAGCGCGTATCACTTGTTCTAATAGCTGTTTTGCTTCGCAAATTAGGATTCCAAGCACGTAAATCTTCTTCTAAAAATATGCGTTTTAGTACTTGCACATAATTCTCAACGGTATCATCACTAATAGTCACATTGTCCTTGCCCATTATATCAGCTCGTATGGTGGTATAAGGTATTTGTTCGCCTTGATTACGGGCTAAACTGCGAATAATGCATGACATCAATTCTGGATCTCTCTTTATATCATCTATTTTAGATATATCATAATTGACTACCGCCTTCAAATATGCACGTGAAACACGCAGTGCTGCGTTTTCCGATAATCCTAAAGCTCCGGGCCATCCTCCACGACAAGTTAAGTATGCTAATCTATTCAAATCCACCTTAGAAATGCCATCCGGCTTTGATCCATTGAACAAATCTTCCAAACTGACATCTCCTGTACTATCTCCGGACTCCCAAAGACTCATTGTGCGCATTGTAAGCCAATCAAAGCGACCTGCACCGCTATGAAAAATATTTTTAGCATCTTTATCTTTGGGAACAGCAGAACCCGTAAAGATAAATTGACCTACATGATCCGGCCGATGATCAATTTCAAATCGTGCTGCATCCCATAATTGTGGAGCTAATTCCCACTCATCTATCACACGAGGAGTTTCTCCTGCAAGCAGACGCTTAATATTTGTTTGAACTAATTCTAGATATTGTTGTTTCTGAATAGGATCATCCATGTATAGTACGCTACCCGCATGATGAACCGATGTGGTAGTTTTGCCGCACCATTTAGTGCCTTGCACTAAAATGGCACCCATAGCTTCTAAACTATCAGACAATAATTTATCCGCGATTCGAGGTCGATATTCATTCATTTTTCATTGTTTTTTAAAATTCGCTGCAAAATTACTAAAAATAAATGATATATGCAAATTTTTCCTGCATTTTTATGCATTTTAATCACCGAGTTGGTAAGTTTTTAATCACCGAGTTGGTAAGTTTTTGATCACCGAGTTGGTAAGTTTCTTTTCAACTCCTAACAAGCTCTGATGAACAGGAGTGAGAGAGCAACAAGCCAAGAATACCAATAAAAAGTTAGATTTGAGAAAAAAAATACAAATAAATTTGTATATGTCAAAAATTTTTACTACCTTTGCAGCCAAATTGTGTTTTGCGAAATTATGTGTAGAAAATCTATTATTATTTTAATGCTCGCGGCGGGTGTGTGCGCGCAAGCGAAGGCAGATTTACTGAGCGATATTTTAACAAATCAATGGGCTGCAAAGACTGTTCCTGCGGAAGTGGTGGACAGTATCCTCAATGAGGGTAGTGACGAGCCGGCACCGCGTTGGTCATTAACCTACGAGAACAAACAAAAACGATTTCGTCGTTCGTTTGAGGCAGACTATTTCATTGTAGATAACCAAAAGAAAACGCGCACCCATCTAAGTGACACGATTGTACGCGATGCCGTTCTCAGTCCGAACGGACGCTATATCGCCTTTATCAAGGGCAATAACCTCTATGTCCATAAGCTCGATTATGGTACCGAGGTGGCGGTGACGACCAATGAGGATCCCGATATACTAAATGGCGTAGCCGATTGGTTATACGAGGAGGAGTTTGGTTGTACCCATTTGTTCGAGTGGGCTCCGGATAGTAAGACATTGGCTTTCGTTCGTCTGGACGAACACGCAGTTCCTACCTTCACTTGGCAGGAGATGTTAGATAGCGTATCCACCTATCCTGTGAATCGCTCGTTGCGCTATCCGCGTGCAGGGGAAGCGAATGCGAAAGCGACGGTGTGCTTATACGATATGCAATACAAAGATATCAAGACCATCGAAGTGGGCGAGGCAGAGTATATCCCTCGTCTGCACTGGCACGGTGACCAGTTGATGATACAGAAACTCAATCGCGACCAAAACAAGATGGAGGTGCTGTCGTGTAATCCCAAATCGACGGTGTGCAAACTCTGGTACAAAGAGGACTGCAACGATGGGTGGGTTGATTATGCGGACTTTGACGAGTGGCAATGGCTCAGTAACGGGAATGTGGTTGTGGTGAATAGCAAGAGCGGTTGGCGTCAAGCGTACTTGTATTCAAAGCAAGGCAAGCAACTGCAACAACTCACCGAGGAAGGCAAAGACTTGATGAAAGTGTATGGTTATGACGAGAAAGACAAGACACTCTACGGTCTGCTTTCTACAGAGATTGGCACGCAAGTGTTAGGTGGGATAGGGTATAACGCAGATAAGAAAACGGGAATGCACACGTTGTCCTTCTCGAAAGACCTGACACGAATGATTGACCGTTACGAAGACACGGAGACGCCGTACCACTACACGATGTACAAGAAAACTCGTAAGGAGTGGAAAGAAGTGGAGGTAGAGGAGTTGATGGCTGTTAATCACAAAAACGAACAGTTAGCCGAGCGTTGGCAAGCGTTGGGACTAAATAATATGGAGTTCTTTACGTTCACCACTGAGCGTAATGACGAGATCAATGGGTGGATGATTCTGCCGCCCGAGTTTGACGAGACGCAGAAATATCCGGTAATAATGTTGCAATATTCGGGTCCGGACAGTCAGCGTGTTCTTGACCGTTGGAACAAACGTTGGGAACACGCATTAGGCGAGTTAGGATATATAGTGGTGTGCGTGGATGGTCGTGGCACAGGTGGTCGCGGATGCGAATGGCGTTTTGCTACATATATGCGGTTGGGTCAGAAAGAGGCAGAAGACCAGATCAGTGCAGCTCGTTGGTTGCAGCAGATGCCTTACGTAGATGGAAGTAGGATGTGTATCGGTGGTTGGAGCTACGGTGGTTTTGAGGCATTGATGACAATGAGCCAACCGAATAGTCCTTTCCGCTGCGGTTTTGCTATTGCTCCCGTGACCGATTATCGGTTGTACGATAGCGGTTATACCGAACGTTTTATGCGTCGTCCGCAAGTGAACGAGTTTGGGTATATGGGCAGTGACTTGACAGCCATAGCAGGCAAACTGAAGGGTAATCTATTACTCGTTCATGCATTGGCAGATGATAATGTGCATTGTCAAAACACGTGGCGATATATAGAAGCTTTGGTGCAAGCGGGTAAGCAGTTTGAGATGCAAGTCTATCCTGATGACAACCACTCTTTCCTTAAGCCCGCTAACAAGGATCACATGCATAGAAGATTGCTTCAATTCTTAGAAAACAACTTACAACGATGAACTTAGGCTATCAAATACCGACATTTTTTCAATGGCTGATGCCCATCATTACTTGGCGTCGCCGTGACCCTAAAATAGAGGGGAAGGGGGTCGTTTATCTTACATTCGATGATGGTCCTATTCCCGAAGTAACCCCTCAAGTGTTGGAAATACTGCGAGAGGAAGGCGTTCCTGCCACGTTCTTCATGGTGGGAGAGAATGCACAACGCTATCCCGAGTTAGTGGATCAAGTGCGTTATGGTGGGCACAAGATTGGTAATCACACTTTTCACCATCTCAAAGGGTGGGGCAGAGGAACGAAGACCTATTTGGAGGATGTAGATAAATGTGATTTGGTGTTAGGTGGTACGCGTCTGTTCCGTCCTCCATACGGAAGGATACGGCTTAATCAGCTACTCGGACTCAAACGTCGTGGATATACGATGTTCTTGTGGGACGTGCTGACGCACGATTATAGTCCGTTGATGAGTACTGAAGCTATGGTGCGCGTGGTGAAAGAGTACACACGTGATGGCAGTATTATTGTTTTTCATGACTCGGTGAAGTCGGGTGAGCGAATGCTCAAGGCTTTGCCCGAGATTATTCATTTGTTAAAAGATGAAGGGTATACGTTACGTTCTTTATAGTGGGTTGGCCCTATTGCTGATAGGTTGTGCTAACCGCGGTATCGGTCCTCAAGGGGGACCGAGGGATACAGTGCCCCCTCAATTGGTGAAGGAGGAACCGCTGAACCGCACTACGAACTTTAACGCCAAGAAGATAGAGATTACTTTTAACGAGTATATCCAAGGCGATAAGGTGGCGGAAAATGTGCTTATCTCTCCTCCGATGCATCAAATGCCGGAAATCCGATTCGTTAGCAAACGCGTGACTATTCAGTTGTTGGACACGCTGCTTCCCGAAACCACTTATACCATTGATTTTGGTAATGCTATCTGCGACTTCACCGAGAAGATTCCTCTTAAAGGTTATCGCTATGCGTTCTCTACGGGTGAGGTCATTGATTCGATGTATATTGAGGGGAAAGTTATCAATAGTGAAGACCTCAAACCCGCTATTGGTATGATGGTGGGCGCTTACGTGAGCGATGCGGATAGTGCGTTTGAGACACAACCGTTTGACTTTGTGGCAAAGACCGATAGTTTAGGTTATTTCCGTATCGAAAATATGCGTCCGGGGAGGTATAGTATCTATGCCTTGCAGGACATCAGTCGGGACTATTTCTACCAACCCGGCGAAGGACTGGCGTTTGGACATCAAGCGGAGAGCCGATGGATAAAGGAACAAGGACAAAGGACAAAGGATAGTTTGGTGGTGGATAGCCTTATAGTGGATAGTGTAGAGTTGAAAGAGGATAGTATTGAAGGCGGAGAGGCGGAAAGGCTGATAGGCGGAGAGGCGGATAGTGGGTTAGTGATGTATTTCTTTAAGGAGGAGAAGACGCGGTTGTATTTCCAACGTGCATTGAGAAATGAGCAATATCAGTTGCAGTTCCTTTTTGCGGGAAAACAAGACAGTGTTCCTTCGTTTAGAGCCTTACGTCCTTCGGAGGTGGACTCTTCTTATAGCGATAGCAAATACGTGGATTGGATGCCCTATAGTCGGTGGCGTTTTAATCCCACTAACGATACCATCACGGTTTGGTTGACGGATTCGGTGGCGTTGATGCAAGATAGTCTTTTTGTAGAGATTAGTTACTATCGAACCGACTCGGTTTATGAACTGGAACACGCCATAGATACGGTCAAGTGCATCTATCGCGCACCACGATTGACAGAAAAACTATTAGCAGAACGTCGTCAGCAATGGGAGGATAGAAAAGTGAAGATTGAGTCAAATGCGAAAGGTACTTTTGGATTAGACCAACCGGTTATCCTTACGTTTGCTATGCCGTTGGATAGTATTGTGATGGATAGTATCAGTCTTTGGCAGAAAGTAGATACCATCTATCATCCTTTGGAATATACCTTGCGTCCTCTGGATGAGATAGGGTTACGTTACGAGGTCGTTTATCCTTGGAAACCCGAAGGAGCCTACGAACTACGTATAGACTCGGCTGCGGTGAGAGACATCTATGGCAAGTGTAATAATAAGACGAAGATACAGTTCAAACTCAAATCCGTTGAGGATTATGCCACGTTGCTTGTGTATGTAAATGAGTCCGACGCACCGCTGCGTTTACAACTCTTAGAGAAAGATAAAGTAGTACGCGAGGAACCGGTGAAGGATGGAAAAGCCTATTTTATTCATCTTGAACCGAAGAAATACACTATCCGTATATATAAGGATAGAAATAACGATGGGCGTTGGACGACCGGCGATTGGCTGCTCAAACGCCAACCCGAGGAAGTGTTCAACTATGACAAAGAATTCAATCTGAAGTCGAATTGGGACTTCGAGGAAACGGTTGAAGTGAAATTTTGACTATTGAAGATTAAAACTAAATTATATGACAAGTAAAGAAATTAGACAGTCCTTTTTGGACTTTATGGCATCGAAGGGGCATACGGTGGTTCCCTCCGCACCGATGGTCATCAAAGATGATCCCACGTTAATGTTTACCAATGCAGGAATGAACCCTTGGAAAGGTATCATCTTAGGCAATGACCCTATCGTTCACGCACGCGTGGCAGATAGTCAGAAATGTCTGCGTGTCAGCGGTAAGCATAACGATTTGGAGGAAGTGGGACACGATACGTATCACCACACGATGTTTGAGATGTTAGGTAACTGGTCGTTTGGCGATTACTTCAAAGCCGAAGCCATTGACTTCGCTTGGGAGTATATCGTGAATGTACTGCATATTGATCCCGCCAACCTCTATGCTACGGTGTTTGAAGGTAATCCCGCAGAGGGACTTGAACGCGATAACGAGGCTGCGGCTATCTGGGAGAAACATCTGCCAAAGGACCACATCATCAATGGTAATAAACATGATAATTTCTGGGAGATGGGTGACACCGGACCTTGTGGTCCTTGCTCGGAGATTCACGTGGATAGTCGTAGCGAAGCCGAGAAAGCGAAAGTGCCGGGCAAAGACCTCGTGAACAAAGACCATCCGCAAGTGATTGAGATATGGAACCTTGTGTTTATGCAGTATAACCGCAAAGCGGATGGTTCGCTGGAAGGGCTGCCCAAGAAAGTGATTGATACAGGAATGGGCTTTGAGCGTTTGGTTCGTACGATGCAAGGCAAACAGAGTAACTACGATACCGATGTCTTCCAACCGATGTTACAGCGCATTGCACAAGTCTGTGGCTGCGCTTACGGCAAGGACGAGAAGACCGATATCGCTATGCGCGTCATCGCTGACCATATACGAACGATTGCTTTTGCTATCACCGATGGACAGTTGCCGAGCAATGAGAAAGCCGGTTATGTCATCCGTCGTATCCTGCGTCGCGCCGTTCGTTACGGCTATACGTTCCTCAACCAACGCGAGGCCTTCCTTTATCAACTGGTACCCCAACTGATTAGCGATATGGGAGAGGCTTATCCCGAATTAGTAAAAATGGAAAGCCAGATTACTCCTGTCATCAAAGCCGAGGAAGAGGCTTTCCTGCGCACGTTGGATAAGGGTATCAGTCTGCTTGATAAACTGATGGCAGACGCTCGTAAGGCAGGTAAGAAAGAGATCTCGGGTGTCGATGTGTTCACGCTCAAAGACACTTACGGTTTCCCGCTTGACCTGACCGAACTGATCTTGCGTGAGAACGATTTTACTACCAACGAAGCCGAATATAACGAGGCACTTAACCATCAGAAAGAGATGGGTCGAAATGCCAATAAACAGGAACTCGGTGACTGGGTAGTGGTGACGGACGATACCGAAACGGAGTTTGTTGGCTACGACGAACTGAGTTGCGAGACCCACATTGTCAAATATCGCAAAGTCAACCAAAAAGGCAAAGACCATTATCAGATTGTTTTGAGCAAGACCCCCTTCTATGCAGAGATGGGTGGTGAGGTAGGCGATACAGGTGAGTTGAGAGTGGAGAGTTTAGAGTTTAGAGTGGCTATCGTAGATACCAAACGTGAGAACGGATTGCCCGTACATATAACCTTTGAGGATCCGCATGCGCTAGTGGGTAAGACGATTATTGCGTCTGTGGATGCTGCGCGTCGTCAAGCGATTGCTTGTAACCACTCGGCTACCCACCTTGTTCACTACGCGTTGCGCGAGGTGCTCGGCAAACATGTAGAACAGAAAGGCTCGCTGGTTACTCCTGAGAGTCTGCGTTTTGACTTCAGTCATTTCCAAAAAGTGACTCCCGAAGAGTTGCGTAAGGCGGAGCAGATGGCTAACGAACTGATTCGCGCTGATTATGCGCTGCAAGAGAGCCGTCACACGCCTATTGCTCAAGCCAAAGCGATGGGAGCGATGGCACTGTTTGGAGAGAAATACGGAGACGACGTGCGCGTGATTCAATATGGTCCAAGTATCGAGTTATGCGGTGGTTGTCACGTGAGCAGTACCGGTCGTATCGGTTCGGTGCGTATCGTGATGGAAACCAGTGTGGCTGCGGGTGTGCGTCGTATCGAAGCCGTCACCGCGAAGGCTGCGGAAGAGGTTTATGCGCAAGAGAGTGACCTGTTGCAACAAGCACGTTTGGCATTTAATAACACGAAGGATCTTGTGGGCAGTATCACCAAACTGCAAGAGGAGAATGCGGCTCTCAAGAAACAACTGGAAGAAGCGCAAGCTCGTGAGAATGCCGCTAAAGCCAAAGAACTGCTATCGAAAGTCGAACAAGTAGGTGCTCTTAAACTCTTGCGTTTGGTAGGCAATTATCCGGCTACTTTTGCGCGTGACTTAGTGCCGACGTTGCAAGCCGAGTTTGATAATGAGCGTTTCGCATTAGTGGCTGCTACCGAGTGCGAGGGCAAACCCAGTCTGACCGTTTATCTGAGCAAACCGCTTATCGCGGAAGGCAAGAATGCGGGGGCTATCATCAAAGCCGCGGCTTCGTTCATCCAAGGCGGAGGTGGTGGACAAGCGATGCTCGCCACCGCAGGCGGACGCAACGCGGAAGGGTTGCCCAATGCGCTTGCCGCGATGCTGCAAGCTTTAGTTTAGAGTTGAGAGTGTAGAGTTTAGAGAAGCCGTCTAGTTTAGAAGTTTAGAGTTATGAATTGGATAGATAAATTTCAAGCAATATTGCCGAGTACGAAGTGGCCGGCAGCGGTGCGTAAACCTCTGCGGTTTATGCTGATAGGTGCAATCGGGATGTTTGTGCAAGAGTGGTTTTTCCGCCTCGTGATGTGGCTGATGGATAACCCCGTAAAAGATACGCTTTGGTATTATGTTGCCTTTGCGTTAGGCTTCATCTTAGAGATGATACCGAACTATTGCTGCACGAACTTCTACACGTTTGGCACCCGTCCTACTTGGAAGAACGCAGGCGGATTTACGTTAGCGCGTGGTATCAACTTAGCCATACAGATGGGTATCTTACCTCTTGCGTTGCGTTTATTACCGAATGCGAATAATACAGTAATTACGTATATTGTTATCTTCGTAGCAGGTATTGTAAACTTCCTGATACAACTGCTGTTCTTTAAGAAGAAAGAGTAACCTAAATATTTTTAACCATGATTTACAAAGCACATATTATTGACACTCCGACCAAGGACGAGTTTAGGATTATTCCAAACGGATATATCCACGTGACGGAGAACGGTAAGATTGCAGGCGTTTATGCTGAGTTACCTGCCGAGTTAGCGAAAGAACCTGTCACCGACTATGGCGATAAACTGCTTATTCCTGCTTTTTACGATTTGCACGTTCACGCTCCGCAGTACCGCAACCTTGGTTTGGCGTTGGACTTGCCGTTGCTCAAATGGCTGGAGACTTACACCTTCCCTGAGGAGAGTAAGTTCCGCGACATCGCCTACGCAGAGCACGTCTATCGGCGTTTCGTTCACGAGTTATGGATGCAGGGAACGATGCGTAGTAGTGTCTTTGCCTCGGCTCATCCACAAGCTACGTTCAAACTGATGGAGATCTTCCGCGAGGCAGGATTAGGTGCTTTTGTAGGTCTGGTAGGAATGGATAGGAACTGTCCGGAAATGGTACAGAACACCACGGAACAGGTGCAGACATTCCTTGAACAAGTCGCAAAAGAGAACGACAATCTCGTTCGCCCGATTATCACCCCGCGGTTTATTCCGACTTGCTCGCGTGAGATGCTGAAGATGATGGGCAAGATGGCAAAGAAACATAATATGCCCATCCAGAGTCACCTTAGTGAGAACAAAGACGAGATCCGTTGGGTGCACCAGTTAATGCCGGAGACGATTTGTTATGCGGATGGCTACCGCAGGTACGGTCTGCTCGGTGACACCCCCACCTTGATGGCGCACTGCTGCTACACCAAAGGAATCGAACTGAGAATGATTAAGCGGCACCACGTGATGGTGGTTCATTGTCCTACCTCGAACTGTAACTTAGGTTCGGGTACGGCACCGATACGACGTTTCTTGGATAATGGTATTCCTGTGGCGTTGGGTACTGATGTGTCGGGCGGACATAACATGTCTATCCTTCGCGTGATACAATACGCTATTCAGACTTCTAAGTTATACCAGATTCTCACACCCCGTAAAGAGGCGTTCCTCAAAGTGAGTGAGGCGTTTTATCTCGCTACGAAGTCCGGTGGCTCGTTCTTTGGACAGTGCGGATGTTTTGAGAAAGGATACGACTTCGATGCGCTTGTGGTTGATGACGCTTACCTCAATCACGAGAAATATGAACTCAACCAACGCATTGAGCGTTATATCTTCCTCGGTGACGATAGGGATATCAAAGTGCGTTTCTGTGCAGGAAAAGAGGTTAAAGAACCTATATTATGAAGCAACTGATTGTACCTCAACATAAACGACTGAGTTGGTACCTTGCAGCCGAGGAGTATATCGGACGGAAGGCAGATCGCAAGGAGGAGATTATCTTCTTCTGGTGGGTGCGTCCTACGGTTATCTATGGTCGCCACCAGGTGCTCGAAAACGAAGTGAACCTTGCCTATTGCCAAACCCACAACGTGGACCTGGTACAACGCAAGAGTGGGGGAGGGTGTGTCTATGCCGACGAAGGGAACTTAATGACCTCGTTTATCTCACCCTCTCAGCATAGCGAACAGGTCTTCCAGCAGTACCTCAACACGATGGCAAATGCTTTGCGGCAGTTGGGAGTAGATGCTGTCACGACGGAGCATAACGATATCCTTGTTCCATCGAGTGAGGGAACGCACAAGATCTCCGGCAATGCTTGTTATGCCTTACCCTCGGGAACGATTGTGCATGGAACGTTGTTGTATAAGGTCGATTTTGAGGCTTTGCAACAAGCTATTACGCCCTCGCAAGAGAAACTAAATAAACATGGAGTAGAGTCCGTTCGCCAACGGGTGATGAACATCGAACCCTTAGTGCAAGTGACTAATGTAGAGGAACTGAGCCAACAATTAGCAAACGAATTATGTGACGGTCACATCGAACTGACCGCTGAAGATATAGAAGCTATCAATGAAATCGAAAGACAAAACTATTAGAGCGTATCACACGGGTGCAATCCTTGCCGTTACCGACTGGTTGACTGTTTTGCCCCTTATTGAAGCCGTCGGGTGTAAGACCACGAAAGGTTGGCGGTTGGATTATACCAATCGCAAGAACGTGGAGCAAGATATCCGCAAAGGGGCATTGTTTTTGACCAATCATCGCGATATCTGTATGGATCCTGCGTTCTTGAGCATGATGTTGCGCAAAAGGTACTGTATCCGTCCGTTCATTGCGATAGGAAATAACCTCTTTGGCAAATGGTGGATAGAACCATTTGTGCGCTTCAATCGCTGTTTCGTTGTTTTTAGAGGAGGTACTCCTCGCGAGTTGATGGAGCACTCGTTGGTGATGAGCCATTATATCCATCACTTGCGCACGCGTGGTAAGAGTATTTGGATGGCGCAACGCGAAGGACGCGCCAAAGATGGTAACGACCTCACGCAACCCGCCATTCTGAAGATGCTCACAAAGCATTCGGATTCGTTTTTAGACGCAATAAGAGAACTGAATATCTGTCCTGTCTGCCTCAATTATGAGTACGATCCGTGCGACTACCTCAAGGCAGCGGAGATGCAACTTAAGCGTGATAACCCCGATTGGAAAAAGTGTAAGCAGGACGACTTGACATCTATGCACACCGGTATATGGGGACAAAAGGGTAGGGTGGTGTTCCGAATGACGGAGAGTATCAATCATTGGTTGGATACGGTGGATCTGAGTGCGCTCAGCCGGAACGAACAGGTCCTCGCGGTGGCACAACAGATAGATAAACAGATTCATTCGGCTTACGAGATTTATGAGCGTGGCACGGAATTTGATAAGTATATAGAAAGTCGGTTGGCACTTATTGATATCCCTAACAAAGATGAGGCTTTTCTCCGCGAAAAACTCTACGAGATGTACAATAACCCAATCATCAATTACCAATCAGCAATCAGCAATAATCAATAATCAATATGAAACGTGCTATTTTTCCTGGGAGTTTTGATCCCTTTACGATAGGTCACGATGACATTGTGCAGCGTGGTCTGAAGATCTTCGACGAAGTGATAATTGGTATAGGTCGCAATAGCCAGAAACACGAGACGTTCCCTATTCGCGAACGTGAGGCGGCTATTCAAAAGATTTACCAAGACAACCCGCGTGTCAAAGTGAAGATTTATGACGGGCTGACTTTTGAGTTTGCCAAAGCCAACGATGCGCAGTTTATCCTGCGCGGTGTGCGTGGAATGGCGGATTATGAGTACGAACGTAACTTGGCAGAAGCCAACCTCCATTTAGGGGGTATAGAAACCATCCTGCTTTATACTCGTCCTGAACTGGCGTATATCTCCTCATCGTTAGTCAGAGACTTGTGCCAGTATAACCAAGATGTGTCGAACTTAGTGCCCAATAAGAAGAAACTATGAAGAAAAATCTACTAATCGTTCTTTTATGCACAATCCTCTCCCCCATTGGGGGAGTCGGTGGGGGCTTGTTTGCTGAGGACCGCACCTTCACGATAGATAAGAACCTAAGTATCTACTATGACGTGATGCGGCAGATTGACATGAACTATGTCGATACGCTCAACTACAAGGACCTCACCGAGACAGCTATCAATGCTATGCTCAAGAAGATAGACCCTTATACTGTTTATTACCCTAAATCCAAGGATGATGAGCTCAAGATGATGACCACGGGTAAGTATGGTGGTATAGGTGCTATTATTCAGCAACGTCCTAATAAAGGCACAAGATTGGATAAGTCCGACAAAGACCGAATCACTATTATTGCGAACCCATACGAGGGCAAACCGGCACAGAAAAACGGTGTCCTCGCCGGTGATAGGATTATCAGTATCAATGGTTGGGAGACCAAAGGACAAGAACTTAGTGAGGTCAGTAACCACTTGCGTGGCACACCCGGTACAACGGTCACACTGCGTTTGGAGCGCGAAGGTGTGAAGAAACCCTTTGAAAAGAACCTCGTCCGCGAAGAAGTGCGCATCGACCCTATCGAATATAGTAAACTCTACCAAGACTCTATCATCTATATCTGCCTTCGCGAGTTCACAACCGGTAGCGCCAACGACTTCGCTAACGAACTCAATCGTTTGGTTCAGAAAGGTGGCAAACGACTGATTTTCGACTTGCGTGGCAATGGTGGAGGAATAGTTGATGAGGCTGTGAATATAGTCAATAATTTTGTGGATAGAGAGACTGAAATCGTTTATACGAAAGGTAAGATTCGCGCTTATAATCGTAGTTATGTCACGACGTCCTATCCGGCTTATCGTGAAATGCCTATCGTTGTGCTGGTGGATGGTAATTCCGCTTCGGCGAGTGAGATTGTCAGCGGTAGTTTGCAGGACCTCCATCGTGCGACGCTTATCGGCGAGCGCACTTTTGGTAAGGGACTGGTGCAGAACGTGAGACCGGTGGCATACGATGGACATTTGAAAGTGACGACCTCTAAGTATTATCTTCCTTCGGGACGTTGTATCCAAGCTATTGACTATGCCGATAGGCAGAAAGGCAAAGAACTCAAGAAAGACACTGCGGGGGGAATCTTACCCGACATCGTCTTAGCCGATAGCCAAAAAATAGATATCTCGTTTACTCTTTATGTACAAAATATGTTCTTCGACTATTCGGTGCGTTACCATCGCTTGCACCCTACCATCGCACCTGCCGACTCGTTTATGGTGAGCGATGCTGATATAGAGGACTTTTGCGCATTCCTTGACGAGAAAGAGTTTACTTACGAAACGGAGACAGGGAGGTATTTTAAGGACCTAATGAAAATAGCGGAACACGAGGATCTTGATTCAACGACCCTTGTGACGCTCAGACAATTAGAGTCTGCGCTTAAGCCCAACTATCGAGAGGCAATCAATAAGCATAAGGACGAAATCAAACTCATGCTTGGAGCAGAGATCATGGAGCGATATTATTTCCAACGCGGTAAGTTTGGGTATATGCTTCGCGAAGACAAAGTCCTTTCCCGTGCCCTCGAAGAAATCCAAAAATAATCATTAAGCAATAATATTACATTTTGGTTAGAGGACGGCAGCAAAGCTGCCTACTGGACGGCACGACGTGCCTACTGGTTAGAGGAAAGAACCTCGCCTGTAGCGAAGCGTCCACTAACCACTAACCACTAACCACTAACCATTAACCACTAAACAATTATGAAAAAATCTTCGATTTTATCACTCGCTCTCCTCACGCTAAGCGTGGGATTATGTGCACAAGACTTAGAGAATGAAACCAAGCAAGACTCCGGTTTCGTGTTTACCACCATGGATAGTGTGGCTATCACGCCTATCAAAGACCAACATCGTAGCGGTACATGTTGGGCATTTAGCACTATTGGCTTCCTTGAGTCTGAACTTTTGCGAATGGGCAAGGGTGTTTATGACTTGAGTGAGATGTTTGTGGTCAGCAAGACGATGATGGATCGTGCAGAGTATTGCGTGCGCATGTATGGTGACGTTAAGTTTGCTGCCGGCGGTAGTGCTTACGATGTCCTCTATTGTATGAAGAACTATGGCTTGGTTCCGCAGTCGGCGATGTTTGGAATGCGTTATGGCGTGACCAAAGCAGACACACTGCCCGTTCATGGCGAACTGGTGGCTGTGGCGAGTGGTTTTCTCAAAGGACTTTATGGGCAAAAACGTCTCACTCCCGTGTGGAAAGAGGCTTTCCAAGCCATCTATGATACGTATCTTGGACCGTGCCCAACGGAGTTTGAATATGAGGGTAAGACCTATACCCCTCAATCGTTTGTCAAGAGTTTAGGGCTGAATGCGGACGACTATGTGTCGATTACGTCTTATACCCATCATCCTTTCTATCAGCGTTTTGCGTTGGAGGTTCCCGATAACTGGCGAATGGACGAGATGTATAATGTCCCGATGGATGAGATGATGCGTATCATTGATAACGCGATTGCTAATGGTTATACCCTTGCTTGGGGGGCTGATGTCAGTGAGAATGGGTTTACACGCAAAGGTATTGGCGTGGTACCTGATGAGGATAACGGAGCCGACTTAACGGGAAGTGATATGGCTAAGTGGCTGAATATGAGTACCGATAAGAAGAAAGAGAAACTAACGGAGAAACCCTTGCCAGAGAAAGAGATTACGCAAGCGATGCGTCAGCAGGCGTTTGATATGTGGGACACTACGGATGACCATGGTTTGCAGATCTTCGGTACCGCTAAGGATCAGAATGGCAAGCGTTATTACATGGTGAAGAACTCGTGGGGAGCGGTTAGGAGCGATTATCATGGAATCTGGTATATTAGTGAAGCGTTTATGAAATACAAGACGAACGATATCCTTGTTCACAAGAACGCCATTCCCAAAGACATCCGCAAAAAATTAGGGCTTTAAGGTCCTAATTTTTTTGCCCTCTGCCTCTCCGCCCTTAGGCTGCTTGCAGCCGCGCCCCTCCGCTTTTTGTTCCGTTTTTTCTGCGCTGATTATATCTGCGCCTTTATACCCTGTCCCTTCTCGGCGAAAGTCTTTCGCCGTTGTTCCGTTGTTCCATTGGGGTGTTTCTTCCGCAAAGATTCGCAATCTTTGCTTCCCCCTCTCCGCCTCTCCGCCCTTCCGCCCTTCCGCCCCTCCGCCTCTCCGCCTCTCCGCCCCTCCGCCCCGTTGTCTCGTCCTGTGCCGCGAGCGTCCGCGAGCGGAGTTATCGTCCACTTATTCCCGCATATCATGCGGGTTCTTTATTGCTTGTAACTATAAACTATTAAACTAGACGGCTACTCTCAACTCTAAACTCTCCACTCTAAACTAAAAAATGGCACACTTTTTGTTACCTATAAATCAGCCACCTTTCTGCTATCAACTACGGCAGTCGAGCGGCAGTCGAGCGGCAGTCGAACGGCAGTCGAGCGGCAGTCGAGCGAAAATGCAGTGGCAGTCAGGCGGCAGTGATACGCCTGTCACAAGGGCTTTGCAGCGCCTCGCGCTGTACTGTACCCGATAGATTAAACGAACAACAGCAAACACATTATTAACTACTAATTATTAAGTACTATGGCTAATTGTAAAAATTCAGACACTTTCCAAGAAATCAGTGGAAAAACGTCTCGTAGAGATGACGGCTACTATTATGTTGTTAACCACAAGCAGTTTTATCGCAAACGTGATGAGAGTTATCACCAACATCCGTCTCCCAAACAAAGATGGTTGTCAGAGGCTTTCTCTTATAGTCAGCGTGAAGCCAAAGCGGCTTTGGATAATCCCGCTTTAGCTCCTGCAATCAAACTTCAGTACAACGAGGCTCGTCATAAAGCGCCTAATGGGAAGGTTTATGGCACACCTTTGCGTTGGAGGGCGGCTATTATGCAAGAGCAGTGGAAGATGGACCACCCCTTTGAGCAGTGGTATAAGGAGCAGTTAGATACGCTTGCTGCTATAGCGGAACAGAAAACCGCCTCCGAGTCCACTTCTCAATATATGATTAAACAGCAGATCAAAGCCCTCCAAGCCCAACTCATTGAACTTGAAAAACGAGTAGAGAAATAACCTTTCTCGTTTTTCTCTCGTTATGGTGTTCTTTCGCAAAGATTCGCAATCTTTGCTTTCTCTTTTGGAGATTAAGGGGTATCCTCTCCGCTAATACAACCGTCGCAACCCTCAGAGGAGATTGCGCCCGCATTCTTGGAGGTATTTATTTGAAAAACGCTAATGTTTCAACTTATATATTAATGCCAATATTTCTGCGAAAAATCTTCCTAATACAGGAATAATTAATAAGTTTGAGATGAAGGGTATATAGGGGTTGATAATTTTATTATACCCCTTTGTCCGTAAGTTGTTGTAGAAAGACTTTCGCTCTTTTAGAGAAGTTCTACCTAAATATATAGGGAGTTGCCCGAGATAATAATGGCTAGCACTCTTGCGAAAAGCGAGAGAATATTTATTTATTCGATTGTCTTTAATAGTCTCTTCTAAATTGTTTGCAAACGATATCAGCAATTCGCTAGCAATAAAACAACGTTCATAGATTATTCTTCCGGGATAAGACTGATCAAATAGGCCACATGTACTTTGATTGTGATGACGATACATATATCCAAACACAGAGACACTCGCCACAGTATTGGCTAATAGTAATATTTGTGGCATCCAAACAGTATCTTCTCCATAACGAATATTTTCCGGGAATAAAATATTATTTTGCAATAGAAATTCTCTCCGTACAATAAATCGCCAGGGATACCCAATATGATATATGATACTAGTATTAAAAACTGACTCAACAAAATCTATTCCATTCATAATAGCAGAGTCTTTGAAAACTATCGGCTCTGCAAAACAATTATTATTAATATCTATCTCCTTATAATTAAAAGGAATAACATCTAGTTGATTGTCTTTGCATAGTCTTTTTATCTCAAGAATAATATCTGGCAAAACGATATCATCTGCATCGACAAACCAAATATATTCACCACAAGCATTCTTCAAAGCCTCGTTTCTGCCACCGCCAGGACCAATATTCGTCTTTCCTTGAAGGATTCTAATATTAGAATATTTTTTAGTGGCATCATTTAGAAGTTTTAATGTATTGTCTGTAGAACAATCATTGTAGCAGATGATTTCGTACTCATTAGACGACAAAGGTAGTTCGTGAATGTGTTCTAAACTTGAAAGAATAAAGTTCTCTACATTATAACATGGAATAATAATAGAAAGAAGTTTGTCCATAAAAAACGTGGATTTTTGTTAAACTTACTCGCTTTCTAAGGTCCTAGGAAAACCCACGTAGTCGAATAAGCATGCAGAAATCCACGCAGTGTATATCTACTTATGCGCATAAACACACAAGTGCATAATACACTCATGAACATCTACTACCTACTTGTTTTCAAACTACGTTTCTTGAATTTCCTAGGTTCTAGAAAGTCAAAAACAAGCGTTAGTAAACGCCTTTAATTAATACGTCCTCACTGTTTTACATCTTGTGAGCGATGGTATTTATCGGTGTCGCCGGAGCGACTTTACGTTTGGCAAAACGATATCGACTGCAAAATTACAACTTTTTTGCGATATATGCAAGTGTTTCGATATTTTCTTTTCTTTTTCCTTTTTCTTCCTCCTCACATATCCTGCGAGGGAAGAAGCAAAATGTATGTCCTCACTGTTTTACATCGGTGAGCGATGATATTAAACGCTCATTTCGCTAAGGCGAGTTTGGTGGCTTCGCGATAAGCGACCATCAAACCGCCTGTGCCAAGGAGTGTGCCACCAAAATAACGAACCACCACCACTAAGATCTTATCTAATCCTGCACTATCAATGGCTCGTAGGATAGGGAGCCCGGCTGTGCCGTGCGGTTCACCATCGTCTTTCGTGCGCCATAAATCCGGTCCTAAACGATAAGCATAACACACGTGACGCGCATCGTGGTACTTCTTCTTATACCACTCGATACGCGCCTTCGCTTCTTCTTCATTGGCGATGGGTTCTGCAAAACTGAGGAACTTACTCCCGCGGTCTTTGTATATGCCCGTTCCTTGTACCATCTTAGTCGGGGAACTCCATCAAATAAGCCTTAATGAAAGCATCAATGTCACCGTCCATCACGGCATCCACATTGTGCGTCTCGTAGTTCGTGCGATGGTCTTTCACACGGCGGTCATCAAAGACATAACTGCGGATCTGCGAGCCCCATTCGATCTTTTTCTTACCTGCTTCAACCTTCGCTGCAGCTTGACGACGTTTCTCTAACTCCAGTTCGTACAACTGCGAACGCAAGTGGCGCAAAGCGTTCTCGCGGTTCTTGGGTTGGTCACGCGTCTCGGTGTTCTCAATCACTATCTCGTCAGGCTGACCCGTCAGCACGTTGATAAACTTATAATGCAACCGAACACCGGATTCCACCTTGTTGACGTTCTGTCCTCCTGCACCGGAGGAACGGAAAGTGTCCCAACTGATACCTGCGGGATCGACTTTAATATCAATACTGTCGTCAATCAATGGTACCACAAAAACCGATGCGAACGAGGTCATTCGTTTGCCTTGAGCATTGTACGGACTGACACGCACTAAACGGTGTACACCATTCTCCGACTTGAGGTAGCCATACGCCATGTCTCCTTCGACATTGAAGGTGACGGTCTTTATACCCGCTGCATCGCCCTCTTGGTAGTTGGAGACTGTCACTTTATAGTTATGTTTTTCACAATAACGTTGGTACATCCTCATCAGTTGTTCTGCCCAGTCTTGCGCCTCTGTACCGCCTGCACCACTAACAATCTTCAAAACGGCAGGCATAGCGTCCTCCTCGTGGGAAAGCATATTTTTCATTTCAAGGTCTTCGACCTCTTGCAACGCTTTGGCGTACGCCTCATCGACCTCTGCTTCGGTAACGAGTTCGTCCTTGAAGAAGTCAAAAGCGAGTTGGAGTTCGTTGGTGGCAACTTGTACCCCTTCGTACCCTTCAATCCAACGTTTGATGTTCTTGACTTTCTTGAGTTGCGCCTCGGCTGCTTTGGCATCGTCCCAAAAACCAGGGGCTTGGGTGTGGAGCTCCTCCTCTTCTAATTGGATACGCTTCTCATCAATAGCGAGATATTGCTTCAGTTTGTCGGCTCGGACTTGGACGTCCTTGAGTTGTTCGGCTGTTATCATTCAATAATAAGTGTTTTAGCTTGTAATTCGGTTGTTAAATTATACTCCTCGTACCCGATAGCGAAAGCAACAATAGAATCACCGGGTTGGATATCGCGATACCAATCATTAATCGCGTATGAAACAGGTCCTTTCACGACAACTTGGTCCATAAGATCGAAGGATTCGTACGTAGCGAGGGTGGAGTTAAAATATAACTCGATGTCTCCGGCATAACTCTTCTTAAGTTCCTCCCACGAGACAAAGTCTGCCATATAAGGGTAAGTGGCATTGTTCGGTTCGTAATGGACGGAGTCTTTTGTGATGGACAAAGAGATGACAAAATCATCGTGTACAATCTTCTTTGTCGTCGTGAAAGGCGTTAAATGAAGCGGAAGAATAGGGGTTTGGTTATGCTTACTCAACCGCATACAGAAAAAGTAGCAGTTCGTTTCGGGTGGCAGTTTAGTGGTAGTACAATCGTATAATCCTCGATAGTATAGAAAATCGTTATCGTAGGGAATACCCGCTTTATTCAATTGGTCTTTGACCTTATCATAATAACGCACGATAGAGTCTGCAATAGCTCGTTCCCCATAGCGGTTATAATCGGCTACCGTGATGGCATCGGCATAGTAATAAAACTCGTTCGTGACGGGCACAACTTCAAAAGTGGCTTGCTCCGCACGGATGGTTTTAGGGGTAACACTGAATGTGGATTCGGAAACCTCCTCCTTGTGACAAGAAGGGAAGAGAACCATTAATGCTGTAAGGACTGCTAACGCTGAAATAGTATTTTTCATAATTATTCTAATTGACCGGCAACTTTAAAAATAAACTTAATAGCACCCTTGGTGTGGGGACCATACATTCCAAAATCGTACTCTATATTGATAGGACTTGAGGTTAAGAAACCAAGGTCTCGGAACTGCTTTTGCAAAATCTGTGAGTTGAGGAAAGGCACAGTATCATCCTCCTCCGAGTGGAACATATAAACAGGAGCATTGGGCAAGAAGTACTCAGGAATACGGTTGTTCTGCAACTCCCTATAGAAACGTAGCGTCTCGGGTTTAGTCTTATCAATGGCATTCGGTGTGAGCAACTCCTTGAGGCTGTTCGTGCCAATCAAAGTGTTGATTTGCTTGATGGTGTATTTCTTAGAATTCAACCAATCGTCGTAGTTGTTGAGCAACTTATCCTTGAAGAAATAGCTCATCTCTATGGGGTTGTCCATTCCCAAAACCATTCCCTGGATAATCAATGGAATAGCAGCAGGAATACCGGTGATATCTTTTTTAACACTATAGTCGTAGGTGCGTGCTATATCGTAAGGTCCTGAACCGGCATAGTTCTTTTTGATGGGCAAGAGAATATTGAGTTCATTCTCGATTAAATATTGCACGTACATGGTGGTGGCACCGCCTTGTGAGTAACCGCAGAGGATAATACTATCCGAGGCACATTTGAGTCCTCGCTTTTGGAGTAACGCACGTGCTGCTAGTCCCATATCGATGACATTCATGGCTGTAGTGCGGGATTGAAGATACGGGTGAACCTTATCTGCTGTCACACCATAACCGATGTAGTCGGCAATGGCTACGGCATAACCCATTGTCGCAAATAAACCTTCCGGATTAAACGATTCTGAGGGACTCTCTTCTTGCGCTCCGATGGTGTAGTGGCTGACGATGATAAGATTCTTAATCTTACCATCCTTCGGGTACATCAGTTTACCGGATATTTGAATTGGGTTGCCCTCTAAATCCGTGCTCCAATAGGTACCCGACACTTGGTGAATATTACGCCAAAGTGCTGTCTCAAAAAGACGAAGGAACATAGAGGTTAAGGGGACAGAGGTCGCTTTGTTAGGACCTACTTCGGCGGGATTGCCCTCGTTGTATTCTTCTAAACCTGCAAAAGGATTGATGTCTTCCACATTTACATCACTCTCCGCGTAGGGAACGAGCATCTTGCCCTGATTTAGGGTAGAGAACTCGACATCGTACTCTATATCTTTAGGGCCGCAGGAGGTGAGGAGTAGGGCGAAAACCAAGACCGCTATCGCTGCAAGACCGCTGCGCTGTAAGACCGCTGCGCTGAAGGATCGCACTGTGTGTTGAAAAATTGTATTCATATTGTTAAGATGTTAAAAACGATAACCTACTGAGACGGAAAATAAACGTGAGGCAAGCATATAGAAATCGGTGAGACTGCTTGCTGCGTTCAGTCCGCCTAATTCTACTGTACCAAACCAATGGTTGTCACCCACTTGTACACCCAGCGCAGTGAGTTCAAGTACGGGAGCAAAAGCCGTCTTTTGTCCACGGAAATTGAGTTCGCTACCCCCATTGATAAGTAGCCCTACACCAATGCCCGAATATAGATTCACGTACTTGGACCAATAATAGGTAAACCTTACTTGGGGGATAAGACAGATGTTGTAGAAGTTCGCATTGGTCCTTAATTCCTTTGGACATTCTGTGAAGGGTACATCTTTCTGACTCTTTTGCCAGAGCACGTGTTCATAGTCGAAATTCAGTCCTGCACTCAACCAAGGAAGGAAGCGATACTGGTAGGTGGCGAACAGGTGTCCCGTATAGCGGTAATTGCCCGAATAGTGGTCTGCGTGGTACATCGCTGTTTCAAACTGCATGTCTCCCCAACCGATGCGTACTTCGTGATGAGCAAGGCAAATACTATCCTTCGTCATCGCTGCCATTGAAAGGGAAAAACAGAGTGTAAATAAGAAGAGAATCGTTCGTTTCATAATGTTTTTATCATTTCAGCGTGCAAAATTACAAAAAAATTTGCATATATCCAAAAAAAAGTGTAACTTTGTGCCGATTTTTATGAACTACGCCACAAGGCGACCCTTATGGAAAACGAAGAACTAACACTCGTTGACGAGTTGAAAACTCTGGTAGAAGGCTTAGTAGAAGCATCTGCTGATGTCATCTTAGAAGCCAAAGAACAGGTAGAGCAATTAAAAAATCAGTTCTATCGAGTAAGTAATTTTACTGAGGAAGCGGAGAAACAATTCCGCGAATTGCTTCAGGTATATAAAGCTAAACGTGCTGAGGTGACGAAAGCGACCGAAGAACAGATGGCTCAAAATCTACTGCGAAAAGAGAATATCCTTGAGCAGATGAAAGTGATGGCTGAGGCAGAGACGGCTGATGTTATGGGTAATCTCAAGAAAATGCGCGAACTGCAAGCCGAATGGAAATCCATCGGTGCCGTTCCTCAACCGAAAGTGCAAGCTTTGTGGAAACAGTATCAACTCTATCAAGAGCAGTTCTATGACCTCGTGAAGATCAATGTAGAACTTCGTGATTTAGATTTCAAAAAGAACCTTGAACTCAAGACAGTCCTTTGTGAGGCTGCGGAGAAACTGAAAGATAACCCGAATATCGTAGAGGCTAACCGCGCGTTGCAACAACTTCACGACGAGTGGGTAGAGATAGGTCCTGTGGCTCGCGAACTGCGCGAAGACATCTGGAACCGTTTCAAAGAGGCTTCCTCTGTCATCAATAAGAAACACCAAGCCTATTTTGATGAGTTGCACGCTAAAGAGGGTGCCAACCTGGAGGCTAAACGAGCTATTATTGAGAAACTGAAGGCGATAGATTTTAGTAATATCAAATCGAATAAGGGTTGGGACGATGCTTCGCAAAAGATCCAAGCACTTCAAGAAGAGTGGCGCACGATAGGTTTTGCCCCAAAGAAACAGAACCAAGCTATTTACGAGGAATATAGGCAAGTGTGTGACGCTTTCTTCAAAGCGAAGACGTCATTCTATAAACAACTGCGTGATGAGTTCAGTGAGAACTTAAAACGCAAGAAAGACCTTATTGCTAAGGCTCAAGAACTACAAAACAGCACCGCTTGGAAAGAGACCTCGGAGGCTCTTATCGCTTTGCAGAAAGAGTGGAAAACTATAGGCCCCGTTGCCCGCAAATATAGCGATGACTTGTGGAAACAATTTACCGATATTTGTGACGGATTCTTCAATGCTCGTAGAGAACAGGAGAAGGAACAACGTGTTAAAACCCAAGAGCAAAGAACGAAAAACGCTCTCCAATCGGGTGATCGCAACAGGTTAATGCGTATGTATGATAATCTCACCCAAGAGATTAAAACAGCTGAAAATAATATTCTTTTCTTTAATGGGAAATCGAAGAATGCTAACCAATTAGTGGAGAGCATGCAGAAGAAGATTGACCAATTGAAGAAAGATTTGGCCGATTTAGAGGCGAAGATTATTGCTATTGATGAAGCTGATTGATTATAAAAATGTTGAGTTAGACCAAGCCGAACAGGTTGTTCTGCGCCGCGTTACCCTTGAGATTCACTCGGGTGAGTGGGTCTATTTGTGGGGGAAGGTTGGTTCTGGTAAATCGACCTTTCTTAAATCCTTGTATGGTGCATTGCCTATTGCAAATGGTGAGGCTGTGGTTTTAGATTACGACATGACTCATCTCAAGCGTCGCGATTTACCTTATCTGCGTCGTAGAATGGGGATTATCTTTCAAGATTATCAGTTGATTCCGGACCGTTCTGTGGAGGAGAACTTGATGTTCGTCCTTCGTGCCACGGGTTGGAAGGATAAACAACTTATGCAAGAGCATGTGCAAGAAGTGCTCCGTCAAGTAAATATGGCAACTAAGGGGTATAAGATGCCCCACCAACTCTCGGGAGGTGAGCAGCAACGTGTGGCTATTGCTCGTGCCTTGTTAAACTCACCCGAAATTATCCTTGCTGACGAACCTACCGGAAACTTAGATACGGATACAGGTACAGAGATTATTGAATTACTGCATGGCATCCGTCAAGCCGGTATTGCAGTACTTATCTCCACCCATAATCCCACGTGGCTGACCACTTTCCCCGGTCGCAAGCTCTTGTTTGAGGACGGAACAATACATGAGGACAATCAAAATGGGTAATAGGGTATCATGAAGGACGTGATTATCGAAATGATGATGGTCGTGATGTCATTGCACGGCAATCCTGTTGCGGAAGAAGAGACGGATACCTATAGCCGTATTCGTATGGCTGATAGTTGTTATGTGGAGGTGGTGACTTATCCAGACTCTTTTCTTGTGGTGCAGACGAGTTGTGTACCTATATGTAACTCTCGCGCGCATATATATAATAAGGAGTGGCAGTTATTGCACGAGGTGGAACCGACCGTCAATAGTTCGCTTCCGTATGCCTATTTCCGTAATGACACGTTGTTTTGGAAAGATAATAACGAGCAGATTGAGGAATGAAACTACCTATCTATTTGATTGGTTATATGGCGGCGGGTAAGACTACTGTCGGTAAGATGGTGGCAGACCAACTCGGTTGGCGCTTTGCTGATTTAGATCAGGCCTTTGAAGTTATTCATCATTTCACTCCTGCAGAGTATATCCGCACATTCGGTTTAGAATCTTTTCGTAAAAAAGAGAAAAGTGTTATTGAAGACCTCGCGGAATTAGATTTAGAGAAAGTGGTTTATGCGACAGGTGGCGGTTATCCCTGTTGGGAAGATAATATGGAGTGCTTGCATGAGTTAGGTACCAGTATCTACCTACGTTGGCCTGCCGAAGACTTAGCCGACCGACTAATGCTTACCGATTTAAGCGAGCGACCCGTATTACAAGGCAAAAACAAAGACGAATTGTTAGCGTGTATCCGTCCGCAGTTAGAGGCAAGGGAGCCTTTCTATCAACAAGCAGATTATATTATTCAAGCGCCTGCGCTCTCGGTTGAGGCAGACCAAATAATGGCAAATCAAATATGTCAATTAATCAAATCCAAGACGAAATAATCGAAGATTTCTCCTGTTTTGATGACTGGATGGACCGCTATTCGTTGCTTATCGAATATGGTAATGGCTTAGAACCTATGGCTGAAGCCGATAAGAATGAGCAGAACCTAATCGATGGCTGCCAATCCAAAGTGTGGGTAACGGCAGAACTTGTGGATGGAAACATCGTTTATCATGCAGACTCCGATGCTATTTTAGTCAAAGGAATTGTGGCTTTACTATTACGCGTGTTTAGCGGACACACTCCACAAGAGGTGACCCAAGCAAACCTCTATTTCTTAGAGGCTATCCAACTCAAGGAACACTTATCCCCCACCCGTAGTAACGGATTGGTGGCGATGTTAAACCAGATGCGGCTATTTGCACTTGCGTTATCGAAGTAACACAACGGCTTGCGCTGCTATCCCTTCTTTGCGACCAACGAAACCTAAGTGCTCGGTAGTGGTGGCTTTAATGCTAACCCTATCAACATCTATTCCCATAACCGTAGCTAAACATTGTTGCATGGTTGGAATATAAGCACTTAACTTTGGTGCTTGTGCGCAAATAGTGCAGTCGCAGTTCTCCAATTCGTATCCCTTCTGCCGCACCATTGTCATAACTTTAGTAAGCAGAATCTTAGAGTCGATATTGGTGTATTCATTTCCCTCCGTATCGGGGAAGTGATAGCCTATATCTCGTAAATTAGCAGCCCCTAAGATAGCATCACACAAGGCGTGAATAAGCACGTCTGCGTCAGAATGTCCTTGAAGTCCTTGTTCGTAGTCCACCCGAATGCCACCGAGCCACAATTCGCGACTCGGGGCAAATGGATGTACGTCATATCCAAAACCGATTCTCATTATTTCTTGTTGTTAACCAAGTCTTTGATACCAGCCAAGTCAAAGCCTAACGTGAAGCGTAAGGTGTTATTCAGCGGGTTTGTGGAAGCGGTAGTGATGGTATAAGAAACATCAAAGTTAACGATGCTAAGATGGAAACCGGCACCAACCTCAAACAAGTTGCGATTACCTTTAGTTGGATGTTCGTAACTATAACCTACACGAGCAAAGAATTGGTGATTATAGGTATATTCAACACCCGCACCCCACATTACCTCGCGGAACTCCTCTAACGCGTTGTATCCTTTTGCTGAAGGAGCATCGCAGAGAGACTGGAAGAAACCTTTGACAGGGCTGAGGTTACTGAATTCGGTTTCGGTCAGTGTCCAAGTGCTTTCATCGTTCGGGTCAAACTTCTCACTGAGGTTAGAACGATATTTCGTGGGAACCATCAGTTTGGTTGCTTCTACACTGAAAGAGATGAAGTTGTACTTGTCGCAAGGTAATTCGTAACTGGCACCAATACGGAAGTTGGTAGGAATAAAATTACGGTGAACTTTATCCCACGTCATCTTACCACCCATGTTTTGAAGGGCAAAACCGAGATTGAAATAAGATGTTCCCATTGGCAACTCAATCGGTTGTTTGTAGTACAAACCTAAATCGGCCGCCATTGTCCATGCAGGGTACATCTCTTGTGACGAACCGCTTGTGGACTGGTTTTTACCGTTGTTCAAGTCCGAATACATGAAACGTAAAGCAACAGACATACTGACATATTCGTGTAACTTACGATAGTAAGATACGTCTAATGCCCATTCGTTAGGACGGCAACTTAAATCATAACTCTCCGCTGCGGCAGAGGATTTCATAAACACTTCACCATAACTAAAATACGTGAACGAAGCACCAATACCTTGTACATCATCCCATTTGTAATAACCTGATAGATACGCTAAGTCAATATCATTGACTCCCAGATTGCGCAACCAAGGTGTGTAGTTACCCGTGAGACCACCATGACTCTCCATGTACGCATACTTGGCAGGGTTCCAACGTTGTGAGTTAAGATCCGGTGCAGTAGAAGCACCAATATCTCCTAAACCAGCAGCGCGTGCATCCGGTGCAATGTTCAAAGCGGGCATAGCAGTGATGACGGGATTCATAGCTTCTTCAGCCATCATAACGACTGACATACTTAAGATAGCCGTTACAGTTAAAATAATTTTTTTCATAAATGAATTGTTTGTTAATGTATTAAAAAATAAATGATTTTGTTGAATAACTTTTCTAAAATTGTTTCATAGGCTAATATCTATTATGGCAGTACCAATATTTTTCCCGCAAGGGAGGAACTGCCGTTGGTTTCTGATTTTATTGTAACTCGATAAATATATAATCCTGTAGAGATAGCAATTTTGCTCATTGGTATATGTACTTCGAAAGCTTGTGGTTGCGATTGTGACCACAAACGTCGCCCTGCCATATCGAAGATGCTCACTTCTGTTGCTAAGACGTTATCTTTTTGATCATGTTTGAGTTCGAGTGTCAGCTCGTCCGTAATAGAAATAGGATTAGGATAAGCTAAGACACGATATAGGGTGGGGGCGACATCTTTCTTAACGGTGAAGTTCATCATTCTCGTTGAACTGATATTGACTAAATTCCATGCACGGAAGGAGAGCGTGTGGTATCCTTCTTCTAATGCGGGCAGGCGGAAAGATAGCGATCCTGATTGATAGGAACCACGATCAGCCATAAATGTGCTATTGAGGTTATAGGTTTGTGCCGTGGAGTTGTCAATGACAAGCTCAAGGTCGTGTCCGATACTACTGCCTACCGTGTTGATACCATACTTATCGTATAGGGTTGCATAGAACCGTGGGGTAGAGTACGTGGTAGCATCAAGAGGTTTATATTGTTCCTCCTCTTCAAGATACATCACAATATCCGGACCAAGAGAATCCGTGATAGTGATAGGAGATATACCTCCAACCATAAAGTCTTGTTTGAGACCTAAACCATCGCGGAAATGTTCATTATCAAAAGCATAATATACAATGCGTCCGATGCCATAGTTATAACGAATATCCTTTGGTGTCATAAATTGGTATTCAAAATGTCCGTTAATTACTTCTACACGTCCGTGGAAAATAATGTTGGGATAATCGTCGTATGTAATGGGATCTCGACCCCTAAGAGGTACAACTACTTGTTGTTGCTTGTCATAGATAGTCACATCTAACGTCCCGTTAAACCAGGTTGCTATGGTGTCTGTATCTCCTTTGGGTTGCTGGATGGTACCTTTAATCGTATAGACATCGAGTGCACTAATAGTATCTAATTCTGTAGTTGTTTTGACGGATACGTCTGACGGGAAGGGCAGTCGTATAGCGGGATCACCTAACAATACGAAAGCCAGTTTGTTTTGGTCTATACCGATGTTGTTTTTACCATGCATCAAAGCTTCTCCGATGGTCATAGTATAGTTATAAGCATCTTTGTGTTCAAACAGCGACGTACAGAAAGCATCGTGAATGAGCCTATTCATATTTGCATATACGGTTCGGCAGGCAGAGATAACGCCAATAGCACCACCATGAGGATTTAATACAGCTTCTTCTGCTGCGCATTTCTTGCCCGAGTCAAAATGGGCAAAACTACAAGTGGCAAAGAACCATAATGGCCATTTGTCATTTGTCATCTTACGGATGGAATTGATGGTAATCATCGACTCGCTTGTGACTGCGTTGTATCCTCCATGACCGGAATAGTTAAGCATCAATATGCCATTTTGTAGATAGTTGTCTAATTGGTTTTGTGCGATAGGACAACTCTCCGAACTGGAGGTAATAACCTTGGGATACGTATCAAGATAAATCTTGTGAATGCAGTAGTCTGGTGCCTCTTTAGCAAGGTGGGTAGCCACCGCATCTGCATCTGCTAAATGGAGATTATCGTCTAAGTTATCTGCCATGAACACAATATCACGACGCCAACTCTCCTGTTGACTGGAGCAGATATATTCTTCAATCTTATTCACCATGTTTTGTGCTTCTTCTACCGTGGCGACGGGTAGACGGCCCACTCCAATCTGCATCTTAAGCTTGGATTCTGAAGCATTATCTTCCTCCAAACAACCAAAATAACCATCGTTACTAATCGCTTTAATCTCGTTTTCTGAATTAATGGCAGGATAGGTGAGTAGGGTGTTTGGTCCGGAGTTTGCTAATAGTTTGCGATTATCGTAAGTTCCATCTCCCATGAGCAATAACCACCGAGGGGCAATAGTGGATGTCCCATTTTGTGCATTCTCGTATAACATCTTCATTAGTTTACGATAAGCCGTAGCATCAGGTGTACCGGAAGAGAACTCGTTATAGACTTGTTGGTCTGTTACTACCGCCCAAGTGAAAGGTTGTTCGTCTTTCCAATATGGGTCGCTGGCGTGCGCTTTACATAATTGTTGGGCTGCACCAACCATCTCTTTAGGAGTAATAACTACATACATAATATCTCGCAAACCATGGAGGTCTTGGTTTTCTACTTGACCGATGATATTAGGACGTAGCCAACCTCCGGCGTATGGCTGAATAGCGATGTACTCGTGCACATTGTCTTGGTTATTGGCATAGAATACGAGATTATTCCCCTCTTGTTCAGTAGGGACTTGCTGAATGGAATCAAGATGGGTAATATCCAAGATGATGGTTTGAGCGTTGGCATTGTTGAGATGATAGGCTAAAGGTGTATTTTTACCTACCTGTTCTGGAGTCCTAAACGCGAACCATGAACCTTCCATTGTTAATTCACAGGTAGCTGATAACTCAACATAATTGAGGTAACCTTTGCTGCCTGATTCGCTGTTTTGGAAGGTTAGTGAAACTGATTGGTTTCCCGTTCCTACAGCAGCGAAAGTGGATTGAAGAGTGGAAGGCTGTGCCATAGTATAATGGTCTAAGCAAGCCATTGTAACGATTGTCTTGGTAGTAGAACCGATGCGGACATCCGTCTTACTCATCGATTGTGCGACTCCGGCGATCATAACTCTACACGAGATGTCCTCCGACACAATATGCGAGAAAGGAAGCGTTATTGTAAACGTCTTGTTGTGCAATAAAGTTTCACCATAAAACTCCCGACCTCCACCATCGACACCCGTAGGGTCTAATAGATTGAGAATATCTTGTTCATGGACTTGATATGCGGTATAGTTATTTATTACTTGGGCGTTTTCACTACTCATCTTTGGTGCTAAGACTAAGTCGGGCACATCCGTATCAACGTCAGAAAGGAAATAGTACCCTACATCTGAATATGGGTTGCGTGTGTGTGTAAACACTTTTTTGCTTGTGTCATAATCCCAAGAGAACGAACCTTGTCCATAGAATAGAAGACAGTCATTAAGACGGATACAACCTACTTGAGGAAGGTCGTCCATAATTCCTTCCACCCATTGGGTAGGTAGCATCGCTCCGCCATAGCCGTAAACGTGCGTCTTCGCGGGGTCTAATCCTGCTTTGCGCAATTCGTCGTAAGTTAGGCAATAGATACCATTTTCTACCACTTGTATCTTCACCCATCTACCTTGACTTAAGTGAGAATGAGGGGCAAAGGGTTCTGCCTTTAATCCTGTCGTAGTCGTCCACAACAGAAGGCTCATCATTAGGATCAATACTCGTTTCATTTTATCTTGCAATATAATACTTCTTGTTGGTCCATGTAGCGGATAATTTCTTCATTGCGAATAGCAATACGCCTCGGCTCGTTCTCTTCAATAAAAATTAAATCCCCTTGTCGTATTGTCATTACTTGAGACGCTTGATGGATGGCTTCGCTGATGGAGATAATCAGTTTATTTTCATCCATAAAACGCTTGTCAATATACTCTCCAATAACGGTGGAGTAATCGAAAGTAGTGGCTTGCGTCCAGCATCGTCCTTGACTGAGTGCTTTGATTAATGCTTCTTCAGCACGCATATCCAATCCGTACGCAAAAGCATCCCAATAACGATCAGCAAACTTAGGGGCGATGTTCTTACCTAAACGACTGACGCGTAACACGACGCCGGAGGTATAGGTGATATCACCCAAGCCATCGGGAATGAAGAACGGCTTGCGGTTGACCAGCATCGAGGAGTCACCCTTCAACAGCATCTCCTCTCGCCCTGCTATTTTACTAAACACTATAATCTTCATTTATCTCTGAACTCTAAACTATAAAACTATCCGGCAACTCTAAACTCTAAACTCTAAACTCTAAACTCTCCACTCTAAACTACTATTTATTTCGAATAAATAGCTGCACCGGCGTACCCGTGAAATCCCACCACTCACGCAGTTTATTTTCAAGGAACCGGCGATAAGGCTCTTTTACATATTGGGGTAGGTTAGCAAAGAACACAAACGTAGGAACTTGCGTGTTGGGTAACTGTGTGCAATATTTGATTTTGATATATTTGCCTTTTGTAGCTGGAGGAGGGTAGTTTTCTATCAAAGGCAAGAACTTCTCGTTGAGTTGGGCGGTAGGTACTTTCTTTTGTTTGTTCTCATATACGTGCAATGCGGTTTCAATCACTTTGAAGATACGTTGTTTCGTTACCGCAGAGGTGAAGATAATCGGGAAATCCGTAAAAGGTGCAATCCGTTCCCGAATAGCAGCTTCGTAAGCCTTAATGTCTTGATTGGTCTTGTTCTCAATCAAGTCCCATTTATTGATGCACACTACGAGACCTTTCTTATTCTTCTGTATCAGCGAGTAGATATTGAGGTCTTGTGCCTCCACACCTCGTGTGGCATCAATCATCAAAATACAGACATCGCAGTTCTCTATTGCGCGGATAGAACGAACGATAGAGTAGTATTCCAAGTCTTCGTTTACCTTCGCTTTCTTGCGTATGCCGGCTGTATCGACTAAATAAAAATCCTTACCGAACTTATTATACCTCGTGTAGATACTGTCGCGTGTAGTGCCGGGGATATCTGTTACGATTGTTCGGTCCTCGCCCATAAACGCATTAAGGATAGACGACTTGCCTGCATTCGGTCTGCCTACGATCGCAAAACGCGGCAACTCTTCTGTGTCGTCCTCTAAGCCTTCGGGTTTGAAACGCGCCACGACTTCGTCGAGTAAGTCACCGGTTCCCAATCCGTTCTCTGCGGAGATAATAAATGGTTCACCCAAACCTAACTTATAAAACTCGGGAGCACCATATTGCTGTTCAAAACTATCGACTTTATTTACCGCTAACACGGTCGGTTTCTTCGCTTGCCTAAGCAAGTGAGCCACTTCGCTATCGAACTCTGTCACGCCTTCGTTCACATCCACGACGAGTAACACAACATCTGCTTCTTTGATAGCCAAATCGACTTGTCTGTTGATTTCGCTCTCAAACGTGTCGTCGGAGTTTACCACCCAACCACCGGTATCGATGACGGAAAACTCGCGACCACACCAATCGGCTTTGCCGTATTGACGATCACGCGTAGTGCCTGCTTGCTCTGTCACAATAGCGCGACGAGTCTTTGTTAGTCTATTAAAGAGGGTTGATTTGCCTACGTTAGGCCTCCCTACAATTGCCACAATGTTTGCCATCTTTCTTACAATGTTCGTTATTATTATCTTCACATCCTCCGTCACATTGCCCCTCGCAATGTCCACCGCAATGATGACCGCAATGGTGCGGGTGACGGATAGCGTCTAATTCTTTCTCGCTTGCCGCACGGATATCTAAAATCTTTCCTGTGAAATGCAAATCTTCTCCTGCTAAAGGGTGATTAAGGTCAATGGTTACTTTCTCTGCACTTATTTCTACTACTTGCGCATTGACAATCTGACCATCTACAGTGTTCATAGGAATGATATTTCCAACGTAAACACGTTCGCTGTCGAACTCACCATCGCCATTGAAGAAGAGGTGTTTATCCAGTTCCATTAGTCCCTCCTCATCGTATTCTCCGTAAGCGTCGGTGTGGTTGATACGAAAATCGAACACACTACCTACTTCGAGGCCTTCTAAGGCGGCTTCAAACTTAGGCAGCATCATCTTCTCTCCATGACAATAGGTAAGGGGATGTTCTGCCGTCATTTTTTCTAATAACTCTTCTGATCCATTTTCTCCATTCACGTACATCTCGTACGTCATGGTTACTACTTTTTCGTTTTCTATTTTCATAAATTTACCTTTTTACTTTCACTTTCACTTTCCACTCTAAACTATAAAACTAGACGGCTACTCTAAACTCTAAACTCTAAACTCTAAACTAAAATCACCACCACGTAACGAGTTTTTGCGTTGCTTCAGCACTATTTTTATCATATTTCAAGTCTGCCAACATGCTCGCATTGACGCCAATGTGGAAGTTGTAACTCTTGTACGGGCCAAAGGGGACAAAACTACAAGTCATAGACCAGCAATGTAAGTCTCGTACCACATTAAATGTAGCACTTGTAAATCGTTTGACCTTGAAGTCAAAGCTGGTGCTGGCGGTCACTTTCCATCCTTCGCCTAAACCCAACGAACCCGATAAGTTCAAACTATGTGTCAGTCCCATCTTATATTGCATCTTTTTCTCATCGAAATTGGCTGCCACATGGGCAAGGTCGCCATAGTTAATAGAGTAGGATACGGATAGGGACCATGGAATCTGCGTCTTGGTGTAGCCGTCATCATCCTCTTGACTTGGTTTGCCGTCTCTTTTACCATTAACCAGACTTCCATCCGGCCCTACGCGCGTGGTCTCCATGTTTCCATCCTCCTCTTCTTCCTCGTTGGAAGATTGTTTATCTTTCTTTTCAAACCACTTTTTTATGGTTTGATTACTGAAAGTATAACTGATGCTTGCTCCTGTACCGCTCCAATGTGGGAAACGATGATTGTGCCAATATTGTTTGTTGGTTCTCACAGGCGTACCTAACGCATTGTACTCGTACATATACGGGTCAAGTGACGTTGAGAGGTTGATGGTGTAGTTCACCTTAGGAATCTTAATACGCAAGTTCACACCGAAGTTACTCCATCGCATGGAGTCCGCAATAAAGTTATATCCACCCGTCACCGATAGGTTATCAATGATGCTATATACCTTGTATGGCTCTTTACCCGTGGTGTCTTTTACGTTTTTCAGTTTCATCTCTAAGTTACTTGCCAATGAAAAACTCAATGTTCCTGCCGCACCATTAGGTGCATTGCCGTAGATACCTCGTTCATAATGAGAATATGTTTGGCGAACAAAGACAGGATTACCGGCAGCATCCACTTGCTGTACTTGCCTACCTTGGTCATCAATCTCTCCAGTATATACGGGTTGGTCATAATGATTATAATAGCCCCAACCCTTCGTCCCAAAATCGGGGTGGTAATTAAAACTGATAGAGGGCGTTAATACATGTCTAAATGCTTCTACTCTTGTCTTCGGAAAGAGTTTCTTCATAGGGGTAAACATTCCATATAATTTAGTGGATAAGGATACCCCTACATTAAAATCAAAGACGTTATAAAAACCTGTCGTAGTGTCTTGTGCCAACTGCTGCGTCTGATCGTCCCAACGCTTGTTCACTCGTTGAAAGTACATTCGGTCAGTCATACTGATGGATGGCGTGATACTCAAATACTTGAATGCCATAAACGAAGCAGAAATAGGTATAGAGTGCTTTAGACCCGTTTGCCAATCTCTCAAGAAGTTTGTCTTGAAGAAGTCGTACTCTTTCACACCATTGATAGATATCTGACCAACTCCGGAATAACTCAAGTTAATCTTTTCGTACCACTTCTCTTTGCCTACAGGGTGCTTGCGTTTGAACGGATTAACTCTACTCATGTTGACATTCAAACTTGGTGCCGTCATTGAAATGGTGGAGTCTTGTGTCCGTTGCTGAATACTCATCGTCAAACCAATCGACCACGGACTATCGGGGAAACGCTGCGTATAACTGATAGAGGATGCCTTCGTGTTCTGTGAGGTCAAATCCGGATTGTAATAACTGTTGATATTACTACGGTTGTAACCACTCGTCGAGAAATCAACGGAAGCCGAGAAATTGTTGTACGGATTGGCTTTAGAGTCTTGCGTGTGCGTCCAATGTACACTGAAGTTCGTGGCTTTGGAATAATTCGGTAGGTCCTTCTCTCCCTCTACGTCTTGACGGAAATTGATATTTATATTGCCATTGAATAGGTATCGCTTGGTATATCGATAGGTCCCATATACGGCCCAAGTTCCTTTGGTATAAATATCTCCCTTAATCTCTAAATCCATGTAGTCATTGATGGCAAAATAATAACCTAAACCTTGCAAATAAAGACCACGACGAAAATCATCTCCGAAATTAGGCATAATAAGACCACTCGTGTATGTCTGTGTGAAGGGGAAGAAACCAAAAGGAATGGCTAACGGTACGGGAACCTCTCCAACAACTAAATAAGCAGGACCTGCTGCAATATATTCGCCAGGATGTACTTTGGCTTTGGTTAATTGCAAGTGAAAGTGCGGATGTTCGTGGTTGGAACATGTTGTGTACTTACCACTTTGCATCATCATCTCGTTATCATTTATCTTCTTTGTCTTATCTGCAACAATATAACCCTCTCCTTGTTGGGTGACAACATTACGAATGTAACCTTTTTTGGTCGTGAGGTTATAATTCATTTGGTCAGATTCGTATTCGTCTTTCCCATCTTTGAATATGGGTTTCCCTTTCCATTCCTCATTAATCGTATCATATACGCCTTGCGCAAAAACTAAACTACTATCCATCGTCACGCGAATATACTCTGAGTTAAGCTGCATCGTACCATAGTTCACCTGACCCTGTCCATGTAAGTGAGCCACTCCATTGTGCATTAATACAATCGAGTCTTTGGCTATATAACTCACAGGCTTGTCTATCGCCTGACTTTGTGCCATCAATTCACAAACCCATCCAACAAGCAACAAACCCATTACCTGTAGTCTGTAGCCTGTAGCCTGTAGCCTTAATTTAATATGTCCACGTATGCGTGAGCGCATATATACGCAAATTATCGTGCAAAGATACAACTTAATTTTGATATACGCAAATTTATCTATAATTTTTAACAAATTATTTGGATATTTCAAAAAAAAAGTGTACCTTTGCAACAAATTTTGATGATTATGACCATTTTAGAGCAAATTGCTGCTTTGCAGCAACAGGTGGCAGATTTGAAGGCTGCCAACCAAGAAGAGTTAGAGAATCTGCGTATTAAATTCCTTTCCAAGAAAGGTCAGATTTCGGCATTGTACGATGCCTTCCGTGAGGTACCTAAAGAGGAAAAAGCTGCTATTGGTGCTCCGCTGAATGTGCTCAAACAGTCTGTGGAAGTTCGCCTTAACGAACTCAAAGAGCAGTTGTCTTCTCTTACTGCTACGGTGGATAAGCAAGACCTTACCCGTACTCCTGATCCTATCGACCTCGGTACGCGTCATCCGCTATCCCTCGTTCGTGAGGAGATCATCAATATCTTCTCCCGCATTGGTTTTACGGTAGCCAGCGGTCCCGAGGTAGAGGACGATAAACACGTATTCGGAATGCTGAATTTCGCTCCCGAACACCCGGCTCGCGATATGCAAGACACGTTCTTTATCGAAAAAGAGGATGGCGTTCAAAAACCTACCGATATCCTCTTGCGCACCCACACTTCTTCTGTGCAAACCCACCTGATGACCGCTTTTGCGAAACAAATACAAAACTCTAAACTCTCAAACGAGACGGCTACTCTAAACTCTAAACTCTCCACTCTAAACTCCGAAGAGCTTGCTCTTCGTGTATTATGCCCTGGTCGCGTCTATCGTAACGAGGCTATCTCCGCTCGTGCTCATTGCTTCTTCCATCAAGTAGAAGGATTGTATATCGCTAAGAATGTGAGTTTTGCAGACTTGCGCCAGGCGTTATTATATTTTGCTAAAGAGATGTTCGGACCTGAGACACAGATTCGTCTTCGCCCCTCGTATTTCCCCTTCACCGAGCCTTCGGCAGAGATGGATATCTCGTGCGACCTCTGTGGTGGTAAAGGCTGCGCTTTCTGTAAGGGTACAGGTTGGGTAGAGATTTTAGGTTGTGGAATGGTTGATCCTAATGTTTTGGAGAGCTGCGGCATTGATAGTAAGGTCTATAGTGGTTACGCTTTTGGTATGGGCGTAGAGCGTATTGCGAACCTCAAATATCGCGTAAAAGACTTACGCCTCTTCTCTGAGAACGATGTTCGTTTCCTCGACCAGTTCAAGAGTTGCTAATATTTTCTTTTAGATTTTTAGTTAGATTTTTGAGCGATAGCGATTAAAAACTATTGCTCAATTGATTTTTTATCCTTCTTGTTTAGATTTTTTTTAGCGTCGCGTAAAAAATGCAAAAATATTTGCATATATCAGAAAAAAGTTGTACCTTTGCAGCGCAAACTGCAAAACGAATATAAATTTAGAATTATGTCATACACACAAATGGCTCAATTAGAGGTGTTAAATGCCGTTAGAGGGATATCC
>JAZLHD010000076.1:0-1196 GCA_045616645.1 Paludibacteraceae bacterium
CAATTCCTCTGAGTAATAGACGATGCGCCTTAGTTCGGAAGGATAATGCTCTTTGGTTGTTAATCCGACTAGACGTATACGTTGGTCTAATAATATACCATTTGTTCCGTCTAATAAATCCTCACCGGCAACAACCTCATAGCGTATATTATCCTTTTGTCGGATGACGTAATATGCGCCTACTTGAGTGATGAGAAACAGGCGATGCCAATCGTAATAACCCTTATCAAACACGTAGAAAGCTCCCTTCTCATAAGGGATGAGTTCCATCGTATTTACATCATGCACTGAGGCTTCCGTTATATGGAAGAAGGTTGGAATTTGGGTTACCATATCTAACAAGGTATGTATCTTAATTCCACCTTTGTGCCTTCGGAACGCTGCCCACCAAAAGATGCTAAGGCATAAGTCGATGGTTGTAGAATCGAATGCATAAAACTTGCCATGTAGTGCAAAGATGCGGTTAATACGTCTCTGTTGAGCAAGACCTACTACGTGATAGGCAAACTCTTCAAAGATTCGATAGTCACGATTGTTATTGGCTTTAGAGAGATTGCTTCTTGTAATGGGAACATCACCAAAACCAAGGTACTTGCTTTTCTTATGGTGTGCGCCAACAAGACAAACTAACTCACGAAGGCTATTGCAACCTATTAGTTGAGAAAACATCATCAATAATAGCTGATTCCAACAAGTGAATGACCGGACGCGCTTATTGCCGTCGTATTTTTGGACAAATGTGTCAAAGACCCTATGCGGTAGCAGATCTACTAATTGGCGAAAGATAAATCTGCTCATGATAGTGCAATCTTAAAATATACCACTATACTTGCAAAAACTCTGCCAAGAACCTCACGCGCTAAAAATGCTTATAACTAACTATATATTACCAACTTATAAACGTTCATAAAAAAGTTAAGTGGCCACTAGTGGGACATAGATATAAAATATGATTGCGTCGATCTATTAACAATCAGTATTAATCTATATGACAAAATTTGAAGAATTTAATGAGTTATTGAGGAGTGGTTTAGAGCAAATAAACTCCTTGCGCAATGAGAATCCTGCCGCGTATTGGTTAGGAATTTTTAGTCGTGTTATTGATGATCATCAACAAATGGTTATTCCATTTATTGAGAATGTGGCAATTCCGGATACCTTATCACATATTCAAAAGCGGAGAGATACCCATCAAC
>JAZLHD010000077.1:0-3164 GCA_045616645.1 Paludibacteraceae bacterium
AGCGACGATGCGATACACATACACATCTCTGCCCGATATTGTATAAATAATGGCTACATTTTTATAATTCAACCGTCTAGTCGGCAAACCATCATTGTATAGGGGAGAATCGGGTTGTATTGGTAGAACAGAAGCATGATTCGCAAGCCAACGTAAATATCCCATTAAGCCTTCGTAATATCGCTTGGCGGTTAATGGCGAATGCAATTCTTCACGAATATATTGCACAATAGAGGCGATATCCTGCTCCGCACGATTAGTTACTAATACACGAAAACGCGCCATTATTCAGCCTCCCGAATATCGTTCAAACCAAATACTTGTCCTATTGCATGTGCCAATTTATCTCCGTACGCTTCTAATGAACAAGCACTAATCGCACTATGATCAATTGTCTCGTTTCTTTTCAACATAGGCATTCCCATTACAGATACCCTTTCAGTTGTTATTGTTGCCATAATAGTAGTTATTTAGATTGTTTTGCAGTTTGCGCTGCAAAGGTACGGATTTTTTTCGATATATGCAAATAAAAATGCACTTTTGCGAACAAAAATGCATTTTAGAAGTGTTTTCTCACTGTTTTACATCGGTGAGCGATGGTATTTATCGCTGTCGCCGGAGCTCCTTCACGTTTGGCGAAACGATATTGATTGCAATTACTATTTATCGGGCTTGTCGGCAGGGGCAAGTTCGGTGCCACCGCCTAAGCAAGAGTAGAGGCGGATATATGCCTCTAACTTAGCGTACATATTCGCAGACTCATTGAGTTGGGCGGTCAAAAGCGACTCTTGTGCCGTTAAGACCTCCAGATAATTCGCTTTTCCGTTCCGTTGCAACTCCGAAGTGCCCTCAAAAGCAGCCTCTAATGCCGTTACTTGATGCTTGATAATAATGTCCTTATCCCGTGCCAATTGATAATCGGCTAAGGCATTATTAACCTCATTTCCGGCCTTCAGAACTGCATTGGCAAAGTTCAACTTGGCTTGTTCTTGTTGGGCTTTTGCCATCCGTAGTTGAGCAATGAGTTTACCTTGTTGGAAAAGCGGTTGAGTGAGTTGTCCAACAGCATTGAGTATCCATTGTGCAGGATTGAGGATAGCCGTTCCGTCCCCATTGGTCCAACCGAAAACACCACTGAGGGTGAGTTTGGGCAAGAAAGCCGAACGCGCTTGTTGGGTTACGTAGTAAGCCGCTTCCAGTTGTCGTTGTGCCGCACGGATATCTGGACGATTAGCGAGCAGGTCGGTGGGTGTACCCAACCTAAACTCAGGCAGTTCAAACTCGCGCCACTGCGCACGAGCAATGGTTTGTGGCTCTTTGGCGAGTAACAGATTGATCGCATTCTCGGTGCGTTGAATAGCCCGACGCAGGTCTAAGATCTGAGCCTCGACACCACTCATAGAAGCTTCCAGTTGATGAACGGCAGGTTGATAGGCTTTACCATTGAGCATCAGCGATTTTTGGGTCTCTAATGACCGTTCCCACAGTTGTCTGCTTGCGAGCGAGATAGATAGTTGCCTGTCAAGCAGAATGAGGTTATAATAACTCATTGCCAGATTGGCTATCAGTTGGGCTTGGGTCGCTTGTTTGACATCCTCAGCTTGGTAAGAGAGCGCTTTGGCTTGACGCAAACGCTGCGTGATAGACCCAAAGACCTCTATTTCCCACGAAGCGGAAATAGGAACTTGATAAGTCCAGCTGTTAGAGCCTTGTATAGGGCGAGTAACACCACCTTGCGGAGCCAAACCGAAGGAAGGCAGATAAGCCAGTTTAGCTTGCAACAAGTTGGCTTGTGCCTGGTCGATGTTGAGACGCGCAATGCGTAAGTCGGTATTACGAACCAAAGCCGTGTCAATTAACGCTTGCAGATAGGGATCATCGAAGACCTCACGCCAAGAGAGGGTTGCCATCGAACTGTTACCGGCGTATGCGGTAGTGAGCGAATCCGAACCTAAGACTTGCTCCTGCACCTCGGTTTGAGGTTGGTACTTCTTGTATATTCCGCAAGAGGGGAGCGTAACGACGAGAGCCAAGATGGCTATCGTTGTTACGATTGGTGATTGGTGATTGGTAATTGGTGATTGACTCTTTGTATTTTGAGGGGCAGATTGGAATTTATCGTGGAGGGTTTGGAAGACGATATAGAAGGCGGGCACCACAAAGAGGATAGCGATGATACCAATCGTCATTCCACCGACTACACCGATAGAGAGTGAGCGGTTACCATGAGCACCGGCACCGCCTTCGATAATAAGCGGAATCATACCCACAATCATCGTGAAGACGGTCATTAAGATAGGACGGAAACGGTCTTGGCAAGCCCCCTTAGCCGCATCAATGATAGACATTCCCTGTTTATGTTTCTCCACGGCAAACTCGGTAATGAGGATAGCCGTCTTGGCAAGCAGACCAATGAGCATGATCACACCGGCTTGGAGGTAGATATTATTATCCAGTCCGCATAGTTTGGAGGTCAAGAACGATCCCATCAGACCGAACGGAACAGAGAGAAGGACGGCAAACGGAATGAACCACGACTCGTAGAGACAAGCCAAGATAAGGTAGATAAGGAAGATAGCGATGAGGTAGATGATTCCCGTTGTGTTACTCTTGGCGTTTTCAGCCAATTCGCGGGACATAGCCCCATACTCAAAACCATAACCCGATCGAGGGAAGACCTCGGCAAAGACCTCTTCGATGGCTTTTTGGGCTTGTGCCTCCGAATAGCCGCCGGCAGGATTGACGTTACAGGTGATGGCTTGGTAGAGGTTAAAACGGTTTTTGGAAGCGGAACCGACCTTCGGTTTGAGGGTAACAAACTGCGAGATAGGTGTCATCTTATCATCTACTTTGATGAAGATACTATTGAGCGAAGAGGCATCCAGACGATACTCCGGCGCAGCGCTAACCATGACACGATAGACCTTACCGAACTTATTGTAGTTGCCTACATACGAACCGGCGCAATAGGAGCCTAAGGTGCTCAAAACCGTAGCCACGTCAATGCCCGCGCGAGCACATTGAACATTATCTACACTGACTTCGTACTTCGGAAAACTCTCGGAGTAGTTGAGGATTGCCATACTGACTTCGGGACGCTCCATCACTTTGGTGCGGAACTTAGAGGCATAGTCGAAGAACGTACTCATCTCACCGCCTTGGCG
>JAZLHD010000078.1:0-2521 GCA_045616645.1 Paludibacteraceae bacterium
TATTAGGCAACGCGTATGCGGCGCGAGGAGGTGAGCAAAGCGAACCTACAGTTACTTTTTAGTTTTTGTTAGGTTATGAGAGCTCGCTCACGATAACATAACGAAAATAAAAAGGAATAATAAATAATAATCAGTGTAATCTGTGAAATCTGTGAGAGATAAAAAAAATAAAAAACCAAAAATAAACATTATGAAAAAACTAACAACCATTTTGCTGTTATGTTTGGCAGTAAGCATGAGTGCACAGTATCCATCGTCGAAAATCGGTATTCTTTGGAGCACCTGGCATCCAGACCACTTCAAGGACTACAAGACCTATATATCCACCATGGAGACGTGGGGCATCAGTTATGTCTCCATGAACCCCACCTATTTCCTCGACACCTACGAGAAAGGTATCCTCACGCAGTGGAATAACCAAGATGTCACTCCCTCTATGGACCTACAGAAAGAAGTGCTGACCGAACTGCTCAAACGCGGGTTCTATGTCAACTATCGTCCGCACGTAGACCCGATTAAGTTTGCCATGCAAGAAGGCAGTAGTGAGCGTCTCAACTGCTCCTCTGACCCGGGTGGCAAAGATTGGCGTGGAGAGTTCGATAAGATGGACCCGTTATCCAAGACCATTGGTTATAAAGAGAAAGTCGTTCTTCCGGGTCTGAAGATGGTAGCGGAAGTGTTGCGCGAGTGTAAGAAAAGTGGTATCACGTTGGTGTCGCCTATTCGTTTCGACCTCGGTGCCGAACTCATGGATGCCATGGTTTATTTCCCTAACCAGTGGATCCAACTGCAATCCGATGTGCGCGAGTTACTGAACACCACCTATAGCGATGTGAAGGACCAGATAGTGTTAGGGCATAATTTCTGCCACCATATAGAGTATTTGCTTCGCTTGCCGAACCACGAGAGTTATTTCGCTCGTATTCAGGCGGACCAGACCGTAGAGGGACACGAGAAACTGCTCTACCTCGATCGCCCGGGTATCACCGACGAAACCCGTCATGCTATTGGTCGTTATATCGCCGGCTTGGACGAGATGTCTCTCTCGCAATATATGCCTTTGGATATCTATTCGGAGGACCATACAAAGACCACACCCGACGAGGTCTATCGCGCTTTACTCTGGCACGAGCAGAACTTCATCAACGAGTGCCTCATCAAGGAGTGCGGTCTGACCAAGGAAGAGATTCCTGTGTTGCATATTGGCGAATATGGTATGGGTTGGCGCGGACTGAACGCACCTAATGTGTGGGATAGAGACGCGTGGGATAGGGCAGGAACAGGTCACCTCATCCTCTCCGATGCCGAGCAGAAAGCCGATGCTGCGGTGGCTATTGATGGTATCATCAAGTATGTAGATGAGACCTCGCCTACTAACTATCGCAGTTTCTTGCTGTGGTTTGGTGGCAAACCCTACGACTTATTGAATATCAACGCTTATAGTAACTGGTATAATGAGAAAGGAGCCGCTTCGCTCAAGGCGTATTGGGCTTCGCACAAGGGTATGCCCGACTTAGACAAACCCGGTGATGCCGACTTTGGCGTTCAGGGTCCGGACGTGTATGTACCTCTTATCCCTACTCGTCGTTTGTTAGATGACTTTGAGGACTATTCTTCCTCGTCTGCCTTGCAAGAGGCTTGGCGCCGTAACGATGGCGGTGCGTGGGTCGAAGCAAGCTTGGACGAGACGCAAGCGCAACAAGGTGCTAAGTGCATGAAACTCTACTATGACTTGTCGGGCAACACGTATGCGGGGGTGATGAAAGGGGGTTCGAGCAGTGTGTCCGGTTTTGATGGTATCGCTTATACCGTTATCCCCGATGGTTCGGGAGCGGACTTGTTATTGCAAGTGCAGGACGATAAGGGTAGTTATTGGAAATATACGATTCAGCTCACCGGCACCGAGCCGCGTGACATCTATATGCCGTTCACGGATTTCGTGGGAGGATATAACACGTCGGGTACGTGGTCTAATCCGGGGGGTATTACGGAGTTAGCTTTCTATGTAGAGAAGGGTAGTAAGGGTACTATCTATATTGACGATGTGCGTGCTACGTACGAGCAGTCGAAGATTGACTCTATTGACTCGGTTAATATCGCTAATCAGGAGGCGGCAACGACGCTGATAGAGCCTATCCCTGTTCGTCCGTCAGTGAAGAGTTGTGTGAAGATGCTGTATAACGGACAACTGATCATTTTGCGTGAGGGTTGTTTCTATGGCATCGATGGTAGGAAACTACGGTAGGATAGTTTAGAGTGGAGAGGCGGATAGGCTGATGGGCGGAGAGGCTGAGAGGTTAGAGGACGGCAGCAAGCTGCCTACAGGACGGCGCAAGCGCCTACTGGTTAGAGGCGGAGGGGCGGAAAGGCGGAAAGGGGAAAGGATTTTTAGTAGAGATTTTTGTATAGATTTTTGAATGATTTCTGAGGGCGTAGCCCGAAATAAGAAAAAAGGATATGCTCAAAAGATTTTGTACGGATTTTAAGTAAAGATTTTCTTTGATAGTCTGACCTTACGTTA
>JAZLHD010000079.1:0-20518 GCA_045616645.1 Paludibacteraceae bacterium
TCTCACTTACTGATACAACTCCACTAGTTGACCTATTCTGTAAATCTAATTTTCAAGATGACAAAGACCATTTGGCTCTTAATGAACCGTTATTATTTGATGATTTTTAATTGTTATTTTTTTTAGTAGACACTAGTGATATTTTATTTATTCAAAAAGTCTCGCACACGGATGTGCGAAGGTGCAATAATAAATTACGGGTGCAAAGGTACAACTTTTTTCTCACATACGCAAATTTTTCTTACACTTTGTACACAATTTCTTGTGTTGTAGGAAAAGAGCTTTGGGAACAATAAAAGCCATTAAAACAACGCAAGACATCCCGATTAAGGTTACTGCTCCTAAAGATGACATGGCCGGGTGCCTAGCAAAGACAAGCACACCTATCGACAATAACATAATCAGCGCAGAGAGGATAATAGACTGCTTAAACTGGTCTAACAGTCGTTTGCCATAGAGTCGCTCATTGCGTAAGCCCTCCACTACAAAAATAGTATAATCATCACCTTGTCCAAAAATAAAGGTGGCTAAGATAACATTCACCAAGTTAAACTGAAGGTGGAAAAGTTGCATCAAGCCAAAGATAAACACCCAACTGAGCAACATGGGTACAAACGCAACCAATGCCAATCGGATACTTCTAAAACTAATACACAAGAAGACAAACACAATCAGCGAGCAGATGATGCCGATATAGTCAAAATGGTCAGTTAGCGTCTTAGAAACATGATGATTCATCGCTTCGGTATCAAACCGTCCCGGCCACACTTGAGCTAAGTTTTGCGGAAGCGACATATCCACCGATTGCACAGAGGTTAGTGTTTGTTCAAAAGGCACAAAAGCCGTAGGCATAAAGCCCGCTTCTACTCCGGCAGCGCGAACGTTAGCGATGAGTTCGTTCGGGTCGTGTGTCGTCCAATAGGTTTGCCATCGTTCCCAACGTTGATTCAGTTCTTGGCGCGCTGTGCCTGTTAGGTAAGCCGGTTCATCGGAGACGGGGCTGAGGCTCTCGAACCAAGCAAAATCCGCCTTTTGCTCCTCCGTCATATAGTTGATATGGCTGAGGTTGGTATCAAACATAGAAGGATGGCGAACCAAGAGAATCGTTCCTGTTATGGCAAAGAGGACTACCCACACGATATGGAAAGCGATCCGTTTACGATCTGTGCGACCGCGTTGGAGCCATCGTTCTAAAGGAGGACAATGGATCTCCCGAACGGGTGTAGGCGTATTCGACATTAGATGAGGGAGAACCAAAACGCAGAAGAGGATAGTGCCTAAGAACATCGCCGAAGCGAAGATTCCCAACTGCCTCAAAGCCGGTGAATGAAGAGGGATTAGTGCGACGAATGCCCCAACGGTGGTGATGTTTCCCGTAATCAGGGGAGAGAGAACCTCTTTGAGGGTTTGGCGAACAGAGGTTGTATAGCGTTGATGCACCAACAAGTGCAGCGGATAATTGACAGCGATGCCGATTAAGACGGCTCCGATGCCTAAGACAATGACAGAGACCTTACCGACAAGTAGGCTTAAGGTCGCCATACCGAAGAGCCATCCAAACCCGACAGCGAGAAGGATGAGTGCGATATCTCTTTTCCGCGGGAAGGAATAGAGTAAGAGCGCTAAGATAAGTATAATCGAACAAAGGATGGTGATAAGGGAGTCTTTCTTTATCTGTCGAGCATTGCCAACGGCAATCACGGGTGCGCCCAATAGGTGTATTTGTATGGTAGGGTGCTCAAGCATGACGGATTGGGTCAGAGCCGTGAGCGAATCCACCAACGCGGCATTGTGTCCGGTTTCGGTACTGCCATAAGGAGAGTCATAAAAAGCGAACCCTTTGTGTCCGTCCTTGGTCATCATATAGCCATTATAAGAGTCGAAGTTCGATTGTGCTCCTGCATATTGTCCGGCTATGGTGCGCTCAAGCGGAACGAGGTGCAAGGGGTCTATCGCTATGAAAGGAAAGAGGAACGCCGTACCGGGCATAGAGAGAACTTGTTTATTGGTCCTCATCATAGATACGAGCGTGTCCTGAGGAGCGAGATAGAGGGAGTCTAAAAGGCGGTATTGGTCTTCCGTTAGGAAATACGGCAAGTGGTCATAGACAAAGTGTAAACGCTCTAAGACGGAGGTTATATCGACTTCGGTAATGGACTCAGGGCAGCGCTCTGCCCAAGTGTCAATGGCTCCGATGATGGTGTCGGGTGAAGAGCCCTCAAAGATAACTACTATTCGAGAGGCCTCACTAAGAGACGAATAAACCTCCATTGATTCGGTATATTCGGCATCTTGGGGTAAGAAATCAAAGATATCCTCCTTATATCGAAGCCGCAACGATAGTACGACTAAGAGTACAACGAGCGGAGCACAAGAGATCCAAAGCAGGGTCTTGTGCTTAGTGAGCCAATCATATAGTTTAATGAGTGCGTTCATCTATAAACTTTATCGGTTTGCGGGATTTAGCCGGGAAATTGATACGAGCAATCACATCGGCCGGTAGGATTTCGATATCGGGTGCAACGCGTAGCCGAGCACGGAAACGGTCTTTTAGTTCTTTGATGAGTGTTTCTTGGTCAGCAACAGGGTTTTTAAGTCCTATTCGTACCATCACACTATCCATTCCCGTATCCGATGTGCGTGCAACGACAACGTAGTTGAGCACCTGTTCGGAGTTATCCAGAACATCGTTGATAGCAGGAGGATAGATGGTTGTACCTTTTATTTTAAGCATATTGTGTTTGCGTCCTAAGATGGGCGTTAAGCGATAACTGTTTCGTCCGCAGGAGCAGGGCTCGACGATCTTGGCAGCGATATCTCCTGTACGGAATCGCAGCAGAGGCATTGCTTCTACGCCTAAGGTAGTCATCACGATCTCTCCGGGTTGTCCATCAGGAACGGGTTGGTCGTCGTCACCGATGATTTCAATGATGACTAATTCGGGGTGGAGGTGTCCTCCGCATTGACATTCGCATTCGGCAAAAGTGGCTCCCATCTCCGTAGAGGAATACGTGGAATACATTTCTACTTCGGGCCATAGTTGGTGGATACGTTGTCCGAGGAGGTTGAGGGAGAGGTCTTGGTTACGCAGTCCTTCGCCCACAGTAACGAGTTTGCGCACGGAGCAGTGGTGGTAGTCAATGTTATGCAGCTGCGCATACTCAATAAGACGTAAGATAAACGACGGCACACACATGAGCACATCGGGTTGGACGCGTTCGATAGTGTCCCATTGCAGTTCGGGGATACCATTCCCAACACGAATGATTCCTGCACCGAGTTTGCGTAGTCCAAGGCTATACGCCATTCCCGCAATGAACCGTTTATCCATCGTAAGCATGAGTTGAACAACGGAGTCGGGTGTTACACCGGCGGCTTTGAAAGACTTATACTCATTGAGGGCTTGTCGTTGTAAGTCGTTTTCGGTATAGGCGAAAGTGACGGGTTCGCCCGTGGTGCCCGAAGTGGTACTATAATCGACAATCTGTCTGCGGGAACAGCATAAGAACTCGTCGCTGGCGCGATGTAAGTCCTCCTTTTGTGTAAAAGGAATACGCTGTAGGTCTTCTATATGGCGAATGGAATCAATATCTATATGGTTCGCCTTAAAAAGCCGCTGATAGAAGGGCGAGTGGGCTTGCAAGTATGCAAGCTGTTGATGAAGTAAGCGTTCTTGATACGCTTTTATCTCTTCTTTTGACGCAAATTCGATATCATTTTCCATAATTATGGGTGTTATAAGATTGGATAAACTGTAGGATTAGTTGTGCCACCTCAGTTGGGTTATGCAATAAGAGATGGTTCTCGTTCTCAATGAGGTGTAGTTGGGCATTCGGATATTGTTGGTAATACTGTTCGCTATAACGATAAGGGACAATAGAGTCTTTGGTTCCGTGAATAAGGCAAACGGGACCGGAATAGGAGCAGGTACGAGAGAAGATGTCTATATCTCGTGCTGCTTCAAGATAGGCTTTCCCTATTTTCTTAATAAAGAAAACGCGCACATAGTCGGGGATGTTCTGGGGGTCATAGGTAGCGTTCATTATTTTCCCCGATAGAGCATCGTCGTGCATCACGGCTGCCGCAGCCACTTGTACCAAGGCATCCACACAGGGTTCGTTCCTTGCGGCTAATAGTCCTGCCACAACACCACCTAACGAGTAGCCCACTAAGATAATCTGCTTGACCCAAGGATATTGTTTGACGTGGTCTAAGACGGCTTGTGCGTCTTGTAGTTCATTCTCCACGGTCATGTCTTGTAATAAACCTTCACTTTCGCCTTGTCCGTTAAAGTCAAACCGCAGCGAAGCGATTCCCTCTTGCAATAATTGGCTTGCCAAATGCTTGAAGAGATGGAACTGCCGATTAGACAACAGTCCGTGTAGGAAAATAACCATAGTGTGAGCACACGAGGGGTGAACTAAGGTGGCCACTAACTGTCCCTTACTTCCTTGGAGCGTTAGTATTTGTTCATTCGCTTTCATCTTTTATGGTTGTTTTGAGCCAAATTATAAATTCGTTTTTCCATTGTCGTGCTTCCTCCGTACCTTTGGTGTCAGACGCGCCAAAGCCGTGTCCTCCTGTTTCGTATTGGATATAGCGGTGTGGCACTCCCTCGGCGGTTAAGGCAGAGTCCAAGAGTTCGCTGTTGTGGTATTGAACGACAGGATCATCCTTACAATTGGATAAGAAGACGGGTGGACAATCACTCGTCACGTGTTTCTCAAGAGAGAGGGAGTCTTGCATCGTTTTATTCCACTGTCTCCAAACCCCTAACGCCCCTCTACGGCTGCGTTTATGAGTCTCTTTAGCGCTCATCGTAACAACGGGATAGAGGGTACAGAGGAAGGTAGGTTTATAGTTAGTACGGTTGTATAGATAAGACATCATAGCCAGATGTCCTCCGGCGGAGAAGCCTATCACGCCAATCTTTGTGGTGTCTATATGTAACGAGTCGGCGTGGAGATAAAGCCACTGCAATGCGTTTTCGGTATCAATGAGCATGTCCGGATACTTATGTCCTAATCCAAGCACTCTAAATCCGAACATATAGGCAGGAATAGTCGCCACCCGATAGGGTAAGATAAACGCATTTATTCCCTCTTGGTTAAGCCATTGTGCGACTTCTTTGCCCTCCTCTTTCATACATAGCCACGAGTAAGATCCTCCTGGACAAATGATGACTGCAATGCCGGTGTTGGTGGTGGAATCTGCGAGATAAGGACACAGTTCGTGTTTCTTCGAAGCCATGACTATGCCGGATAGTAATAAAAGAAAGATGATGATTCGTTCTCTCATAGTTCGTGCATTAGTAATTGGTCATAGTAGTTACGCATTTGCTTCGCTTTTTCCAGTCGGTTGTTCCCAAAACGATGATCTTCCGGTTCGATACGCGGAAGCAAAGTGGTACATATCTGTTTGGGTTTGCCCACATGAAGGGGGCGTTTTTGCAATGCCTCCGCATAACCTTCTAACAGGACGGGTTGGATAGGTATTCGGAGTTGCTCGGCAATATAGAACGCTCCCGTGTGGAAGCGCAATGGGACACCATACAACGATCGGGTACCTTCGGGGAAGATAGCCACCGAGTAATCTTGGTCTATCCAGTGTTTGACGGTGGCAACCATATCTTCGGCACCGGTGGTAATAGGGATAAACCCTATCGTTTGGGCGGTGCGGCCATAGAACTTATTGTTCACTATATGTGCCTTACCGATTAGTCGCATCTTATCGGAGAAGGCGAGCAAAGCGATGATATCGAGATAGGAAGAGTGGTTGGCGATATATAGTGCGGGAGAATCGAGATTTCGAGATTTCGAGTTTTCGATTTCTCGATTTTGCGAATTATCGAGATTAACCGTGTAAGTCGCTGTAGGAAAGGTAGATAAGAAGATTTGGCAGCCTCGTTGTATGCGGCGGTGCATTTTTTGTTCGTTTGCGGGCGTAGGACGCAAGCGATAGAGAGTGGTGATAATCTTTCCTGCGGCAGCGAAGATAAAGAAACAGATTCCGTAATATAGCAGTCGTCCGTATCGTCTTGGTAGCCCATAGATAACGGCTAACACGCAAAGGAGGGTATTGAGGATAGAAATACGACTAAAATCGCGGAAGGGTCGGAAAGAGGAAACACGCTCTTCTTTAGGAGGATAATAGACCCTAACGGGTGACGGGATAATCGGCACATTCGCCCAAGCGGATAGAACGAGGATAAGCAGTTCTGCCTCATAGCGACGGGTCATTAGGCGTGTGCCATGGATATGGTCTAACGGATAAATACGCAAACCCGTTTGGGTATCGGGCAGATATAATCCTGTTTGCACGGCAAACCAAAAATTCGAAAACCGGTTGGCAAAGGTCGAAGAGGCGGGCATATTGTCGTGTTTCGTTCCGCGGCAGCCTACTACGATAGCTTCCGGACGGATCTTACTGATGTGTATCAGTTCGGGTATATCTTCCGGAAAATGTTGCCCATCGGCATCGAGGGTAAGTACATGACTAAACCCTAACTCGCGTGCTTTTTGGAAGCCACTTTTGAGTGCGTAGCCTTTTCCTTTGTTGTGAGGAAGGGTGAGGACGATAAGTTGTGCGTGTTTGGAGGTCAGTTCGGAGAGAATCGTTCCTGTACTATCGGTGGAGCCATCATTCACGACCAACACGGTCGGCACTTGGGGGAGTGTTCGCTCAACGATCTCGGCTATCGTCTTTTCGTTATTATAGGTGGGTATCAGAGCACAAATCATATATCGTTTATACTTTTATTTTTATTGTGGGTTCAATCATACTTGCCGTAAAATAGGCGGATATAGCCGTTCCAACCACACCGTGCTGCACCAACGATTGTCCGGTAAGAAACAGTCCTTGTAGGGGAGTTTTCGGGGCTAATAAAGTGGTCTCTATCGATCGGCAATCTTTATAGGTACCATAGGCAGAGCCTTCAAACGTGTGAGTGTAATGTTCCCACGTCAAAGGAGTGGAGCAGTTGTATGCAACAATGTTCTCGCGAATAGAAGGAAAGACTTGTTCTACGAGTGCGATACAATGTTCCGCCATCTGTTGTTTGAACTGCTCATAGTCTTCTCCGCGATGTTGATGCGGAGTCTCTTTCCAGGGTTCCACTTGTTGCCACGCCATGGGCATTAATATATCTAACGCATCCTGTTGGGGATAAGTATAAAGCATGAGGTGTTGGTTATTCGTTATCTCGTCCCATAGACAAGTGCTTTGGTGGATATAGATAGGGTGCTCAGGAAGCGTAACCGCGTTTTTGCGCAATCGGATATTGACGGTAAAACATCCGGGCGTGGAGGGTAAGTTCGCTATCCGACGGGCGTAGATTTTTCTTATATGGGTGTCTTTACCTAACAAACTCATCGTTGTGTGAGGGTGTAAAGAAGACACGACTATGTCTGCCGATAGGCATTGTCCGTTGCTCAGTTGTACGCCCGATACACCCGTCTCGGACTCAAGTATTTGGCTGACGGCAGCGTGGCAAAGGATGCGCACGCCGGCTTTCTTGGCATTATTCTCCAATCGCTCAATAAGTGTCTGTCCTCCCCCTTTTAGGCGTTTGGTAGAGGATAAGATACCCCACATGATTTCCGCGTATGAAAAGAGCGGAAGGCTCTCCTTACGCAAGTCAATGATGAGGGACATAGAGGATAAGACATGGATGAGTTCGTCATTGGAGATGGTTGTGTGAAGCCACTCCCAAGCATTTTGTTCCCAATAAGGGATGGTTTGTTGTAAAGAGCAATGCGCAATCGTGTCTAAGGTTCGGAAATAGGTTTTGAGGTTGTTTTTTTGGTCGGGGAACAGACGAGTAAGGTAACGCTTGCATTGACGAAGAGAACAAGGAAGGCGATAGGTTGCGGAACCTATATGTACCTCTATCTCTTTTAGTTCCTGCCAAGGCAAAGAGGTTAAGCCTAATCGTCTAAACAAACGATACACCGGGGTAAAGCGACTCAGACCGCAGACAAAATGGAAGCCTGTTTCAAAGCTTACTTCGTCCTGTCGGAAGGACCGCAAACACCCTCCCGTATGCCCTGCTTGTTCCAAGAGCGAGACTTGGTATCCGCTCTTCGCGAGCAGATGACTCACTATCAATCCGCTCAATCCGGCTCCTATGACCACAACGTTTTTCACGAACGGCTGACTTTAAGTTTGATAGCAATCTGCTCTTGCCATTTCATAACTGCATTGATAGTGTTCTCGTCCCACGTGAGATGTAGGTCCAAGACGGAGTGAATGCCGGGTTCAAGAGGCAAGAGGTATTTGCATTGTTTGATATTCATAAAGCGAATCGTCTGCCCGATAGCGATGGAGGCGCACTGACGAATCATCTCCAGCGAGCAAGCTCCGGGAGCGATAGGACGGGTCGGGAAATGCCCCTTATACACTTCGCAGGACGGATCAAGACGCAAAGTAAACTGTGCCTCTTGGTCGGTTATGTGTTGATTCTCTATGTGATAATAATTCGTCATGACGGAAGGAAGATTTTAATTTGTGATTCGGCGATACATTCGTCGTTGCAAGTGGTGGTAGCTTGAATAAGGACAATATCTTCCACCGCCGTGTTGTAGGTGATGGAAGTGGCGAGGGTTTCGCCCACATTAGGAAGCCGCATAATCGACAAGTTCTTTACCTCAGCGATAAAACCTATTTGTGATTTGTGATTTGTGATTGGTGATTTGTGATTTGTGATTTGTCCCAAACAGACTGCCACTGCTTGAGCTTGGTGTTCGACGATTCCAGCTTCGAGGAGTTGAGAACCCTCCACGAACCAGTTATCAGGAGTGATAGTGAGCAAGGCATAATAGGTCTCGCCCACTTGTCGAGCACCGTCCACCATAACGATAGGAGCGCGTTGGGGTAACAGCTGAAGGACTTGTTGTTCTGTGAGGGTCATAGTTTGCGAATGATTAGGCTGGAGTTCGTTCCACCAAAGCCAAAAGAGTTATTAAGGAAAATATCAAAGTGCGTGTCCAATCGGGTGGAAGGGATCCAAAGATGTTGGCTATCCTCGTCGGGATTTTCAAAGTTGATATTTGGAGCAATAAAATCGTTATGCATCATCAGAAGCGAATAGACCGTTTCGGTAGCTCCGGCAGCCCACATCTCGTGTCCCGTCATAGACTTAGTAGAGGTGACGGGTAGGGTTTTCTCTCCAAAGACATGGAAGATTGCTTGCGCCTCACTGCTATCCCCGATGGGAGTAGAGGTGGCGTGGGCATTGATGTATTGTATATCCTCCGCTTTGAGGGCTGCATCTCGCAAGCAGTTTTGTAGAGAAGCGATGGGTCCCATCACATTCGGATTCGCTATATGGTCCCCATTGCCTGAGAAGCCATAACCAATCACTTCGCCTAAGATAGGAGCCCCTCTTTTAACTGCGTGCTCATATTCCTCTAAGATCAGCGTTGCCGCGCCACCGGAGGGCACCAATCCGTCTCGGTCTCTGTCGAATGGGCGTGACGCTTTGGTGGGTTCGGCTTCGCGCATACTGAATGCCGATATCCCATCAAAAGCCGCTGCTCCGATAGGATTAGCTTCTTGTGCGCCTCCACAGATAACCACCTCTTGAAGCCCATCTCGTATAAGCAATGCGCCCAAACCGATAGCGTGGCTACCACTGGCACAAGCCGCAGACATCGTTAAGTTAATACCTGTTAGGTGGAAGAGACAGCCTAAGTTCATCGTGATGGTAGAGTTCATTGATTGGAAGATTGCTGACGCACCGCACATCGTAGTATCTTTCATCATTCGGATACGGTCAACTCCATTCATTACCGCTTGGGCAGAAGAGTCATTTCCGTAGAGGATACCAACGGTGTGGTGAAGCAAATAATCCTCATCAATCCCTGCGTTTTGGAGGGCATCCGCAGTCGCGCAATAAGCGTACAGCCCTTCTTCGGGCAAGAAAGCGCGTTGATGGCGGTTTAAAACATTCTTTAAGTCAGGAAGGGGCAAGATCGCCGTTAGGGTACTGCGAAAACCCATTTCTTTACGATTAGGGTCTGTCGTAATCCCCGAACGACCTTCATAAAGTGCATCGCGCACTTGGTCTAAGGTGATTCCTAAGCAGGAATATATGCCCATTCCGGTAATAACTACTCTTTTCATAAAATGACAGTTATATGATTAAAATCTATACGTGTTTGGTCTAAGGTAGGTTCAGTTATAATGATTTGTTCTGCTGCGCCGTGTTCCCCCAATCGTATTTGCATCGTGGTAAAAATACGGCTTAACTGTTTCTTAAGGGGATGGAGAATAATCTCGTTCCCGTTTTGCTCGATACGAAAGACTTTCTTCAACGCTGCCGTATCGGCTTGTGCCGTAAGATTTATGAGCGACGCCATCTGAGGAGGCAACTGAACGGCATCAAGCCCTTCGTAACTCCAATGGACACTATCGGGATAGAGATACAAAAAATGCCCTTTCTGCACCACCGGTTCGGCTAAAGCCGCTATCGTGCGTGTTTGTACAAAGTCAGCTTCTATACGTTGGTGCGCAGGCAAAGACAGCGTAAACAGACTTAAGATAATCAATATTTGGCTACGACGAAACATCCTATCATAATAATTAATATTCCTACCCATTGTTGCCAGCTAACGCTCTCGTGAAACACGACTATTCCTGCTATCGCCCCAAAAGCAAAAGCCATAGACGAAAGCGGATAAGCCACCGAGAATTCAAAATGTTTGAGGATATACATCCAAAGCAACGCGGCCGAGGTCATCAGTATGCCGCAGCCCATCAAATACCAATTGGTTAGTATCCCGTGAACAAAGAAATACTTCCATCCTTGACTGCGGTCAAAGAGTGGTACGGCTAATTTGAGCAGCACCTGTCCGCTGCAAAGTAAAGCGGACTGCATCACCGAGAGTAGAATCAGTTTATACATATTACTTGGGCTTTAACTAAATCGGAAGCAGGACACCCTGCTTTTTCTAATAGGGTTTGCCACCCCTCTGCTATCTCATCAAAAGCGCACACTAACACAGACTTACACGAACCTTGTTGGAGCAGCAAACGAGCGTGTTCTTGTGCGAGCGTGAAACAATCGTCCGTCCCCATAACCGTGATATTATATCCATAGCAATGGATAAGCCGTGCTATCGTGCCTGCCATCGTGTTGTTAGCAGCATTCATAAAAAGCGACGGGGAGATATCCTTCTCCTCTTGATCAAGCATTTGGTTGAGGAGCGCCATTGACGGCACCATCGCTCCCCATTGCGTTCCTAACACAATAGCGTCCGGTATTTTGATTCCGGCAGCACACAACGCTTTGTTAACCTCTACCACTAACTGCCTTACCATCTTCGTCATCCGACGCGCCTGCATAGCGGGGATTTCGATAGAGTTTAGAGTGGAGAGTTTAGAGTTTAGAGTAGTGGAGAGTTCTCTGCCCTGAAGGGCGCGATCGGCAAGCCGTATAGAGTTTAGAGTAGTTGAGAGTGGAGAGGGGAGAGAGGAGAGTAGGATGGACGAATCGTTTCCCCCAAACCCGAACGCATTACTCATGGCGTAGGTCCAGTGGTGCTCTTGCATTCGGACAAGCGTAAAAAACACTTCTATACTACCACTGGCAGAGGTGGTGTGTCCGGTGAGCGGTTTGGTAGATTCGATTACCGGCATTTGATCCCCAAACACTCGTTCAAAAGCCCTCCACTCGCTGGCATCGTTATTGGGCGTAGCCGTTCCGTGAGCATTGACATACGATATCTCTTGAGGTTGGCGTCCTGCCATCTGCAATGCCTGTTGCATTGCGTTATAAGCGCCATCGCCTTCCGGAGACGAGGCGGTTTGATGGTAAGCATCACACACATTGCCATAACCTCCGATATAACCGTATATCTTCGCGCCTCGTTGCTGTGCAAAGTCGGCATCTTCGAGAACTAAATAAGCAGCCCCTTCTCCTAAGTTTATTCCATCTCGATCGGAAGCAAAAGGTCTGCAGATATGTTGAGATAAGATACCTAGCGAACCAAATCCGTTTAAGTGGACACGGGTCATCGAATCTACGCCTCCCACTACTACTTGCCGAACATGACCGGCACGTAACATCATCGCTCCGGTGATGATCGCGTTAAGCGATGACGAACAAGCCGTAGAAACGGTTTGATGATGATAGATACCGCACAACCCTGCTAAGATAGCCGTGTTTTCAGCGGCTCGGTGTACCCTGATATTAGGCAGCGTGGTATAATCGCCTTCGCGCCATAGCGAATAAAGGTTCTCCGTTGTGTCCATTCCGCCTACCGTAGTCCCGTTTATCAGTGTAAGAGAAGAGGGTTCTTTCAGTTCGGCATCCGCTAATGCTTCCTGCAACGCTACGGCTCCGATAAGGGCGTTTCGACTGAGGCTAAGAGATGTATATGCTTGCCTATACTCGATAGGAAGCAAAGCCTCTAACTCGGCATTCGTAGCCGGCACCTCACCCATCGGCCATTCGGAATGAAGGGTCGGCAGATAGTGCGCCTGAGTGAGGTGGGAGTGCCCCTCCAATAACTCCTTACGGTTGGCTGATTGGCCTATCCCTAAGGCTGAAACGATTCCTATACCGGTGATGGCGATGGTCATTATTTCGTGCGATGAGCAGTTACGTAAGCAGCTAAACTGTCGATACTGGCTAATGCCTGTTTAGAGGTCTCTTTATCCGCAAACTTGATGCCATAGTTCTTGTCTAACATCATAACGATTTCTAACGCATCAATGGAATCCAGACCCAGTCCTTCTCCAAACAAAGGAGCGGCATCGTCAATGTCGGCAGGAGTGATCTCTTCTAAATTAAGAGCTTCAATGATTTGCTCTTTGAGTTGTTGTTTCATAATTCTTTATTTTTTTCGATGTTTCGATTTTTTGAGATTTCGAGGATTCGGATATTCGCCTCTTCCTCTTCCAGCCACCCCACAATCAAGGTGTCAGCGTGAGTCGTTTGGGCAGTGGATTGGACAATCGGTTCGAGGTCCTCTTGTTTATCTAAGATATAAAACGATGTCTCCCCATAAAGTTGATGACGAATAGCGATCTCACCGGTCACCACATTAGGCACCGTATAAACGAACAATGCCGGAGAGGGGAAATACTGATTATGATCTTCTATGGTCGCAGCAAACTCGCGATTATCCTTCGTAGAGGAGATACGGTTCGCCATAATAACACAGGTCTTCTCGCTATCTAAGGTGATGTTCGCTTGCTTGAGTGCCATCTCGACTCCCACAAACCCCATCTTACTGAGACTATCCATTTTGAAGAACTTTGGCCAGTCCCCTATCTCGTTTCGATAGACTTTGGTTATGAGTGTAGAGTTTAGAGTGTAGAGTGTAGAGTAGTTTAGAGTGTAGAGTGTAGAGTGTAGAGTAGTTGAGAGTTCTCTGCCCTGAAGGGCGCGATCGGCAAGCCGTATAGAGTGTAGAGTAGTTGAGAGTTTAGAGTTTAGAGTGGAGAGTGTAGGGTTATTTTTCGTCCATACAACGGCTGCATTGACGCCTCCAAAACCACTAAGAAGTTTAACAAAAGTGCGTTTGTCTGTCGTTCGTTCTTTATTGCTTACGCCGATAGGATAGGTCGTTCCTTGTTCTTCAAAACCTTTGACCGCAGGAATCCATCCTGCCTCTAAGGTCGCCATGGTAACGATCGTCTCTACTACGCCTGCGGCTCCCATCGTGTGTCCCCAATAACCTTTTAGAGCGGAAACAGGCACATCATCCAGTCCGGCTCGATGGATAGCTATCGCCTCCATCTCGTCGTTATAATTCGTGGCGGTACCATGGACACTGATGCACGCTAAGTCGTCGGTCACGCTGTTTTGTCGACACAAGTCCAAACCATCTTGAAGGCATCGTAACGCTCCTTCCGCCGTACGACTGGGACCGGAGATGTGATTGGCATCGTTATGGATAGCTCCGCCTAAGAGGCACCAAGCATTCGCTTTGTTTGTTTGGGTCGAAAGAACCATCGTTCCCACCGCCTCGCCGACATTCAGTCCGTCTCTTTTTTTGTCAAACGGACGACACACTTCTTCGCTGATGGCGTGAACGCATTGAAATCCGCTGACCACAAACTCTATCAGCACATCCGCACCAATAACCACGGCGGTGTCGTATATTCCTGTTTCCAATAAACGATAAGCAGTCAGTTGGGCAGCCACTCCCGAGGTACAAGCTAAAGAGACCACTATCGGGGTCGTTGTTATTCCCAACGCCTCCGCTATACGGCGAGCTGTGGTGGCCGTTGGAGTCCATATATCTCCTTTCGTTGACGATAACACCAACACGCAACGATTACCTGTATCTATGCTCGCTTGGTCTATAGCTCGCTGAGCAGACCGAATACAAAGGCTCTCAAACAACGTGTAACCTTCTATGTTCGGTTCGTCTTTGAGTAGAGCCCCCATAACCGGTTGCACCAGTTCGCGTCCGCGCAGACTCGTCAACGGAACCCCTAAAGCACTACGTTGTGCCCGAACGGCTTGCAGGGTAGCGGTTAGGTCGCCTAATGGGGTTTGTATGTCGGTACCTAATGCATATATCATGACCAGAACTCGTAAAAATTAAACCACTGATTGGGATAGCGTTGGAGCACCTGCTCCATGACGGAGGTATAAGCGTTAAGCAGTTCGTGCGCTTGTTCACGATGAGTACGCGCCGTAGGGTGTCCATCGCTGAGTTGTCTCACGATGACGCGATATAAACCTTTCCCCTCTCTCATCACGAATAGAGCAAGGACCGGCACTTCTTCCATCACCGCAAAACGAAAACACCCTTCGGGGAAGTTCGCTTGCGCGCCTAACAGGCAGGCACGCATTGCGCGCGTATAAAAGAACAAACGATCGCCGTGAATACTCACCACGTGCCCTTCCTCGATAGCTCGATGCATATCTAAGATATGCCCTCCATCTTGCTGAACAGGGATAATCGTCAACCCCATCTGCTCAAAAAGGCGTTTTCTGTTCGTCTCTACGGTCTCTGCCTCGCCTGTATAAACCAACGTATATACTTTTTGAGGCATCGGAATCGTATATCCTGCCAGTTCTAAGTTTCCCACGTGGGAACCTAAGATAACGAAAGGCTGTTCGGTCATCAGATACTTATCCCATAGTTCTTGCCCATCTACAATAATCTTCATTTTGCGCCCACCCCAACAAGCAAAGCGATCTAATAGGGCTTTCCCAAACTCGTTATAGTTGCGAATAAGCCCCCAAAACGCTTGCCATCGGGTCTGACGCAAACGTTGCCAATGATAGTGCCAGATAGCTTGGCGTTGGACACGACCGAAACAGATGTACCCCAATATCCATATACCCATCAGCGGGTATAACCAAATGGGGTCCACATAACGGAAGAGGAAAATCAGACTTCGCTGTTCCCATTTACTTCCGCCCGTTCGTCCACTCCAAGCCCTATCCACTAATTAAGACGAGAATAAACGAGATCGTAGAACTCACCTAAGGTCTTGATTTCCATCAAAGCCTCTTTCTCTAATTTAACACCGAAGATCTCGTTGACACGAACGATGATATCTACCGTGTCTAAACTATCTAACTCTAATTCCTCAACAATCTTTTTCTCCGGATTAAGCGATTCCGGTGCGATCTCAAAATCTTCTACTAAAAACTTGTTAATTGTTTCAATAATTTCTTGTTTTGTCATATTTGTATCATTTTATATTTTCTTCAAAATCATTAACGTGTGCCCACCGGGTCCCATTTGGTCGTGGGTGGACTCCAATTCCAAACCTGCTTTCGATAGATGAGCGAGTAAGCAGTCCGAGACTAACATCTTATTATTTCCTGATGCGGTTGCCATGAAATATAGGCTATTCATCGTTTGGCAGAACGCCGCCGCAGGATAAGATTGCCTATTCCATAGCACTTCCATCAAGTATAAGCGACTGTTTTTGTGCATCGCTTGTGTCACCCTCTGAAGGATAGCGTCTATCTTCGATTCGGGAAAACACATGATAAACTGGCTCATCCAGATAGCATCGTAGGTAGCCGTAAAACACTGTGTCTCGTCTAATAAATCGATACTCAGCCCACTGATGCGGTCGGCTCCCTGTTGACCCGCTACCGCTTTTTCCATCATCACTATCATCTCGGGAAGGTCACAAACGGTTACTTTGATATCTGGGTCTTTGCCAACCAACTGCAACGCCATCTCGCCCGTGTTTCCACCTACATCGAGTAGGGTCTTAGGATGAGACGCTAAAACAAAAGGCAAGGCTTGTTCAAACGAATTATCCGAGTAGAAATGGTCGTAGTTCAACCATGCCTGTCGAGTATGCTCGTCCAACTCGGGGAGTGCCTCGTAAATGGTTTGAGCCTCACTGATGGTTTGTAGCCCTTTGGGTTCTTCCGATTCTAAAGCCTTATCCAAAAAGTAAAAACTGCGATAGTTGATATGATGATTGAAATCAATATTGACGTGCGTCATCTCATCATTGAGCAAGAACCAACCCAATCTTGTCAATCGGTAGCAATCGGATGGAGTATCAATGAGCAAGATCCTACAAGTCAAGCCTGCTTCAACAAGACTACTGATGGCAAGCACTTTATGCCCTGTCAACGCACTCAATTCCTCTACCGTCAATCCTTTCTCACTTTTATCAATAGCCGCTAATATCCCCCACTCAACGAGCAGACGACTCACTTCAAACACCGCCGGTGCCCAGCTATATAGCAGTGCCATCTCTTGTGCCTCACGAGCCGTCATCGAGTCCGAGGTATATCGCTCTTCTATTTTCTTATTCAGCGTCACTTTCACTTTCCACTTTCAACTTAAACAAATGTTCTATGCCTTTACCGGAGAGAAGTGTCTTGGAAAACCCTCCATCGTGCATAATCGTTTGCATTGTAATCTTCCGGGTAAGGTCAGAGAATAACGCCACGCATACATCCGCTAAGTCGTCCGCCGTAGCGCGACCAAGAGGAGCCATCTGTTCAGCATATTCATGAAAATGATGAACGAACTCAAACTGCTCTTCGGCGTGCGTTGCTACAGGAGATTGCGAGATTGTGTTCACCCGTACTCCGTTGCGCTGTCCGTAGATACCTCCCCAGTTTCGGGCGATACTCTCTAACAACGCTTTCGCGTCGGACATATCGTTATAGCCCTCTTGAAAACGCTCCGAAGCCAGATACGTCAATGCTACCACCGAACCAAAGGGCGCAAGCGCATCCTGCTGATAGCATGTTTGTAGCAGTTTGTGTAAACTAATAGCAGAGGTATCCAACGTCTGCATATAGTAGGTATAGTTAGCTTCCGCGTAGGATCGATGCCTGCGTAAGTTCTGACTTTGCGCCACGGAGTGAAGGATAAAATCTATCTTTCCGCCTAACACCTCTTGCGCCTGTTTTATCAAACGTTGAACATCTTCTATGTTCGTCAAATCGGCAGCAATAACAGGCATCTTTCGTTCCTCGGCAAGTGTAGGAAGGGTTCCCAATCGCAATGCTATTTCGGTATTGCTTAAAACAATGGTAGCCCCTGCGGCTTGACACCGCAGGGCTACATGCCATGCTAAGGAATGCTCATCCAGAGCACCCAAGATCAGTCCTTTCTTATTCTTTAGGTACAACTCCATTATTGGCCAATGCGATAACGCAGAGCAACACCCGCGGTCCAATCAAAGAACATACCGACCATAGCCGCTGCGGAAGTAACACCATTGAGAGAATTAGCCGTTACATGGATAAACTCACCACAACCGGGACGGAAATCAATGCTTAAATTAAGGGGCGCGTTCTTAAAGCAAAACTCTACACCAACAACAGCGTGCTCATCAACCTTGAATGCAGGAAGATCTATGTTATCATCCCAAAACTCGGAGAAACCATTAATATGCTTAAAATCGTTCGAAGCCATCCACAAGCAACCTACACCAAGACCTCCACCGGCGTACCAATTCAAAACAGCACCGGGAAGATCAGCGGCTTGGGCTTGATAATAGATGTTAGGGGAAGCCTCAACAGTAAGGAAATTATTAGAGCCTGCCTTTACCGTTGCCCATATATCGCCGGTATTTGCCTTAATTTTTCCTGCAGAAACAACAGCAGCGGCATCTACGCAATACTGACCGGGAGCAAGCAACTTGGTACTCAAATTGGTTTCAATGATTAAATGTTCTTGACTGCGAATATAACCTTTATAACTGAGACCAAAAGAGTTACCGGCGATAATACCGACACTGTGTTGATACTCGCGTGCAGACATCGTCAACGCGCTAAAAAGCAATGCAATAATACATAAATTCTTTTTCATTTTGGATAAAATTATAGTTAGTTAAAAAAAGCGGGTGCAAATTTACAATAAAAATTTGGTTTAAGCAAATTTATTTTCATTTTTTTAAGCAAAATTGACAAAATCTTACAATAAATTTGCACAATCCAAAAAAAAGCAGTACCTTTGCGACCACGCCGCAATAAGCGACAGCAAAAATGAAGACACTCATATTCATATTATTACAAGCGATTATCGTGGGAGATATAGCGGATGCCGTGACGGGAGAACCTATCGCAAATGCATCTGTATATTATGCCTCAACAAAAGATGGCACCACCTCCAATAACGAAGGATCCTTCTACCTCAAAGCCGATTTTAACCATAAACGTACCCTCGTCATATCCGCCATAGGTTACCATAGCGAACGATTTACTATTGAGCCTAATCAGATGGCAGGTATTGATGTTCGCTTGCGCGAAAAAACTTCTACCCTTCAAGAACTACTCGTCTCTCCGGGCATCAATCCGGCATTAGCGATAATAGACTCTCTACGTGCCCATCACATAGACTATGACAAAAATCCTAACATCACCTACGAACATGTGACCCAATTAGGACTGAGCAACTTCACAGCCCAACAACTGAAACGTCATCTATGGAAACAGTTAGAACCTTACCTTATTGACTCTTTCCTCCCCCTCTATCGTTGCGAAGAACAGATCGTTTATCGCAATGACTGGAAGACTATCGGCGACAAGAAAGAGCAAGCGTTTATCCTTACCTCTACGGATTATGAGGTGCTCCTTGCAGACAACTGTCATCAAAACTTTTACCACAACGAGATTTCTCTTGTAGGCAAGGCTTTTCTATCCCCCCTCGCCTCCTCCGGAAAAACATACTATAATTATTATCTTGTAGATAGCAGTGCGGTGGGAACTAAAACCTATACCCTTCATTTCAAGACCAAAAACCCATTCTATGCCACTTTCAACGGAGAGATGGAGATTGATTCCGGAACGTGGGTAATACGGCAAATAGAAGCTAATATACCTCGACAGTCGTCTGTGAACTACCTTGTGGGCGGAAGCGTTCGACAGTCGTTTGATGCACAACAAAACCTCCAAAAAGAAGATGTGACCGTGTTGCTGGACTTCTCCATCAAAGCAGATAGTAGCCATGTGTGGCCATCGGCGATGTTGAGGCAGAGCCTTAATAGTTTAGAGTTTAGAGTGGAGAGTTTAGAGAAGCCATCTAGTTTAAAAGTTGATAGTTTGACAGCCAAGCGGTCTTTCAGTCCGAAGAGCGGTCCTACTATACAATTTGCTACTTGGTTGGCAAGGATTATATCGACGGGATATATACCAACGGGAACAGCGATTGATTTTGGTCATGTACAAGAGATTTTACAAATCAACCAAATAGAAGGAGTACACGTAGGCATCCCCTTGCGAACGAATGAACGACTATGGAAAAACGTATCCTTGGAAGCCGCCGTTGGGTATGGGTTCAAAGACCAGAAATTCAAAGGACTTGGGAAAGTGAGTTTTAACCTACCCTCCTTACGACGAAATATCCTTTCCATCGAATATAGAGACCAATATATATGGGAAGAAGTGAACGATTTTACTCATCTAATGCGAGAGAACAGTGTGGGATATGGCACCATGGATTTTACCTCCTACGCCTTTGAAGCCCTTTACTCAAACAAATACGCCGCCTCATCAATGCAACATCAGCGACAGCTCCAGATTGCGACCGAGAATGATTGGAACGACATTTGTGAGACGAATCTGTATTTCCGATTGGGAGATATAAGACCGCCTTGGGCTGAAAGACCGCTTACGCTGAAAGACCGCTATGCTGAAGGATTGTTGTTCGGGGCAGTCGGTGGGATTGTGAGATTAGGATGGGGAGAGAGGAAAGTGGATTCGTATTTTAGGAGAGTACATGTGGGTGGAAGGTATCCGATAGTGTTTGTGGGAGCAGAATTAGGTGGAGTAAGCCCCTACCCAACCTCCCCCGAAAGGGGAGGATCGTCTTATGACTTGTACGGCAAACTGACGTTAATGGTGAAGCACACGGTGAGTTTGGGATTGGGAGGCAACTTAGACTATGTAGCGCAAGTGGGAACGACGATAGGACAAGTGCCTTTTACGCTCTTGCACCATTTTGAAGGCAACCAAGGCTATGCGTACGACCCGTATCGGTTCACGCTGATGAACAACCTACAATACAACGCGCAACATTTTTGTGCCCTACATCTGAGTTGGAACGGTCAAGGAGTGCTGTTTAAC
>JAZLHD010000080.1:0-1932 GCA_045616645.1 Paludibacteraceae bacterium
TGAGGGAATGTTGGAAACAGAGAGTAACAAGAGAGCGTGTAGTGTTGCAACACTGGAAACGGAGAGAGAAGACGGTGCAGTCGCTGCACTCAAGTTATTGAACCGCCGTGTACCGAACGGTATGCACGGTGGTGTGAGAGGTCGGCTACCCAAATAATGGGTAGCCTCCTACTCGATTGGTGTGTCGGGAATGATATATTTCTAGCTGGTGCAAGTCCAGCCACGGGTATTTACCGCCAAGTGTAGTGAACCGCAAGCCGTTAACAGTAATGTTAAGGGGGGAGTAAGCGGTGTAGCAAAACTTTCGAGCCTACGAACAGAAACTTGATATAAGGCGAAATGGTGGGTAAGGTTGCCATACAAACCGAAGCCCGAAAGGTAAACGTAAAACCAAGAGCGTAAATCAAGAGGTTGTGGAGTGAAAGCAATATGTCTTACCCCGAGAGACCCAGCTAGCGTAGAAAAAAAAGAAAATACGTGCGATAAAAAGCTTATAGTTGGGGGTCAGCTGAGGTCATAGTAGGTATGAAAGCACCCATACTGAAGGACTTAATGTAACTGTAGCACTAATCGCTACAAGCAAAATCTGAGGAGTTAGTATTCGAGGATATGCCTAAAACTAGGAAACGTAATCCTAGATGGCAGAAAGTAGATGGATGTTCTCAGATAAATTTACGAGTAGAAGGAGAAGTGGCAAGTGAGATTAATAGAAGTGATTTTAAGTGAAGCTAACTTGCAAAACGCGATAAAGGCGGTCAAGCAGAATAAAGGTGCAGCTGGTATTGACAAGATGTCAGTATATGAACTTGACCAATATTTCAGTAAGCATAAGAGCGAGATAATCGAGCAGATTATGCAGAAGAAATATAAGCCACAGCCAGTGAGACGAGTGTATATACCCAAAGCTAACGGAAAACAAAGACCGTTAGGTATACCAACAGTGGTGGATAGGACAATACAACAAGCCGTAGCACAGGTATTAACACTAGGATATGACAAATATTTTAGTGCTAACAGCTATGGCTTTCGTCCAGAGCGTAGCGCACAAATGGCAATAAATCAGGTATTAAGCTATCTTAATGAAGGCTATGAATGGATTATAGACCTAGGCATAGAAAAATACTTTGACACGGTAAATCACGACAAGTTAATCTCAGTACTTAGAGAAAAGGTAAAGGGAGCAGAAACGCTACACCTAATCCGTTCATTCTTAAGAGCTGGGGTAATGGAGGATGGCTTGGTAAGCTCCACAGAACAAGGAGTTCCCCAAGGTGGACCATTATCACCAGTATTGTCCAACATATATCTAGATAAACTAGATAAAGAGTTGGAAACAAGAGGGCTAAGATTTGTAAGATATGCAGACGACTGTAATATTTTTGTCAAATCAGAGAAGGCAGCGAATAGAGTGATGAAGTCTATAGTAAGCTGGATAGAAAGAAAACTGTTTCTCAAGGTCAATGCAGAGAAAAGCAAGTTAGTGAGACCTACGGAAAGCCAGTTTTTAGGATTTACCTTTCTGAGACGAAATGATACTTGGAAATGTAAACCAGCAGACGATAGAATAAAAAGGCTTTATTCTAAGGTAAAGGAAATAACGTGTAGAAAAAGAGCCACTGCCAAATCAATAGCTTATACGTTCATAAAGTTGAACCAAGTAGTTCGGGGATGGATAAATTATTTCCGTATAGGGGTAATGAAGTCCAAAATGAACAAGCTGGGTCAATGGATGAGACATAGGGTTCGAATGATAATACTAAAGCAGTGGAAGAATTGCAGGACGATACACAGAAACCTATCAATATTAAACAGAAAGTTTAAGTGCAATTTTACCCAAGAAGATATACTCAAGGTGAGTTGTTGTAGGTGGGGAGTGTATAAACGAAGTTGCCACAACGTTACGAACTTTCTTCTCAGTCCTAAGGTTTTAGG
>JAZLHD010000081.1:0-1202 GCA_045616645.1 Paludibacteraceae bacterium
CTTTATGGTCATTTCTCCTGAACGTCAAATCGAGAGGGGACGTAAGTGATCATCGAGTAGGAGGGAATAACTCCCTCCTCTCACACCACCGTGCGTGCCGTTCGGCACACGGCGGTTCAATTCAAAATTAAATATGTACCTTTTGGTAGTAATCGAAAACGCTGACTAAGCCACGCTTGGTCAGTTTTTCTTTGGAAATGGCTCTTGCCAAAACGGATTTTGTTGCAACAAATTGGTAATGGTCTCCCCAATTTGCCACCTTATGTGCTATCCATTTTGGTACTCCGAGTTTTAATAGTCCCCATTCTCTTTTCTGTATCGTCTTCCATTGCTTCCAAATTATCACTCTGAGCATTCTTCTCAAATGCTCGTCTATGCGTTCAAGTTTTTGTTTCATAGAACCTATTCGAAAGTAGTTCACCCACCCTCTTGTTACCTCGTTTATCTTCTTAATTCGGTATGTCAGGTCTACGCTCCAACTTCTCTTGCATAACTGTTTGAGTTTTCTTTTGAATTTTTCCACAGAGTCCTCGTGCGGTCTTGCTTTCCATCCGTCTTTGTCTTTCCAAAAGCCAAAGCCAAGATATTTCAGTTTGCTCGGCGGTGTAATATGCGTTTTTGTTGCATTTACCTTTAATCCGAGTTTCCTTTCTATCCAACTTGTAATGGAAAACATTACCCTTGTTGCTGCCGCTTTACTTTTTACCACGATTACACAGTCATCTGCGTATCTTGTAAATCTTTGTCCACGGCTTTCAAGTTCTCTGTCGAGTTCATTCAGCATAATATTGCTGAGCAATGGTGACAAGTTTCCTCCTTGCGGAGTTCCGACATTTGTTTCTTCGTATCTGCCCTGCACCATAACTCCTGCTTTGAGATACTTCCGTATTAAACTTTCCGTATCTCCGTCGTGGATTACTCTGCCGACATAACTCATCAACTTGTCTTGCGGTACATTGTCAAAGAATTTCTCAAGGTCTATATCTACTATCCATATATATCCGTCATTGAAATATTCAAGCAGCTTTACGATTGCCTGCTCACATCTTCTGTGTGGGCGAAAACCGTAACTATTTTCGCTGAATATCGGTTCAAATATCGGTGTAAGTACTTGGGTTATTGCTTGTTCTATTACTCTGGCAGCTACCGTGGGGATACCGAGTTTTCTTACTCCGCCATTCGGCTTGGGTATTTCTACTCTT
>JAZLHD010000082.1:0-1269 GCA_045616645.1 Paludibacteraceae bacterium
ATCTTTGATTTTTTGATTTGAATTTGATTGAGTAATTTTGCAGTCTAAACTGCAGAATTATGAACAAGGGCAAATATATCTTCGCGCAAGTAGTTGATTTCATCCCTCGCTATCAGTTCGATAAACTGGTAAAGAAGTATAAAGGTGACTGGCACGCAAAGGATCTGACATGCTACAATCAGTTACTCCAACTGTTGTTCGGGCAGATAACAGGCTGCGACTCCTTAAGAGATATCTGCATGTGCCTTGAAGCACATAGCGGAATCCTATATCACTTGGGGATTCGAAAGAATGTGACGCATTCTTCCTTGTCTCGCGCAAACGAGAATCGCGACTACCGCATCTTCGAAGAACTCGGAATGTATCTCATCGGCATCGTCCGACCAATGTACTCAAATACAAAGGTGGCAGAGATAACGATAGATAATGTTCTCTATGCTCTTGACTCTACGACTATCTCAACAAGCATTGTCCTGGCAGCATGGGCTTTGGGCAAGTACAGCAAGGGGGCAGTCAAGATGCATACCCTGTTGGATCTTCGTGGAAGCATTCCTGCCAATATCCATATTACAGATGGTAAATGGCATGACAGTAACGAGCTGGATGAGATTGTGCCTGAGCCACTTGCGTTCTACATGATGGATAAGGCATACGTCGATTTCCTTGCCTTGTATCGCTTTCATAAAGCTGGTGCTTATTGGATTAGCCGCCCAAAAGACAATATGAGGTACGAGGTCATAGACCATCGCCATGACTTTGAACCAAGCACAGGAATCTGCGGTGACTTTACCATAAAACTTACTACCCACAAGTCTAAGAAACTCTACCCGGAACCTATACGAATGGTTACTTACCATGACTCGGAAACAGGCAATGACGTTGAATTCATCACCAACAACTTTGAGATTAGTGCTCTTGAGGTTGCCAATCTCTACCGCCATAGGTGGGATATTGAGGTTTTCTTCAAGTGGATAAAACAGAACATCGTAGTGAAGACCTTGTGGGGATACTCGGAGAATGCAGTACGTACTCACTTATGGGTGGCCATCATTGCATATCTGATAATCGCAAAAATCAAAGCCGACTATAAAAGTCCGTATTCAATCACTGAAGTGGCTACGTTGATAAGAATCTCAGCACTCGAAAGAGTTGATTTGAGAGACCTCATCACTAAGCCAAAGGACTCAATCATTCAAAACCAAAATGTCAAAGAACTCACTTTATTTGATGAAATTTAATAACCGTGCGAATTTATCGCACCAGTACTAA
>JAZLHD010000083.1:0-16903 GCA_045616645.1 Paludibacteraceae bacterium
AACAAAGATGTTCTGTGGAATGAAATTTATTAGGCAACGCGTTACGCGGTGCGAGGAGGTGAGCAAAGCGAACCTACAGTTTCTTTTTAGTTTTTGTTAGGTTATGGGAGCTCGCTCACGATAACATAACGAAAATAAAAAGAAATAATGAATAATAATCTGCGGAATCTGTGAAAAAATCGTTCGAGGCTATGCCGAGATAAGAAATCTGTGAGAGATAAAGAATTGAATGATTTTAGAGGAGCTACACATATTGAATTTTAAGAATATCCGCGAGGCGGAGTTGAGGTTCGCAGAGAAACTCAATTGCTTCGTCGGCCTCAACGGACAAGGCAAAACCAACCTACTCGACGCCATCTACCTGCTGTCGTTCACCAAATCCGCCTTCGTGCCGAACGATAGCCAAGCGATTACACATGAGGAGGATTTGTGTTTTGTACGGGGAAAGTATAAAATAGTGGAGAGTGTAGAGTTTAGAGTTGAGAGTAGTTCTGAAGTTGAAAGTGAGAGTAATTTAGAGGTGACGTGTGGATTGAAGAGAGGGGTGAAGAAACAGTTTAAGAGAGGGGCGAAAGACTATAAACGACTACTCGACCATATAGGCCTCATCCCACTGGTGATGATCAGTCCCGAAGATAATGAACTCATTGCCGAAGGCAGCGACGAAAGAAGACGATTCCTCGACGTAGTCATAGCACAATACAACAAGACGTATCTGGAGAACCTCACACGGTATAACGCGTTGTTGAAGCAGAGGAATGCGGTGCTGAAAAAAGTGGAAGCCCCTATCCCTGCCTTCCCCCCGAAGGGGAAGGAGTTTATGGGCGGAGAGGCGGAAGGAGTGTTGGAGGTGTTGGAGATGCAGATGGTGCCGTTGGCAGAGGCGATATATAAAGAGAGGACACGTTTTGTGGAGGAGTTTATACCGGTTTTTCAGTCGATATACAACGAGTTGACGGATGGGCAGGAAGAAGTCAGTTTAAGGTATGTGAGTCAGTTGCAGAAGCGCGACCTACTGACGGCTTATCGTGAGACGCGGGAGCGCGATTTTATCTTAGGTTGGACCAGTCAAGGAATACACAAAGATGAGTTGGAGATGTTATTAGGCGATTATCCACTGAAGCGAGTGGGCAGTCAGGGACAGCAGAAGACATATTTATTGGCGATGAAGTTAGCTCAAGCCATTCATTTAGGGAAGCCGATCTTGTTGCTTGACGATATATTCGATAAGCTTGACAGCGAGCGTGTGCAGCGGATCATTCGATTGGTGAACAGTGATCGGTTTGGTCAGATATTTATTACGGACACGGACCGTCAGCATTTAACGGAGATCTTACGTCCAAACGAACAAGCATATATTTTTTATGTCAAAGATGGAGTTATTGAAAAGATTTAGTATTGTAGTGTTCGGTTGTCTGTTGGCACTGAGTGTGCAATCGAAGGAACGAGTACGGGCAACGTGGATAGCGACGGTGGCGCATATCGATTGGCCACACGAGGAGACCATAGGTAATAGTGAGCAGCAGAAGCAGGATTTGATCGCGTTCATTGACCAATTGGGTGCGGTGGGGATTAACACGATTTTTTTTCAGGCTCGTCCAACGGCAGATGCTTTGTACGCCTCTCAGATAGAGCCGGTGAGCCATTGGTTGACGGGAGAGCAAGGTGAATGGGGCGAGGCGGTAGCCTGGGATCCGCTTGCGGTAGCGATAGAAGAAGCGCATAAGCGCGGGATAGCGTTGCACGCATGGATTAATCCTTATCGGGTGAATATAGGAAAAATCAAAATAGAGGACTTGGCGGATAACCATCCGATGCGAGTTCATCCGGAGTGGTTTTGGGAGTATGGGACGCAGTGGTACTTTGATCCGTCGTTAGAGGAGACGCGCGTTTGGTTATGTAATGTGGTGAGGGATATCGTGGAGCGTTATGAAGTAGATGGGATACACATGGATGACTATTTCTACCCCTACCCTATCAAGGGAGAGGTGTTACCGGATGCGGATCGTTTTGAGGCAGCCCCGAGGGGTTTTGAACATATTGAGGATTGGCGCAGGGATAATGTGAACTTGACGATACGAGAAGTGAGTAGGACGGTTAGGGGAACACGAAAAGGAGTGGAGTTTGGGATATCACCGTTTGGTATATACAAAACGAATTTTGAACAGTTATATGCGGATATCGTATTGTGGGCGCAGGAAGGTTGGATAGACTATGTGGTACCGCAGTTATATTGGGCGATAGACAGTACGTCGGAGACGGATTATGCGGCATTGGCGCGTTGGTGGGGAAAGTCCTTGCCGGAGAAATGTCAGTTATATACGGGTCATGCGATGTACCGGATGGGGCAAGGGAAGCATTGGAAAAACGGGAATGAGATTGTGAGGCAGAATGTTTGTAATCAGGAGGTTGTAGAGATTGATGGGGAGTGCTATTACTCGGCGAAGTTCGTCTTGAAGCAACAAGATGCGTTGGTGAGGAGATTATAGGGGGCGGAGAGGAGTAATTAATAAATAAAACAAAAAAATAATTAACAATCAAAAACAACAATAATCAATCAAAAAACAACAATTATGATTTATTCGAAGGAAGTACAGAACATGTGTTCCGTGGCGAAGGGTCCTCATCATGGACCGGCTCCTATCCCAGAAGAGGGAAAGTGGGTGAAAGCCAAAGAGATTAAAGACATCTCGGGAATGACACATGGTATTGGTTGGTGCGCTCCTCAACAAGGTGCGTGCAAACTGAGTTTGAACGTTAAAGATGGTATCATCGAAGAAGCATTGGTAGAGACCATCGGTTGCAGTGGCATGACGCACAGTGCTGCTATGGCAGCAGAGATCTTGCCGGGTAAGACCTTGCTTGAGGCATTGAACACGGACCTTGTATGTGACGCTATCAACACGGCTATGCGCGAGTTATTCTTACAGATTGTTTACGGTCGTACTCAATCCGCTTTCTCGGAGGGTGGTTTGACGATTGGTGCCGGTCTGGAAGACTTAGGTAAGGGTTTAGTTTCTCAGGTGGGAACGCTCTATTCGACGAAAGTGAAAGGTCCTCGTTACCTCCAATTGACGGAAGGTTATATCACGAAAGAGTACCTTGATGAAGATGGTGAGATTTGCGGTTACGAATACGTACACATGGGTAAGTTCATGGACGCTATCAAGAAAGGCGTTGCTGCAGACGAAGCCCTGAAGCAAGTCACCGGCACCTACGGCCGCACCACGAAAGAACAAGGCGCAGTTAAATCTATAGACCCAAGAAAGGAGTAAGTTATGATTCGTCCAGTACAATTTGAGTCGCAAGACCGTCGCGAGAAACAGATTCTCGCTGCATTGAATGCCAACGGCATTAAGAGTATAGAAGAAGCCAACCAGATCTGCGAGCAGTATGGTTTGGATCCGTATATCACTTGTGAAGAGACACAACGTATCTGCTTCGAGAACGCCAAATGGGCGTATGTAGTAGGTAGTGCTATTGCTTTGAAGAAAGGTTGTAAGAACGCGGCTGATGCTGCCGAAGCTATCGGTATTGGATTGCAGGCTTTCTGTATTCCGGGTTCGGTAGCCGATGATCGCAAGGTAGGTATCGGTCATGGTAATTTAGCTGCTCGTCTGCTCCGCGAGGAGACCGAGTGTTTTGCTTTCTTAGCCGGTCACGAGAGTTTTGCTGCTGCTGAAGGTGCTATTAAGATTGCCGAGATGGCGAATAAGGTTCGTCAGAAACCGCTTCGTATCATTTTGGATGGTCTTGGCAAAGACGCGGCGATGATTATCTCCCGTATCAACGGTTTCACGTATGTACAAACGGAGTTTGACTATTTCACAGGTAAGTTGAATGTCGTTAAGACGAAGGCTTATAGCAATGGTCCTCGCGCGAAAGTGAACTGCTATGGTGCAGACGATGTTCGTGAGGGTGTAGCTATTTTGTGGCATGAGAACGTAGATGTATCTATTACCGGTAATTCTACCAACCCTACCCGCTTCCAGCACCCTGTAGCAGGTACGTATAAGAAAGAGCGTATCTTAGCAGGCAAGCCTTATTTCAGTGTGGCTTCCGGTGGCGGTACAGGTCGTACGTTACATCCGGATAACATGGCAGCCGGTCCGGCATCGTATGGAATGACGGATACGATGGGTCGTATGCACAGCGACGCTCAGTTTGCAGGATCGAGTTCGGTTCCCGCACACGTAGAGATGATGGGCTTCCTTGGCATCGGTAATAACCCGATGGTAGGATGCACCGTTGCTTGCGCTGTGAACGTGGCTTTGGCTTTGAATAAGTAAGCCTTAGTTCAGATCCCCTGCAAAATACCGGTCATAGGAGGACATGTCAATCAGTCCGTGGCCGGAGAGATTAAACAATATCACTTTTTCTGCGCCCTCTTCTTTGGCTTTGATAGCCTCTTGAATTGCGGCGCAGATTGCGTGTGTAGATTCGGGTGCAGGGATTATACCTTCGGTTTGTGAGAAGAGCACACCGGCTTTGAAGGAGTCGAGTTGGTTAATGTCACGTCCCTCGAAGAGTCCGTCTTTGAGTAGTTGGCTGAGGATTGCTCCTGCTCCGTGGTATCGTAGTCCTCCGGCGTGTATAGCGGCAGGTTCGAAGTCGTGTCCGAGCGAGTACATAGGGATAAGAGGCGTTAGTCCTTCGGTATCGCCATAGTCATAGGTAAACTGTCCTTTGGTTAGTTTAGGGCATAAAGCCGGTTCGGCGGCGATGAACTGTGTTTTGGCACCGTTCACGAGGTTATTGCGCATGAAGGGGAAGGCGATGCCGGCGAAGTTACTTCCTCCGCCGAAGCAGCCGATAACGACATCGGGGTAGTCGCCTGCTATCTCCATTTGTTTGAGTGCTTCGAGTCCGATAATGGTTTGGTGTAGGCAGACGTGGCTCATGACGCTGCCCAACGCATAACGTGTCTTGGGTTGGTTGAGAGCGACCTCGACGGCTTCGGAGATAGCCATTCCTAAACTACCGGGCGTATTGGGGAACTGAGTCAACAACGCGCGTCCTGCCTCTGTTGTATCGCTGGGCGAAGGAATGACGGTGGCTCCGTAGGTATGCATGACGGATTTGCGGTAAGGTTTTTGTTCGTAGCTAAGGCGCACCATATAGACTTTGAGGTCGAGTCCGAAGTGTTTGCAGGCGATGCTAAGAGCGGAGCCCCATTGGCCGGCGCCTGTTTCGGTGGTAAGGTGTTGTATGCCTTGTATTTTGTTATAATAGGCTTGTGGGATAGCAGAGTTGAGTTTATGTGATCCCACGGGGCTGACGCTTTCGTTTTTGAAGTATATCTTAGCGGGTGTATCCAATGCTTTTTCGAGTCCGGAGGCTCTGACGAGGGGTGTAGGTCGGTAGATACGGTAGAGGTCTCTAACCTCGTCGGGTATATCTATCCAGCGTTCGGTAGATAATTCTTGTTCGACGGCTCCTTTGGAGAAGAGTTTTTCCAGGTCTTCGCGCGTGATAGGTTGGCGCGTTTGGGGATGGAGCATTGGTTGTGGTGGTGTTGCCATGTCGGGTACGATATTGTACCACTGTGTGGGCATATCCTTTTCTTCGAGTACTATTTTCTTAGTTACTTTCATGGTTTTGCCGTTTTTTGGGGATTAGGTTTAGAGAGTGAAAATTCCTTTTTATATTTGTCGAAGAAGAAGACGAGGAAAGGTAGTAGTGCACCGAAGAGGATGGCGAGGAATGCTATTTTGGTTATATGAGGAGAAGCCAATATTGCAGACACGCGTGGGCTTTCGACCATTTTAGCGGGAAGGGAGGAAGAGTTGAGTGTGAGGGAGTTCTCTTCTTTTTTCTCGATGAGGAAGAGGTATTGTTCTTCCATAGCTTCTTTTTCTCGTTCGAGGGCTAAGGAAGTTCGTTCTTGTTCGGGCAGTTGTGCCAAGTCGGCAGTATATTTTTGGATTTGTTGTTCAACAAAGATCTTACGTTGTTGCAAGGAGTATCGCAGTTGGTTGCTTCCGCGTTGTATATTTTCGCGTTGTTTGCACAGTACAAAATTGAGGGATTGAACAACGGGGTTGTTTGGTTTCGCTGTTTGGATGAGGGAGATACGAGAGAGGACTTGTTTATTATACTCGTCGCACATCGCTCCTATGTTGCAGGTGTCGAGGGTAGAATATACACCTCCGCTATTGGCGAGGACCAAAGAGTCTTTGAGTTGTTCGTCCAATCGGTCCAGTTCAAGTATTTTAAGATTGATCTCGGACAGTTCGATTTGATAATTCTCGATGGTGGTACGATAGTGTGTAGCCACTTTTTCGATGTCGGTTATTTGGTATTGGGTTTTATATCTTTCGAGTGTCATCTCGATGTCGTTGAGTTGCGTTTGCACTTCGACGAGTCGTCTATCCAGGAATGTTTTTGATTGGAGTGCGATTTTATTTCTATCTTTGGTATCGGCCTGGTTATAGAGGTCGAGAAGGATATTAAACTTCGTGACTGTTTGGTAAGGGTTAGCCGTAGCTTGTGAGAGTACGATGACTTGTGATTCGCGAGCGAGTCGGCTGACCTGCATCTCTTGTCGAGTCATATCGATGGCTGCGATACGGGGGAAGATGGTGATGCGGTATTTTTTGCCATCATGTTTGGTGTGCTTGATGGTTTTTTTGATTACGGGTTGTTCATATTCGAGAGCAAACTCGGGGAAGGGGAAGACGGGTATCCAGCGCAAGTGGCGGCGTTCTTCCACGAGGACGGAGAGGTGGAGGCTATCGACTATTTGTTCTACCAAGTCGCGTGAAGAGAGTATTTCTATCTCGTCGGTAGCGGTTTTATTAGCGTCAGCGCCCATGAGGCTCATCAATTCGCCTTGTTGTGTTTTGACGTCGGGTGTACGGAGCATGATGGAAGCACGCACGTTATAGACAGGGGTGCAGCTAAAGAAATACAACACGCCTATTCCTATGCAGAGGACGAGGCTGATAACGAACCACCATTTGTGTTGCCATGACCAAGTGATTAACTCTTTGATATCCATAATTGATTTGTGATTTGTGATTTCTTATTTCGCCTTGCTCAAACGATCGCTCGCGTTGCTCGGCGTTGGTGATTGATTATTTCGCGAGGACGGGGTGTAGGGGTCGGACATTAACCACGTCTCCTTTCTGTAGGTAGTAGCAGGGGGATTGAACGATCGCACTGGAAGTCAGGTCCACCACGCTTTTTTTGACTTCGTGGTCGGCAGCCCGCAGCACCTCCACTTGTGTATAGCAAGCATTACGGGTCAGTCCGTTGGCGGCACCGATGGCCTCAAAGATTGTGATAGGTCGAGTGACGATGAGTTGTTGTGGGGATTTGACTTCGCCCAAGACAGAGATCGAAGCGTTAGCAAAAGAAATCTGTACGAAGGGGTTATACAGTTTTTCGGATAGTAGGTCTTTTATTATCTGGCTTACCTCGTTTAATGTTTTGTTTGCAACATAGATAGAATCGAGCATAGGTAGGAGGATATATCCATTTTTGCCGACGTAGAAAGAGTGTTCGGTGTTATAGGGTTCCACGGCGCGAGGGTCTAAGGCAGAGACATAGATTTTCAATTCATCACCTTTGCCAATGATAAACTCGGGGTAGTCTGTAACCGCCATGATCAGGTCGGCTCCACCGGCAAACGTCATTCGATTGACCGAGGTGCAGCTTGTAAAGAGGAGAGGTAAGAACAGTAAGCTATACAGTACTTTTTTCATAGGTAGATTATTTTGAGAATTTTTCTTTTTTACAACTATTTTCTTCAAAGTCCGGTTCGATATCGCGTGCCCGATAGTCCATGAGTTGGCGCACGTAGTACCACCAGCGTGTATCTTTAGGGTGAGATATAGAAGCGGTTTGGTAGATCCGTTTTTTCAGTTCCTCGTGCGAGTTACAGTAGAGCAGGACAGCCGTTGTGCCTCCGATGAACAGGAAAGCGGCAAGGATAGTGATATAGAGTTGCCATTCGAGGTTCATTCCTAATTTATAGGACAGATACCAAGCCAAGGTAACGATTACTCCCAGCAGGACCTCGCAGAGGGTGGTAAAGATATGGCTATAGCCGAGGGAGATAAAGAGGTGATGGAGGTGCGTCTTGTCGGGCACGAAAGGTGATTTCTTATGGATTATTCGCATTATCATCACTCGCAGGGTATCGAAGACGGGAACGCTGACTACGGCAAGTAGCATTGCGATGGTGTTCATAGCCCATGCATCCATTTGGAAGTTAGCGAGTCCTTGGCTTGACATGATACGGATGACGAACCAAGTGACGAGCAGTCCCATGACCATAGTACCGCCATCGCCGATGAACATACAACTCTTGCGTCCGAAGATATTGTGTAGAGAGAAGGTGACAAGTGAACCTGCGAAGCAGAAAGCGAGGGCAGCGTCGGCGGGGTCTGCCATTTTGTAGAAGATAGTGCCTAAGAACAGCGCGCAGACGATACAGAGCATACTGCTAAGTCCGTTGACGCCATCAATCATATTAAAAGCGTTGATCAGCCCTACCCCAACAAAGATGGTCAGAGGCACGCCCCAATACCAAGAGAAGGATTGTATTCCCCAGAGTCCGTGGAACGAGTCGATACACATGCCGGAGCCATAGATAAGTCCGACGATGGCCAGTGCTTCTATCAAGGCGCGTACACCGGCATTAAGTCCCAACACATCGTCGATAGAGCCGATATAGAGCATGACCATAGAAGCGAGCATGACGGGGAGCAGCGTTTTCGCTTCAGGGAAGAGGCACGCGGTGAGGATAACGCCAATGACGAGACCGAAGAAGACGGCAATACCGCCCAGAACGGGTGTGGGTTGTTTTTGCAATTTGCGTGCATCGGGAACATCCTCGATGTGTTTGATTTTAGCGATTTTGAGGATACGGAAAAAGATCCATTGGACAGCTAACAGCGAGGTGAAAGCGCAGCAAAAAAGTTTAATGATTGTATCAAATCCGGGCATAGTCGTTCAAATTGGGCTACAAAGGTACATTTTTTTTCTTAAATATGCAAATTTATTTTAATTTTTGATACAAATTTGGTCATAAACCTCAATAACTTTGCGTACATCGAACCTTTGCACGGCTAAATCGTGGCTAAAATGAGCCATAGCTTGTTTGTCGGATTCGGTCAGTTGGAGAAAGCGAGCCATCGCTTGTGCGAGTGCTTTGCTATCCTTGGCAGGGACTAAGAAACCGTTTTTTCCTTCCTCCACCATTTCTCGGCAGCCCGGGATATTGGTTGTGATGATGGGTCTACCCAACGCGCAGGCCTCCATCAAGGAACGGCTGAGTCCTTCCATGTAGCTGGGTAGGACGATGACGACGTCTTTTTGTCCGGCATATTGAAGGACATTATTCGTTACTCCCAGATATTCGAATGTTCCTAATTGGCAATCTTTTTCAAAGACCTCTTGTGGAACGCCGAAGGGTCGATTATAGGCGGTTGGTCCCAGCCATTGGTACCTTACGTGTGCGTCTTTAGGCAGTTGTTGGATAGCCTCGACAAACTCTTGGTATCCTTTATCGTACAGCACGCGCGATATAACAAGGAAAGTGACCCCCTTGGAAAAGTCCGCCGGTGTGGCGGAGTATTGGTCGAGGTTGACTCCCTCACCGGATTGGAGGAGGGTTAGTTTATCTTGAGAGGTGAGGTGGTAGGTTAATACGGTGTCGTAATTGCTTTGATTGAGGACGAGGACTCGTTTTGTTTTCTTCAGTCCGAAGCGGTATAGGCAGCGAAGCATTTTTTTGAGGATGCTGTTTCCCTCGAAGGCGTAGCCTAATCCGGCAATCATACTGGCGGTAGGCAGGTGCATTATTCGCGCGGCTATTCCGCCGTAGATATTCGGTTTGATGGTATAAGTGATGACCCAATCGGGGCGTTCTTTTCGGAACAGTCGCAGGTAGGCGAGAAGGAGTTTGATATCCTTGATGGGGTTAAGTCCGTTGGCTTGTAGGGGCACGTAGATGACTCTGACGTTAGGAAGGTTGGTTTGGCCGATCTTATCCCAATCGGATTCGGGTGGAGGGCATACTAAGAGGACTTCGTGTCCTTGTTCGGCGTAGTGTCGGATGACATCGATTCGGAAGCCGAGCAGTCCGCCCAAGCGATTATCGCAAAAAAGGATTTTCATTTTTGGTGAAGTTTAGTATAGCATTTAGACATTGCTGAACGCAGTTTGTTTCCCCCTAATCGGATGACCCACTCACGCAGTTTGCGGTGCAGAGGCGAGCGCCAGGATTGGGCATAATGGTGAATGGTACAAGTACGAGCGGTCATATTCATTGTTCCATCCACGTTGATGGGGCAGAAATAGTCTTTGGGGTAGATGGTTATACCGGCTATGGTTTGTTCGTCTTTTTGCACTTTCAGTCCGTGTGCCATCAATCGATCGGTGGTGATGGTGACGATGGTTTGCAGGTTCAGTTTGCCGTTAGGAAGGAGGAAATGCAAGGTCCGGTAGAGGTCAAGCATCTCCTTATAGAACGGGTGTTGAGCCTCCACGCCCAGTCCTAATCCGGGTGCGACAGTGATAGTTGGTTGAGTATCGGTAGGACTGAGTTCGCAGCCCATGAACGCGCCTTTGGCGATGATATCGTCGAGGGGGCGAATCACTTCGACGTCTGTATCGAAATAAAGTCCGCCGTAGTGGTAGAGTATCCAAAAACGCGCGAAGTCACTCACAAAGGCATATTTCTTTGCCTCGTAGGCTTCTTTGATATACGGGATCATGGTGACATCGAAGTTCGATTCGTTCCATTCTTTGATCTCATAGTCCGGCAGATAGTGACGCCACGATGCAATATATTGTTGTGCGTCTTGGGGTAGTGGGTTATGTCCGAACCAGCAGTAGTGAATTATTTTAGGTATCATAGGCTATGTCGTAGCCAGCAATAGGCTTTTGGAGAAATGGATATAACTAAATTTTTTACTTTTTCGCTTGTGGTAGCCCCATATTTGTATAGGGGAATTGTATGGAGTGTGTTTTGTACCCAATCCAGCACTTCTTGTCGATCTTCGTAATTATATTTCCCTACTAAGGTGAGGGCGGATTCGCAGATTCCCCAAATAATCTTGTTATACCAAGTATAGGGGTATTTTTTCCGCTGTTGAACCAAGTGTTGAACGATTTGTTTGTGAGCGGATAAGAGTCGTTGTACTTTTTGTTTAGAGTAGGAATGGGTGATTGAGTTTTGTCGTTGGATATATTGGTAAGCGACCGTATCGACGACCATCATTCGTTGTGCATTAGCAAGCATTCTTGGTGTCCACTCGACATCTTCGTACAGGAGTTGAGGAACGAACGACAAGGCATAATCATTCACGAATTTTCGGTTCACGATATAGAGCCACGCAAAGCAGCGTATTTGGTGTTGTCCGGCTAAGAACTGGGGTCCTGATAGGAGGGTTTGGTTAGGGCTATCCCATCGTTGTGTCTGTCCTATAGTCTTGCCATTCTCTATGAAGGCACACTGAAAGCGGAGGGCATCGAGTTGGTTATCGAGGGCTATTGTCAACAAGTTTTTTATGGTGTCCTCAACCAACAGATCGTCGGAATCCAAGAAAAGCAGGTACTCTCCTCGGGCCTCTTTTATGCCGGTATTACGGGCAGCAGAGAGGCCTTGATTGGGTTGATGGATTGCTCGTATATACAGTTCTTGCTTTGCCCAATAGTCGGCTATGGTTGGGGTAGCGTCCGTTGATCCGTCGTCGATAATAAGCACTTCGACTTGTCCTTCGTCGAAATGCTGTTTAAGAACGCTGTCCAAGCAAAGGTTCAGATAGTCTTGTACGTTATAAGACGGGATAATAATGGAGAGTTGAGGGGTCATAAAAAGATTCGCTTCAAGATAATACTGGCTATTGATTTGCATAAGATCTGTCCTTTTTGCCAAGTGGTCAGGCACCGCATAGAAAGGATGATTGAGAGTTTACGCAAAGGATGTTGGCATTGGTTACATTGTTGAATTTTGTTTAAGAAGTCGATTAGTTCTTCCTCGTGGATACGGTCTTTGTAGGCTTCGTACACGATTTGCAGCGGAATAAATCGTTCGTCCGGAATAAAACCATAGAAGGTGGGCAAGTACAGCACTTTTTGTTTGAACGTCAGTTGGCCGTAGTGTATGGCTTTATCGACCACGTTCGCATCGTGATGTCGGTAGTTCATTAGGACATCGGGAAGGTTATGTTTCTCGCCTAAGATAGCCGCGGTATAGGCTATCCACTCGTCGTAGTATATGTCTGTCAATGCTTGAGGACGATCTTTGATAGCGGATAGGATATTAGACACCACGAGTTGGTTCATCATCATGGTACATCCTTGATTGCGAGCGTAGGTCAGCAGGGAGGCTTTCCATCCTTCCGAGTAGTTGCTGTGGTTGATATTGATATCGTTGCCTTGGCTATCTATATCTTTTCTCATAGAGGAGACCACACAAGGGACCTCTTGATTCATTTGGATAAGATGGTTATAGAGGGTCTCTATCTTGTTTGGGTACCACACATCGTCTTGGTCGCAGATACTGACGAAGTCACCGGTACACAAGCTCATCGCCTTGAAGAAATTGGCATTGACTCCTAATTGGTGTTCGTTGATGTGATATTTCAGTCCGTATTTCTGGTGATACTCTTCCAAGATAGCGGCTGTCCCGTCTTTGGAGCGATCGTCGCACACCACAATCTCGTCAGCAGGATGGGTTTGCGCATAGAGGCTATCCAACTGTTCTCTTAAGAATCGCTCGCCATTATAGGTAGCGATGGCTATAGAAATGGTTTTGTTCATAGATAATTATTGTATATCTCGTTGGGCTTTTGTTTCTTCAAGAGGCGTAATAGCTTCTTGGTATATATACTCGCGTTCCCAGACTCTATTATCCTCGTTGAGGATAGAGGTATAGGGCACAAATAAATCATAAAAATGGGCTCTGCTTTCAGGGAAGTAAGTATTCCAGTGCAGGAAAGCAAACCCTACGTAAGCCAAGATAACGAAAGCCCGTGCGAAGACGTGTTTCCGCTCTTGGAAGAAAGTAAAGATAAGGGTGGTCAGCCAGCACAAGTTGATGATGCGGACATAGTTAAAGAACCGTACAAAGCCGAAGCCCACAATACAGATTATTCCGCCTAATATCAATTCGTATAACAACAGGTATTCTGCCGTTTTGCGCAAAGACGAATCCGCTTGGCGATGGATATAGTAGTACCCCACAATGAAGGGGAGGATAAGATAGCGGCAAAACAGGTTCGCAAATCCTTTTATGGTTGTTCCTATGCCGATATAGGAAAGGAGTTTATATTTGAAGGATTCCGACAGTGTTGACAGGTGTGGGATAACGTAGAACATGATTAAGTCGGAGATGGTCCACGCGACGATAATGGCTGCGCAATAAATAGCAAAATTCTTTTTGGAAAGAGTTATATTTATTTTTGTGACAATGGGATACAGGAACAGGATCGCAGCGGAGAGGTGGAAAGACAGAGCCAGCAGGACCGCCAAGAGGTAGGCAACCAGATGTTGTTTTTGGTTATATTGATCGATAGCAATCAGTCCGATAGCGATAGCAAAACCTTCTCGCATCACTTCCGTGTTGAATTGGAAATAGATTTCCGACAGGAAGAATATGGCTAAGAACAAGAAATGGTTTTTGGTATATTTGCGTGCGAGATAGCAGATACTTACGTTCACGACGATGGACTCCACAAACTGTACCACATAAAAAGAGTTGAACCAGTCCTTGCATAGATAATTAACAATGCTCCAAGAAGGCATATAGGTTTGGGTGATGAATTGCTCCTTCACGTATTCAAAAAGGGATATATCTAAGGGCAGTTCTTCAAAATCCTTCATGTAGGAGAACTTATCTCCACCCAACCCGTAGCTCAAGCCGGAGAGGCAAATCAAATACAAACACATCAGCCAAAAAGCATAGGGTTCGGATTTGCTTTTCTCGTCTTGTTTATCGAATATCAGAGAAAACAGGATGCAGAGGAAAATAAAGACGATATAGGGTATCATTATTGTTGCAATAGTTTTGAAATTTGTATCTTATTTATCATTTCTCTATTCCCCTACTCCACAACTCCTTCACCACTTCCATCGGCCATTTCCAGTTCTGGTAAGCCAATTGCGCTATTCCCGGAGCGAGAACCAAACCCCATAAGCCCAAATCATACACATCCATAAACAGCCACATCAACACTATCGTGGCTGCACCACTGACAAGTGACGGAATAAAAAATGGTATTCGATTATCCGCCATAATAAATCCTGCCGCTGTAGCGTGATTCTGTTCTAACCAATTGATAACCAGCATCACTATTAGCATCGTCGTTGCAACAAAAGGCGTCTTACTACCAATTATATCTAATGCCCAATCGCCCAACCACACCCACAGCGCACCTACGACAAGAAACGTTCCTAATACAATCAGCACACTATTGATATAACTCTTGCGTAGAGCCAATATATTATTTTGTGCCCTATATTGCGCCAACTTAGGCGTTATCGACTGGTAATAAATAGTGGCACAACGGGACAGCACATCCATGACTTGCATGGTGATACCAAAACAACCCATTTCTTCGAGTGTCAGATAGGCACCCCCCATAAACACAGCCGACTTGGTTACACAGAACCCACCCAATTGGGTCAATCCTATTTTTACGGCATTGGGAATGATCGCTTCTAAGATTTTCTGATCATCTTTCTCCTCCACTTCACTCAAGGATTGACGCATCTGAGGAGTAAAGAACACTCTGTACATCAACACTCTTCGTATTATAGTCGACAATAATTGTGCGGACACAATCGCCGTCAATCCAAAACCCGCATAAATCAATCCGATGGCAACACCGATATAAAGGGATTGCCCTATCACCGTAATCTGCTGGCTACGCTTAACATAACCTTTTCCTAATAACAACGCGTCGTAATATAAGGTATAAAGATTATAGCAGTTTATCGTTATCAGCAGCACCCATGCGATGATGGCATCTTGGTGGTCGCCTGAGTATTTTTGCATTAAGTATAGGAAATAGCCTGTCCCTAAAGTCGCTAATAATGCAAACGCACCCAAAGCCAACCAACGATAAAAACGGCGCATTGCCGCCAACGTTCCCTTCAAAAGCGAATAGTCAATCTCACTCGATTCCGAGATATGCTCTACCCCATCCTTCTGCAATTGGCTCACACCCGAGAACACGTAACTCAGATTACGTGCAAAAGTAGGACGGAAACCAAAGTCCAAAATCAACACAAGCATTGAGATGGTCTGAAAGATATTCCAGATTCCCACCGTTTCGGCAGAGAACTTATTGAGAATGAACGGCAACAGAATCACCCACCCCCCTATCATAAAGATAGTGGCCAAGTAACTCCACGCTATATCTTTTTTGCCTATATTTTCGATACCGCTCATCTTACGTGCCGCTTATTCAGTTCTTTTTGATATTTTGCTGCCACGCGTTGGTGGTCTAAATAAGACTTAGAAAACACGTGTGTCCCACTAAAATCCGGATTGGCACACATATATAGATAATCGGTCTTAGGTGCATTAAGCACGGCATCTATCGTACTCTTGCGAGTACAGCGGATGGGGCCGGGAGGCAGACCGCGATATTTATAGGTGTTGTAGGGGGAATTAAACTCCAGGTCCTTTTTCAGTACACGTTTCTTTCCAAAGTCTCGTTGGGCAAAGATCACCGTCGGGCACGCTTGCAAGGGGATGTTTTTGCGAAGACGATTGAGATAAATGGAGGCGATGGTAGGATATTCGTTTTGGTTATTGGTCTCGCTCTCCACGATGGAAGATAAGGTCGCCACCTCGCTTTGGCTCAGTTTCATCGCAGCGGCTTGCGCCTTGCGTTTCTCTGTCCAGAAACGTTTATATTCCTTTGCCATTCTATCAAAGAGTTGGTCGGGCGTCATCGTCCAATAGACCTCGTAGGTATCGGGTAAGAAAAGGGTGATGGCGGTTTCGGGTTTAAGCCCATAACGCGCCATATATTCAGCATCGTACATCCTGTGGGCAATCGATGCCGAGTCTAACAGCAGCTGTTTGCTCAAGCGTTGGGCGAGTTGTTCGGGGGTACGCACGGTGTGGGTGAAGGTTAACTTAATAGGGGTCTCTTCCCCACCCTTCAGGCGACGCACCACATCGGCGAACTTCACTTTATCCCCAAAAACATAGTACCCGGGGCGAACCTCTGAGAGGTGCTGGCGGTGGACTTGTTTATTCCAAAAAATCATTGAGGAAAAAGTATAATCCGCTTGTAGGACTTGGAGAACCGAATCCACGGAGGCAGGAGATGGGATATAATATCCGTGTTTCTCTTCCACCTTCTTCGCGGTTATATAACCCGGGAAGAGGATGAGTTTGCCTATCCCATAAAGGGCGAGGGCAACAATAGCCACTATTAGAACTTTTCGCATAATTATTCAAAATGTGTGCAAAGATACGACTTTTTTTTGGATTATGCAAATATATTTGCAGATTTTTGTGATTTCTCTCGCAGAACTCACAGAAAACACAGACTAAAAGCTCTCACAGATTCCACAGATTGCACAGATTGATATAATTTATTATCTCCTTTTTATTTTCTTATTGTCTAGCCGAGCAAGCTCTTCTATCCAATAACAAAACTAAAAAGTAATAGGAAGGCTCACTTACAGTTCACCTTCCACACCACAAAAAAGCGGTGTAATAATAAATTATTGAGAAGAAATTACACAGAATTCGCGAGGGGCGGAAAGGCGGAGAGGCAGAAGGGCGGAGGGGCGGAGAGGCGGAGAGGCGGAGAGGATTTTTAGTAAAGATTTTGGAATAGATTTTTGAATGATTTCTGAGCCGATAGGCGAAATAAAAAGAAAGTCGTCCAAAAGATTTTTGCATCTACTTGTGTTAGATTTTTTTCGC
>JAZLHD010000084.1:0-1187 GCA_045616645.1 Paludibacteraceae bacterium
CCTCAACCAGTACGAAGAGTGGAGATACCAAAGCCTGATGGCGGTGTCAGAAACCTAGGAGTACCAACAGTAACAGACAGATTCATACAACAAGCCATTGCGCAGGTGCTAACACCAATCTATGAGGAACAGTTCCATGACCATAGTTATGGATTCAGACCCAATAGATGTGCACAACAAGCAATCTTAACAGCACTTGATATGATGAATGATGGTAATGATTGGATTGTAGACATTGACTTGGAAAAGTTCTTTGACACAGTAAATCATGACAAGCTTATGACTATCATAGGTAGAACCATTAAAGATGGAGATGTTATCTCTATCGTTAGAAAATATCTAGTCAGCGGAATCATGATTGATGATGAATACGAGGATTCTATTGTGGGAACACCGCAAGGTGGAAACCTTTCGCCATTGTTGGCAAACATCATGCTAAATGAACTTGATAAGGAAATGGAAAAGCGAGGACTTAACTTTGTACGATACGCAGATGACTGTATCATTATGGTCGGAAGTGAAATGTCAGCGAACAGAGTTATGAGAAATATCTCACGGTTCATTGAAGAGAAACTAGGGCTCAAGGTCAACATGACCAAGAGCAAAGTGGACAAACCGCAAGGACTTAAATACCTTGGATTTGGATTCTACTTTGATTCAAGAGCACATCAGTTCAAAGCAAAACCCCATGTAAAATCAATAGCGAGGTTTAAGAAGAGAATGAGAGAACTCACTTGCCGTAGTTGGGGCGTTAGTAACAGCTATAAGGTGGAGAAACTCAACCAGCTTATCCGAGGTTGGATAAACTACTTCAAGATAGGCAGTATGAAAACACTTTGCAAGGAAATGGACTCACGAATTCGTTTTAGATTGCGTATGTGTATTTGGAAGCAATGGAAAACTCCACAGAATCGTATAAAGAATCTGATGAAGCTTGGAGTTGATAAAGACACGGCTTGGATTACAGCCTATACGGGTAAGAGGATAGCCTATGTATGCCAACGAAGAGTTCTGAATTTTGCAATAAACAAAGAAAGACTAACCCGCTTTGGATTAGTCTCAATGTTAGATTACTACACCGAGAGGTGTGTTACTTGTTAAGTTGATTGAACCGCCGTATACGGAACCGTACGTACGGTGGTGTGAGAGGTCGGGAAAATTTATTTAATTTTCCCTCCTACTCGATT
>JAZLHD010000085.1:0-32318 GCA_045616645.1 Paludibacteraceae bacterium
TAATTACAAGGATGCTGAAACGGGTATAGAGTTTACTACGGAAGCTATGGATTTTGATAATCTGGAGCAAGTTTACGCACAATATCGTTTAAGACATGGTATTCCTTCTCCTGCGGAATTGAAAGAAACGCGAGACAAATACGGTTTATCGGCTCTTAAGATGTCTGAGGTGCTTGGCCTTGGCGTTAATCAATATCGTCGCTATGAGGATGGAGAGATGCCGAGTGAGGCGATTGGTAAGATGTTGAGAAGTATTGAGACTCCGACCACGTTCTTTGGTTATGTGGAGAACGCAAAGAATCAGTTTGAGGCAGCAGAATACGACAAGATTTGCCGTAAGGTACAGAAGTCTTTTGTAGATAATGTTAAGTCTCGTCCGGACTTCTCATGGTTGCGCGAATGGTTCTCGCCCAATTGGATGCGAGGTAAGGTAGCGCTATAAGGAGTAAGTAAATAGCATTTTTCAATAGAAGCAACGATTTCGCTGCTTCTATTTTTTATGGCTGTCCATAAAGTAGGAGCAAGTAGATTTTCAAGGAGCCTCCTACGCAATGCTCCTAACGTAGCACTCTATAGGATGTACGTAGGATGTAAGTAGATTTTGAGTTGAGATTTTGGAAGGGATTTTAAGTAGGATTTCTCGCGAAGCGAATAAAATAAAATGATATCGTCCACCGATTTCGAATAGATTTTGAGTTAAGATTTTAACCATTTGAAGGGAAACGAAATAGAACCAGTCCCTGCCGGACTTAAAAAGGCACAATGATCTTTGAAATATTGGATTTTACCGCTGATTAGTGGCATTTTTGCCATTAATTAGTTAAATTATGCAGAAAAATTTGCATATATGGAAAAAAAGTTGTACCTTTGCGTCGCAAAACGCAAAATATAACAGAAATAATTATGCAGAAGGAGAATTTCCAATATTATTTGGACAATCAAGAATCGTTAGTTCGTCAGTACAAGGGTAAGTTCCTTGTCATTGTCAACAAACAAGTTGAGGGCGCATATCGTACTATGCGGGAAGCTGCGATTAAGGCAGCTAAGCGCTTTGCTTTAGGTACGTTTTTAATTCAAGAATGTACCGAAGGTGAAGAGGCTTATACTCAGCAGTTCTTTAACTCAAATGTTCTTTTTGCATGAAACAGAAGCCTATAAAAGCCATTACCATCCGAGAAAGTGGTATTGCACGTAGCATTATAAGTGCAGTAGAGGTTAAAGATTTCTTCTCTAAAACGTCTTGTGAGACATTTGGAATTTGGGATTCTGGCGCAACCAATTCGGTTATTACTAAATCATCGGCGCAATTATTGGGTTTACCTTCTATTGGGCAAACTCGTGTTCGCGGTGTTCATGGTGTTCGTGTTGTGAATGTGTACTATGTGCAAATAAGATTGAAAGGTACTGATATCGTGTTTGCAACGAATGTAACGGAATGTGATGAATTATCGAATGATCATTCAATAGGTATGTTGTTAGGTATGAACATCATTACCAAAGGTGATTTTTCAATAACTAACTACAGAGGCAAGACTACAATGTCATTTAGAGTTCCTTCCAAACATAGAATAGACTATTTAAAAGCATAGTTTATTTTCAATCATTTTATTAGCGGTAAAATCCAATTCCACAAGGAAAGCGATTTTACCGCTTTTTTGTGTACCTCCTACGCAATGTTCCCACCGCGACCACTCTATTGGATGTCCGTAGGCATGGTGTTCCCGATGAAACGGGAAAACCGTATCTAGGGAAAGGGCAATAAAATAGATTTTGAGTTGAGATTATAGAACAGATTTTAGAATGATTTCTCGCCGATAGGCGAATTAAAAGAAAGAATATCGTCAACCGATTTGGAAAAGATTTTGAGTTAAGATTTTAAATTAACAGTTGTGCCCGACACGGATAAGGGATTTTGGCAGTAGCCATTGGCTTGACTACTGCTAGCAAAAAACAAAGTATAACCAAAGTATACTTAATTAACTTAAATTATTAACAACTTAAAACTTTTAAGCTTATGAAAAAAGTATTCAAGACAATGGCATTCACCCTATTAGGGTTGGTGCTGAGTGTAAACTTGTGGGCAGTAGACGAAACGGTTACGTTTACTTTTACTGACAAAGATAATTTGCAAGGCTGGACATCCAATCCCGCGCCCGGTTCTTTCGAATCTGCGTCTCCTAGTCGCGGTTTAGCATGGTCAAAGGCGGCGATAACGAGTTTCTCCTACACACTATCAGATTATGGTGTTTCAAAGGTGTCTATAGTGGCATCCGCCAACAATGCAGGTTACACCTTGTTTGTGAATGGTGGTGAAGGACAGGCTATCGCAAAATCGACAAGTAATACAACATTTAATTTTGATGTTAGTGTCGCAAAAGGTGGTACAATTACGATATCTACCACAAAAGGAAGTGATGTTAAATCGTTTTGGATTAAATCCATTACATTAACAAAGACTGCTGGCGACGACCCTTCTTGCACCTCTCGCACAATCACTTTTGCGGGTAGCCCGACAACGGTAGAGAAGACAACGGCGGATGTGCCTTTTAAGTATACAGCTTCTATAGATGTTGCAGATGGTCAAACGATTGGATATTCAAGTAGTGATACCAAGGTTGCCACCGTTGCTGCCGATGGTACTGTTACGATTGTGGGAGCAGGAACGACGGAGATTACGGCTTCTGTACCTGCAACCGATACGTATTGCGAAGCAAGTGCTTCCTATACCGTAAATGTTACCAAACCCGTTTTCTCTTGCTGGGAGGGTAGTCTTAATTGCGACTTTACTAAAATTAGCGATTGGAGTAAGTGGGGTTCAGGTTATAGTCAGCATGTAGTTAATTATACCAATTTGACAGTTACATTTGCAAATGCTAATAAGAATTCTAGCACTATTACCGATTGTCCTGTAACCAAGGGAAGTGATGTGACATTTGTTGCCGCAGAAAAGAAAGTGATAACGCAAATCCATGTTAATTGCAAACAATGGTCAGACAAGAAACAAACCATTACACTGAACTATTCTACCGATGGCGGTACGAACTATCAAACATTGACCCCCTCTGTGACTTCTGACGATTTTGAGATAGAAAGCACTAATCTTCCTGAGGGAACCAATGCTGTTAAATTGACATTTAGTAACAGTTCTAACCAAATAGGTATTGCTTCAGCTTGCGTTACCATTGAAGATGCTCCAACATTGAATTCGATTAGTGTCAAGACCGCTCCGAAATTGGAATACAACGCCAACGAAACCTTTAATCCCGCAGGATTGGTTATCAATGCTGTTTATAGCAACGGAACAAAGGAGATTGCTTATGCCGGTAATGAGAGTGACTTTACTTTTAGTCCTACTCTTTCGACTCTTCTAACAAGTGAAAACACACAAGTTACGATTACATATAAAAACGAAAAGAGTACTACACAAGATATTACTGTTAACTTGTTGCCTACGACCCTTACATTGGCGGCTGCAATCCAAAATATTGGAGCAGGTGAGGTTGTTTCTGATTTGACAACTTGGGTTGCTTCTGTTACGGGTGGTGATTCGAGAACGTTGGAATTTACTTCGGATGACGAAGATGTCTTCTATGTTGATGGTACAGAAGGTATGGCAGGTGACAATGCCGGTCAAACAACGGTAACGGTTAAAGCTGTTGCAACGAACATATATGCTGAAGCAACAGAAGAGGTTACGGTTAATGTGCTCTCGGCTACGGATCCGAAATTGGAAGTTGATCCTACTATTGTAGAGTTTACAAATAAGGTAGTAGGTCAGTCCTATACAAGTGATAATATTGTTTTGACGGGTGAAAACCTCACGGCAAATGCCACTATCGAGATTTCCGGAACGGACGCTGAGATGTTTACCGCAGTTGATGGCGAAGGAAACGCAATTTCTTCTATCGAACAAGCAGACGGAGAAATCCTTGCCGACATCTATGTTAAGTATGCTCCTACAGCGGGTGGTACACATTCTGCTACGATGACAATCTCCAGCACTACGGCAAATGTTGAGGTAACTTTGAATGGTTCTGCAAAAGCGTCTTATACCGTTAAATGGTCCATCAATGGAGATATTGACGAAAGCAAGAACGAAACCGTTGTTGATGGCAATACGGTAACTATTGTTCCTACCGCTGAATCTTGCGATGAGGACAATATCGCTTTCTTAGGTTGGACAAATAACACAATAACTGATGCTGCTGAGGCTCCGGCAGTTCTCTTTACAAACGTTGCTACTGCTCCTGCTGTAACAGATAATGTCACCTATCACGCAGTCTTTGCCGAAATTGGAGGTTCGGGAGAAATGAAGGATAAACTTATTACTTCAGCAGAATATGATACTTGGACATATAGTGGTTCTACTACGAATATGACTCCTTCGAGTGGTGCACATTACCGTTTATTTGGTGAAAACGCTTATGTAGAAACTGCCGAATTTGATTTAAGCAAAATTACAAAAGTGTCAGTATATGGTGGTTCGTATGGTGGTGATACTTATAAACCTTTGGTTATTAAAGGTAATGTTGGAGGTGTATTAACTACATGGAAAGATGCTGCGGTGAGCGATGATAAACAAACGACAAGAAATGATTTCACCGTTGAAAGCAATCCTCTTTCCGGTATAGGAAAACTTCGTGTTATTGCTAAAAAAGGTAATGGCGCAGCCTCTGGTAGTAATGGTCTCCGTATGACAAAGGTTGAAGTTTATACTCAAGAAAAGGATATTACTTATTCTCACTATTCCACGACTTGTGTACCTCCATTGGTAGCACCGACATTGACGGAAGGTGGTGAATTCTGTACCAGCGTGAATGTAACAATTGGTAAAGGCGAGAATCCTGATGGTGTTACGCTTATGTACTCGACCGATGGTGGCGCAAGTTGGACTCCTTATTCTAAGGCGCTTCCCATTTCTAATACAACCACCATCAAGGCAAAAGCCGTTATGAGTCCGAAAGAGAGCGAACCCGCTGAGGCAACTTATACTATTCTGCCTCACTATAGCGATTTAACCGCATTAAAAGCAACCGCTACGGCTGATGCTCAAAAAGCATGTGTAAGTTTCAGCAACTTGCTTGTTAATGCTACGAACGTATATACGGTTTATTTGACCGATGGAACAAACGTATATATGATTAACAAGAACAACCATGGATTCAGTCGCGGACAAAAACTGTCAACAGGCGAGCACGCTATTCTGCCGTATAAGTTGTTCAATGGAGTTCTGGAATTCACTGACAATGCCGGTATAACAGCAGCAGAGGGTACATTTGAAACACCCGCAACCACGATGGCTGTAGATGCTATCGCCGCTTCCAACTATGGTCAGTTAGTAAAGATAGAGAATGTTATCTACAATGCAACTGATGGAGTGTTTACGGATGCTTCGAGCAACACAATTAAATTAGGAAATAATATCGTAAATGCTTCTTCTTGGGTAAAAGATGGTGCCAAATATGATATTACGGGTATCATTACCACTCAAACGGTTGAGGAGGTTACTTCTATCTTTATTTCTCCACGTGCCAAAGACTTAGATGTCGTTTCAAAGGCAGAGAAACTGAATGCCCCAAGTAATTTGACATACGAGAACCTAACCGGTTCAAGCGTAACCTTAAAATGGGGAGAGGTTACCGGTGCTGAAAAATATGATGTTGAAGTTTACGCTGGCTCAACTCGTGTAAAGAATCAACAAACGACAAGTCTTTCTTATGGACCGACCGGATTAACCTCAGGAACGACCTACACATGGCGCGTTCGTGCCGTTGGTAACGATTTAACTACCGCCACCAGTGATTGGACGGACGGAACGGCTACGTTTACTACTCCGGCTCCGGCTACGTTGTATTGGATTGTAAATGGTGACATAGAACATCCTTTCGCAACCACTACCGCTGCAAGTGAAAAAGTAGTTATGCCGACAACAGATCCAACTTCTGCTTGCGATGAAAACTACGAAGACTTTATTTGTTGGGTGAATAGACCTGTTGAAGGCGTTCAAACTCGCGCTCCATTCAACTACGAACTTGTTGCTGATACATCCAAAGCAAAGTCCGCTGATGGCGATAAATACTTCTATGCACTCTTTGGTAAGGTGGCATCGGAGGGAACTGATGTTTATACACTTGTTACCGAAGCACCCGACAGTTGGACAGGTGATTACTTGATTGCACAGAGTGAATCTAAATTCGCTAATGGTTACTATAGTGGAACAAATGGTATTGGTAAAGAAGGAAATTATGTGGATTTGAGTGAATCCATTGTGGATAATACTATTGCAGGCGAAATTGGTAATCCTTATCATGTTACTTTTGAAACTTGTGAGGGAGGTTATTTGATGAAGTCGCAAAGTGGTTATTACAACTATAGAAGTGCTAATTCAAATGGACTTGATAGTACAGCCAATGTAAATACGGCAGATGATTATCCTATCACCATTGCTTTAAACGATGGCGGAACAGTACATATGTCGTTAACAAATGGTGTTAAGTTCCAATATAATAATGGCGGTTCGGGTTATTTCCGTTTCTACAAATCAGATTCTGAACAAAGCGATTGCTATCTTTACAAGCGTACTCTCACTCCCAAGACTTATTCCGCTTATATCACCACTTGCCCGACGTTCTATGATATTACGATTGCTGATGGAATCGTTGGCGGTAGTGTTGATGCTGACCCACAAAATACGATTGATGCCGGTACAACTATTCAACTGACGGCAGATGCAGATGCCGGTTATACTGCTGAAGGTGGAAAGTGGACAGTTACGAATGAGACAACGACAGAAGCGATTACAGTAAATAAGTCCAATCAATTTAAGATGCCGGCTTCTAATGTAACCGTAAGTTACGCGTTTGTTGCTCTTGAAGACAAGTTTAATGATGCTCTTCATGGTGCCGCAGAACAAAAGGGCGTTGGCGCTCAATACGACTTGCCTACATTGGCTAACACAACCGAGGGTACTCGCAAAGATGCATACTTTAAGTTTGCCGGTTGGGTTCCTGCTACTACTGAAATAACAACAGGTGAGCCTGCAACCGAGAAGCCGACTATCTTGGAGGGCAAGCAAGATGCAACGGGTGTAACCTACAAAGCTTTGTGGGCAAATGCTGCCGAAACAGCCTTCATTACCGAAGAGTGTGGAACAGCTATTCCTACGAATTTGCATGTTGTTAATGACGCATTAACAGCCAATAGTGCTAAATTGGATTGGAACAATGTAACAGGAGCAACCCTGTATCACGTAAGCGTTTACAAAGCAACAGATTTGGTTGATGAGGCTAATGTGGAGAGTTCTGAATATGTAGTAACAGGCTTAACGGCTGCTACCGAATACACCTTCACCGTTAAGGCATTCAAGGGCTGCTGGGGCTATGAAGCAACGTCTGATCCGTTTACTACCAAAGCAGAAATCGCTTCTCATTCGGTAACACTTGTTGCAGAAAATGGTCAGATTGAGATTGATCCCGATTTGACAGACGGCAAATTGAATGAAGGAACTGTAGCTACAGTTACTGCTACCGCTGACGAGGGATATTACTTCGTTGATTGGAACTTCACGAATGTAACTCCGACTTCGAAGGATGGTAACGTGGCTACCTTTGCGATGCCGACAAAGGCTATTACGATTACGGCTAACTTCGCCGAATATCCTGCTGTAACTTGGAAGATGGAGGGTGCTGCTGATGTGGTTACTCCCGCTGTTCTCAAAGAAGACAAGTTCGAGGTCGGTACTATTCAATCCGCTCCTGCTGATTGGAAGTATAAGACTTACTTCCCAGAGTTCGCAGGTTGGGTAACCTCTGACAAGTGCGATGCTGACGGCAACGTAACAATAGCAGAGTTTATCTCCTCTACTACCGAAGTTCCTGCTGATGGTCTTACAGTCTATGGTGCTGTAGCGAAGAGTTCCGCACCTGATTGCAGCACTGCTACAAAGATTACTTCTAACGAGAACTTGGATATGAGTGCGTTGTATGTAATCGGAGCTGAATACGATGAAGCGACATTATACTATACCGGTATAGATGGTACATGGGGTAAAATGACAAATGATGTTACACAAACTGTTCCAATGATTATTAATATCTCAGGTACTGCCAATGCACTAGCTTTGATTCAAAGTGATGGTAAATATATTGAGCCTTGTACAAGCAATTCATTTGCAGTATCAGATGAACAAAAATTGGTTGTTATGAACGAAAATGGAGATTTAACCTACAATAATACCAGACTATTAACGTATAATCATAATAGTGGTAGTGGTGGTATTCGTTGGTATGCTTCAACATCGAGCAATCCAAAAGCTTACCTCTATAAGGTGGCTTTGGCTTACGAGAATCTCACCATCGACCCGCAACCGGATTATGGACGCACCGACCTCGTTGTAGGCAACTATGGAACGGTTTGTGTACCTTACACTGTAACGGCTGCTGACCGCTCAGGTGCTACATTCTGGAACATTGAGACGTCTGACGCTATTGGTTCTACCAACCCAACCTCTGTTACGATTGTAGAAGAAACAGACTACCTCGTAGCCGGTAAACCATATATCTTCTGTGCTACCGATACAAAGATGGCATTATTCTTCTCGGGCGAAGAGTATAAACTCGAGGACCACGAAAACACAACTGTTAAGGCAAATGGTTTGTTCGGTAACCTAACCGACGGGACGATTACTATCAACGAAACGGGATACGTTCCCGGATACTTCTTCGTTCTGCAACAGAAGTTGTATGAGTGCGGTGTGAACTGCACCGTTGGTCCGAGCCGCGGTTGGGTACAAGCAGACCAGATTGGCGTAGTTCAGGCTCCTATTAACGCTCCTCGTCGCGTGATTGGTAATCCGAATGGCACGCCTACGGGTATTAACAACCTCAATGTAGATGGTTGGGTAGATCTCCAAGGTGCTCACAAATTCTTCCACAATAACCACATCGTGATTGTTAACGAAGGCCGTATCTACAATGCTCAAGGTATCCGAATCCAATAATCATCAAAACTACACAGAGGGGTTTGTCCCCTTTGTGTGGTTTGTAAACAATACGAAAATTAAACACTTATTAAATTATGAAGAAAATGTATAAAAAACCACAAACAGAGAAAGTAAACCTCGAAGCAAAAGAAGTAACTATGCAGGCGACGTTAGGCGTTTCTAATGGGGCTCACGATAACTTACAAGCTGCACCATTTCATCCTTAATCCCCTCACCCCATAGTTTATATTCTTTACTTTTAAAGTAAATGATATAGGCCACGAGGTATCAAAATCACTGCCCAGCTTCGCAAGAGGTTGGGTAGTGATTGTTTATATGCATGGGGCTCATTTTGTAGTTTTGGGGTCAAAATGCAAAAAAAATCCAGTTTTCCGGCATAAAACTTGTATATATCAAAAAAAATCTTTAACTTTGCAGCATAAAACTGCAAAAGAAAGAAAAAACTATGCCGACAGAAGGTGTCATAAAACAGATTCGTCAATTAGGTAAACGAATTATTCCTAATGGGGGAAACTTGTGGCTTTATGGGTCTCGCGCTCGTGGAGATTTTCATGCAAATTCCGATTGGGACTTACTTGTTTTATTGGATAAAGATAAAATCCAATGGACAGATTATGACATTTATGCTTATCCCTTTACTGAACTTGGATGGAGTCTTGGACAAACAATAAATCCGGTGCTTTATTCAAAACAAGAGTGGCAAGCTCGTCATTTTTCTCCTTTCTATCATAATGTTCAAAACGATAAAAAAGTTATAATATGAGTCTTTCTTCAGAAGATAGAACTGCTATGAAGCAGTTGCATTTAGATAAAGCAAATCTATTCCTATCAGAGGCAGACGAATTGTTTACAATGAAACATTTCTCCACCGCTGCTAACCGATTCTACTACGCTTGTTTTCATGCAATACATGCTCTCTTTGTGGAGAACGGAATCATGACTCGTACCCACGAAGGTTTAAATACCTTATTTGGGTTACATTTTGTGAAAAAAGGTGTGGTTGAACCCCGTTTTGGTGCTTTCGTGTCTAAGATGGAATCCTTACGAACAAAAGCTGACTATGATGTGGTTTATGATGTCTGTGAAGAGGATCTACGAGAAATGCAACCAATGGCTCACGAATTAATCGCCTTAATCAATAAAATGCTAAACTAACGCCCTCCTTATTTTGGGAGTAGAGGACAATCCTCATCCCAAACGGAAAAAGTAAAGCAGTGCCTGATCTCTCGGTCGGGCATTGCTTGTATAGCCCAGAAGGGGAGGCGGAAGGGTGGAAGGGCTGAAAGGCGGAGAGGCTGAAAGGCAGATAGGCTGAGAGGCAGAAAGGTTTTTGTAGTTTTGGGGTCAAAAATGAAAAAAAATGCACTTTTCCGAAAAAACTGTACCTTGGGCAAGCTGCCTGCTAAGCCATCCCCAAAAGGCCGCACCACGCATTCCCCCCAATGTACGTTCGCGTCTTTATGAATATGAGCAATCTTTGGGCACAACGGCTATCGCCTCCTAATAGTCCTTTTGTTCTATGTTTTCGTGAGTTAGCTCCCAAAATATATCTCAAAAGTGCTATTATTGATTAAAAAATCAATTTTGTGCCCAAAATATTTGCTCATACCAAATTTTTGTTGTATATTTGCGTCGCAAAACGCAAAAAGGAGGATTTTTATTATGATTAATGCTGTTCAAATGGAGTTGCTAAACGCAATGTCGGGATTAAACTCTCAAGAGGATTTGTTATCCTTAAAACGCTTTTTGGTTGCTTTCTTTGCACAAAGAGTTGATGCTCAAATGGATGCTTTATGGGATAGTGGTAAATGGAACGAACAAACCTTAAAAGATTTATCAACCGCTCATAGTCGTATTGCGTACAAATGAATCGCGTCGTTCTTGATACTAATTGCCTCATTCAAATGTTGTCGCGCAGAAGTCCATTCTACGCAATTTGGAAAATGTATCAGCAAGAGTCTTTTGCTCTTTGCGTTAGTAATGAGATTCTTAATGAATATAGAGAAATAATAGGGCAAAAAGCAACTCCCGAAATAGCTGAAAATGTAGTTAATCTCATCTTACATCACCCATTGACGGATTTGTATGATCCAAAATTTCGTTTTGGATTTATTACACAAGATGTGGACGATAATAAATTTGTTGATTGTGCAATTGTGGCTAATGCACAATACATCGTATCCAATGATGCACATTTTGAGGAACTTAAACAACTCCCTCCGGAATTCCAAGTAGAAGTTGTAAACATACAAGAGTTTTTACAAACACTTTTAAAAACACCCTTCACCCGATAGTTTCTTATAAAGTAAATGATATAGACTGTGGCGTAAAACCCAAGCAGTGCCTGACCTCATGGTCGGGCATTGCTTTTTAGCCCCAAAAGGGGAGACGGAAAGGCTGAGAGGCTGAAGGGTGGAAAGGCGGAAGGGTGGAAGGGTGGAAGGGCGCAGAGGCTGATAGGCAGATGGGCTGAGAGGCGGAAAGGTTTTTGTAGTTTTGAGAATTTTTCACACAACTTTTGAGAATTTTGCAAAAATATTTGCACAAATCAAATATTTATTGTATCTTTGCACCCAAATTAAAAGTTAAGGTTTATGTATCAACGTCAACAAGCGCAAGTTCTCCGTCAAAGGATTGCGGAAAAAAGAAAGTTTATTCAAGTGCTTGCCGGTCCTCGTCAAGTTGGCAAGTCAACACTAGTCAAACAAGTGTTACACGAGATAAATGTTCCATATTATTTTGCAGTCGCAGAGGACGCGCCCAATCGTAATCCAATTTGGATTCGACAACAATGGCAACAGGCACGGCAAATAATGGACTTTAATCATTATTCACAGATGCTTCTTGTAATAGATGAAATTCATAAGTTTGATAATTGGAGTGAAGTCGTTAAGGGTGAATGGGATAAGGATAGTTTTAACGACAGAAACCTAAAGGTAATTATTTTAGGAAGCAGTCGGCTGCTATTGATGGACGGTTTAACAGAATCGCTTGCCGGACGGTTTGAACTCATAAATATGGAGCATTGGTCGTACCAAGAGATGCACGATGCTTTTGGCTTTGATCTATATCATTATATCTATTTTGGAGGCTATCCCGGAGGTGCTACTCTTGTCAATGATGAGAAACGGTGGCTTAATTACATACAAAATGCCATAATTGAACCGGCTATTACTAAGGATGTGTTACTAACAAAGCGTGTTTATAAACCTGCGCTTCTAAAACAATTATTTTTATTAGGATGCTCTTATTCAGGAGAGTTGTTGGCTTTTAATAAAATGTTAGGGCAGTTGCAAGATGTAGGAAATACGGATACATTAGCGACATATATTGACGTTTTAGATGAAAGTTGTTTATTAGCCGGATTACAAAAATATGCAATCGACAATGCTCGTAAATATAGGTCAATACCTAAATATTTGGTCTATAATTCAGCACTCTTGAGCGCAACGTCTAAATGCTCTTTTGAGCAAGTGGTAACAGATAATCAAAAATGGGGACGTTGGATAGAAACGGCAGTGGGAACCCATTTAATCAATAATGCAAAAAGATTAAACTATGAGGTTTATTATTGGCGTCACAAAAATGAGGAGGTTGATTATGTCCTTTTGTCCAATAGTAAGCTCGTTACCATTGAAGTTAAGACCGGAAGACGCAAATTAAATAGTGGTATATTTACTTTTGAGGACTCTTATCATCCAATCCGAACATGGGTTGTTGGTACGGGAGGCTTGGATGTAGAGCAATTTTTACAATCGGATTTATCCTTCCTTTTTAATCAATAATTTTTTATAAAAATTCGGTTGTTTGTGACGTTTTTGTTCGGTTGTTTGTGATAATCAGCCTCCTATTTGGTCGGAAGTAGGGGTGTAGGGTGAGAGGCAGAAAGGCTGAAAGGCGGAGAGGCGGAGAGATTTTTGCAGTTTTGGGGTCAAAATGCAAAAAAAATGCAGTTTTCCGGCATAAAACTTGTATATATCAAAAAAAATCTTTAACTTTGCAGCATAAAACTGCAAAAGAAAGAAAAAACTATGCCATTCGTAATGCCTATCGAGGTGCAAATACCTCCAACCTACAATGCTAATAAGGAGTTCTTGCAAGAGCAAGTCTCGCGTTACGCCCAAGCTTTGGTAGATAACATGGTTGTCACCAATCGCCCCCATCGTTTAATGACATCGGTTCAAGTTGCTGCTAATAGCCTTTCTGTGGATGATGCAGAAACACGTGTTGATAATTTAATCAATAGTTTCTATTCTGCAAAGGCATGAAAGTGGTGATAGATCAAAAGGCGCAAGAAAAGATAGAATCTTTCTATTCTATCTCAATGACATTGCACCCAACGTTAGATATTGCCGTTGTTCGGGCTAAGAAAAAACGACTATTTGATGCCGTTCGCAGTTTATCTACGTATGCTTCCATTTATCCGTTAGCACGTGTAAAAAAAGAGTGGATAGAGGCAGGATATAGAGAAATGATATGCGAAGACTTTCATTTTGCTTTTGATTTGGTAGATTTGGAAACAAACGAAACAATTGTTTATGTCTTTGATGCAGAGCATAGTTTATTAAATCACAACTAATCCCCTCGCCCTTATTTTGGGAGTAGAGGACAATCCTCATCCCAAACGGAAAAAGTAAAGCAGTGCCTGACCTCATGGTCGGGCATTGCTTGTATAGCCCAGAAGGGGAGGCGGAAGGGCGGAGAGGCTGATAGGCAGATAGGCTGAGAGGCAGAAAGGCTGAGAGGCTGATAGGCAGATAGGCGGAGAGGTTTTTGTAGTTTTGGGGTCAAAATGCAAAAAAACACAAAAAAAAGCGTTCACAAATTTGTGTATGTTAAAAAAATGTATTACCTTTGCAGTCCGAAAATGAAGTTGAACTATAAATCCGTACCAAAACAGCTTAAGGCAATGTATTTTAGAGATTTACAAAGAGAACTTTTGAGACTTAACGAGACTTTTCCTGTACAAACGATAACAGGTCCACGTCAGTCTGGGAAAACAACACTATGCAAAATGGCATTTCCCGATTTTGAATACTTCAATTTAGAAAATCCCATTACACGTGAGGAAGTTGCGGTTGATCTTATGGGATTTGTGCGCAATCATTCACACGGTGTTATTATTGATGAGGCGCAAAACTTACCAGATATTTTTTCTGCGGTTCAAGTCGCTGTAGATGAGGATAAATCACGGAGATACATCCTTACCGGTAGTAGTAATGTTGCTTTATTACGGAAAGTTAAACAATCGCTTGCCGGACGAACTACGGTTCATACATTATTGCCGTTGTCTTTACACGAGCTTGACACAAATGACTCTTTGTCAGTTAATGAATATATGTGGAAAGGTTTCTTTCCTTCCATCTGGAGTGAAGGGCAAGAACCTACAGATGTTTATAAAGCATACTATCAAACATACCTTCAACGGGATGTGACAGATATTATTTCTCTCAAGAACCTAAACCAGTTTAGACGGTTTGTCTTACTTTTAGTTGCTCGGGTTGGTACAGAATTGAATGCACGGAGTTTAGCCAAAGATGTTGGCGTTTCTGTAGCAACAATCCAACAATGGGTAAGTGTATTAGAGACATCATATATCGCCTTTTTATTGCCACCTTATTTTAGAAATATCGGGAAACGATTGATTAAAGCTCCTAAAATATATTTTTACGATACAGGATTGGTTTGCTATCTTCTCGGTATTCATAATCCACAAGAGTTGGATTCTCATCCTATGCGTGGGGCAATATTTGAAAACCTCATTGTCTGTGAGTTTATTAAACACCAATACAATTTCAACCTCAATTCGTCGCTTTATTTCTATAGAGACAATAAAAAAGAGGTTGACCTATTACGAGAAGACGGCTTAATGGTTGATGCCTATGAGATTAAACTAGCACACCAAGATAACACATCATTTTATGGTGGATTAGAGTATTTGCGCAAAATTTATGGTGATGCTATCCGAACGACACAAGTCATCTATACAGGAACTGCAGAACGCCATATTTCGGATAACGGACTTAAGAACTATTATAACTTATTGAGAAATATATAATATTTTTTAGCCCCTATCCCGGCAGCCCCTATCCCGACCTCCCCCCCCGAAGGGGAAGGAGGAGGCGGAAAGGCGGAGAGGCGGAAAGGGGTTAATGCGCCTTGGCGAGGGTGACTACACTGACTTGGCAACCACGGAAAGGTACCATCGACATAATACACGATAAAAGAGTCGAACCCGTCGTGATGACATCATCGACTAACAAAAGATGCTTACGATAAAGCTCTTCAGGATGATTGACCGCAAAAATATGGGAGACATTCTGCTTGCGACCTCCAATCAATTGTCTGGACTGCTGAGGATTATTAACCACTCGCTGTATATATGAACCATCCATGGGTATATCCGTTGCCATACTTATGCCCGCAGCGATATACTCCGCTTGATTATATCCCCTCTCTTTTAGCCGCGACGGATGCAACGGAATAGGCAAAAGAAGATCCACTCCATCCATAAAACCCGTTTCCCCCAATCGCTTACCTAATTCTAACCCTAAATAATACCCAATCATCGGGCGGTTCTTAAACTTCAACTGGTGAATGAGATCTTTTACCTCCGTCTCACCATAATCCAACCAGCCCGCTCCTCGAACAAAATTCGGAATATCACAGAACTTATCTTCCGTCAAGTTCCCTCGCGTAACAATCTGTTCCGTCTCCGGCAACCGTTGTAAACACTCCTCACACACCTGCCCATCTTCATCCATCACCACCTGATGGCAACAAGGACAAAGGGCAGGAAAAAGAACCGACATAAGTTGTCGATAAAGCGCCGAATGTGTAGGAAGTTGTATCATTCAGGTTACAAAGGTACAAAAATATTTGCATATATCAAAAAAAAATCGTAATTTTGCAGCGCAAAACTGCAAAAATAACTTTATACTATGACAAAACAGGAATTATTAGACGTTTTTAAACAACGCTTTCCCCTTGAAGGAATGCAAGTATATGCTGCCCCCGGTCGCATCAATTTAATAGGTGAACACACCGATTATAATGGCGGTTTCGTCTTCCCGGGCGCCGTTAAACAAGGGCTGGTTGCCGTCATTCGTCCCAATGGCACTTCTACCGTTCGCGCCTACGCTGCGGACCTTAACGATGAAGCCCAATGGGAAGTAAATGACCCTAAAGGTCCTGAAGCGATGCATTTCCGCTATGTGTATGGCGTAGCTCGCGAACTGATAGAGCGCGGTGTGCCCGTACAAGGATTTGATACCGTTTTCTCAGGAGATGTACCCCTTGGTGCCGGAATGTCCTCCTCGGCTGCGTTAGAGAGTTGCTTTGCTTTTGGTCTAAACGACCTCTTTGCTCAAGGTGAAGGGTTGAGCCGCTGGGATATGGCATACGCCGGACAAGCTACTGAACATAAATATGTGGGCTGCAACTGCGGTATCATGGACCAGTTTGCCTCTTGTTTTGGTCAAGAAGGTAAGTTAATGCGCCTGGATTGCAATAGCGGAGAATTTGAATACTTCCCCTTCCACCCTACCGATTATCAGTTGGTACTCGTTAACTCGTGCGTCAAACACGAACTCGCCGGTTCGCCTTATAACGACCGTCGTCGTTCTTGCGAGAACGTGGCTGCGGCTATCCAAAAAATGCATCCCGAACGCACCATCAAAACATTACGTGACTGCACTTGGGAGGATCTGCAAGAAGCCAAATCCGTATGCAGTGCGGAAGATATCCAACGCGCTACATTCGTACTCGGTGAGAAAGACCGCGTCCTTGCTGTCTGCGACGCTTTAATGCGCGACGACTATGAGGAAGTAGGTAAACAAATGTACCTCACCCATGCCGGTTTGAGCAAAGACTACGAAGTAAGTTGCGAAGAACTCGATTTCCTCAACGAGGTAGCCAAAGAATGCGGCGTGACCGGTTCTCGTATCATGGGTGGCGGTTTTGGTGGTTGCACAATCAACCTCGTTCGCAAAGACCTCTATAAATCGTTCGTAGAAAAAGTGACCTCCGCCTTCGAGAATAAATATGGACACAAACCACAGATTATTGATGTCGTTATCTCGGATGGAGCGAGGAGAGTTTAGAGTGGAGAGTTTAGAGTTTAGAGTAGCCGTCTAGTTTAGAAGTTTAGAGTTTATAAGTAATTTTTAAAATTAAAAAGAATATGAAGAAAAAATTTGTATGCCCGATTTGTGGGTTTGTATTTGAAGGAGAACAAGCTCCTGAGCGTTGTCCTCAATGTAAACAATTAGTTACATGGAAAGAAGTTGCTCAAGAAGGTGGTATTGAGTTTGCTTGCGAACACGTGATAGGTGTTGCTAAAGACACAGACGACCAAATGAAAAGCGACCTAAATGCTCATTTTATGGGCGAGGCAACAGAAGTCGGTATGTATCTGGCTATGTCGCGTCAAGCCGATCGTGAAGGTTATCCTGAAGTAGCAGAGGCTTTCAAACGTTACGCTTTTGAAGAGGCTGAACACTGCGCTAAGTTTGCCGAATTATTAGGCGAAGTAGTGTGGGACACCAAGACCAACCTTGAGAAACGTATGATGGCAGAGGCCGGTGCTTGCGAAGGCAAACTGAAGATTGCTCAACGTGCAAAAGAACTTGGATTAGATGCTATCCATGACACTGTTCATGAGATGGCGAAAGACGAGGCTCGTCATGGTAAAGGTTTTGAGGGTCTTTTCAATCGTTATTTTAAGAAATAATCGGGTCAAACAAACCCGCAAAACACAATGCAGAAAATTAGAAACATAGCCATTATTGCCCACGTGGACCACGGCAAAACGACCTTGGTGGATAAGATGTTATACACCGCAAAAGTGGTCAAAGAAGCCAACGAGTTCTCTGCTCAGCCCGCCGGACAATTAGTGCTTGATAATAATGAACTCGAACGCGAACGCGGTATCACTATTCTTGCCAAAAACGTAAGCATTGATTATAAAGGTTACAAAATCAATATCATCGATACTCCGGGGCACGCTGATTTCGGAGGCGAAGTGGAGCGTGTACTGAATATGGCAGATGGCGTGCTATTACTCGTAGATGCGTTCGAGGGTCCGATGCCACAAACGCGTTTCGTGCTCCAAAAAGCCATCGAGATGAACCTCAAACCGATTGTGGTCATCAACAAGGTAGATAAGTTAAATTGCCGTCCCGACGAGGTACAAGAGGCCGTCTTTGACCTTATGGTCAACCTTAACGCCACCGAAGAACAATTGGATTTCCAAACCGTCTTTGGTAGTGCTAAGAATGGGTGGATGTCCTCCGACTGGAAAAAACCCACCACGGATCTCACCGCATTGATGGACGCTATCATTGAGTATATCCCTGCTCCCGAAGAGCTGGAAGGTACACCCCAAATGCTCATCACATCCCTCGACTACAATCCTTACGTGGGACGTATTGCCGTAGGTCGTGTGCATCGTGGTGTGCTCAAAGATGGAATGGCGGTTTCCCTCGCAAAGAAAGATGGAAGTAAGGTAAAAACAAAGATTAAAGAACTGCACACGTTTGTTGGTATGGGTCACCAAAAAACCAACGAAGTGAAATCGGGAGATATATGTGCCCTCATAGGTATTGATGGCTTTGAGATTGGCGATACGATTTGCGATATCGAGAATCCTGAACCCCTCAAACCCATTGCTATCGATGAACCAACGATGTCAATGACCTTCACGATTAACGACTCCCCCTTCTTTGGTCAAGATGGTAAGTATGTGACTTCCCGTCACATCCATGACCGCTTGATGCGCGAGCTGGAAAAGAACCTCGCTTTGCGCGTAGAGGAGAGTGGTAAAGACAACTCGTGGCGTGTGTTTGGTCGTGGTGTATTACACCTATCCGTACTTATTGAAACCATGCGTCGCGAAGGGTACGAGTTACAAGTCGGTCAACCGCAAGTCATCATCAAAAACATCGATGGCAAACAATGCGAACCGATTGAGCAACTGACAGTGAACACCCCTGAGGAATGCAGCGGAAAGATCATCGAGTATGTGACCGTTCGCAAAGGTGAGATGACGAAGATGGAGATGATCAACGACCGTGTACAACTGGAGTTCACTATCCCTTCTCGCGGTATCATCGGTATGCGTACATACGTGATGAACGTAAGTGCAGGTGAGGCAATCATGGCGCACCGTTTCCTCGATTTTGAACCCTATAAAGGCGATATCGAGAAACGCACCAATGGTTCGCTCATCGCCATGGAGACCGGTACGGCTTCAGCATACGCCCTCGATAAGCTGCAAGACCGCGGAAGGTTCTTTATCGACCCCCAAGAAGAAGTGTATGCCGGTCAAGTAGTGGGCGAAAACTCCAAAGAAGGCGATATCGTTATCAATGTCATCAAAGCAAAGAACTTGACAAACATGCGTTCTAAATCAGCAGACGATAAGGCCATCCTTGCTCCTGCTGTGAAGTTCTCGTTGGAAGAAGCCCTTGAATATATCAAAGAAGATGAATACGTGGAGGTGACACCTACCCACATGCGCTTGCGCAAAATCATCTTGGACGAACTGGAGCGCAAACGCGCGAATAGGTAGTTTAACGCGCCCTTCGGGCTGTTTAATAGGTTTAGAGTTATGAGTAAGTTTACAGATACAAAGGTAGGTTTTATCCTTCTGAATGTGGGTATTGCCGCAGTGGTAGGATTGATCATCTTGTTTAGTGTGTTTGGGTGGCTTCGGCATTACACCCAACACGGCATCGAGGTGGTCGTCCCGAATATTACCGGTTTACAATATATTGAAGCAAACCAATGTTTAGCCGATAGCGGATTGCAAATCGTTATTATTGATTCTACATTCTCTAATACGGTTCCCCTTGGCACGATTGTCGAGCAAATACCTCCGGAGGGTAGTCATGCCAAAAAGGATAGACCTGTTTATGTTATCATTAACTCTTCTTATCATCGACAAGTGGAGATACCCGACTTACACGATATCAGCTACCGACAAGCTAAAGCTACTCTGCGGACCCTTAATATTGAGGTGGCGAAAGTTGAATATGAACCCTCCGAATATCGCGACATCGTGTTAGAACTGAGGTATCAAGGACAACCCCTTAACCCCGGTGACAAGATTGATGAAGGCAGCCAAGTGACGATGGTGATTGGTAAGGGCAAAGGAACAGAGAAGGTGAAAGTGCCTTCCTTACAAGGCAAATCGTTGGCACAAGCTCGTTCAATGTTGATTGACCACTATCACCTTACCGTCGGTGTCGTTCGTTACGACGAAACCCCCGAACCGGATAAGATGGAGGAATATATCATCTATCAGCAATACCCTACCCCGGGCACTTCTGTGCTGGAAGGAACGGGTGTAGATATACACCTTTCTTTAGACGTTGAAAAAGCAATCACTAACACTGTTGAAGATACCGAAGAAGACGATTTCTTTTAATGGAAGAATTAGATGACGAATTATGGGAACGTTGGCGTTGTGAGGTAGATAAAGGACAAACGCCTATTCGTATCGATAAGTACCTGACTGAACACATGGCAGGTACTTCTCGTAATCGAATACAACGTGCTGCGGATGCAGGGAACGTTTGGGTGAACCACCAACCGGTTAATAGTAATTACAAGGTCAAACCTCTGGATGTAATCCAAGTCCTCCTTGACCACGAACCCCATGATTTTACAATCAAACCCGAACCCATCCCTCTCAATATCGTTTATGAAGATGACGATTTGATGGTTATCAATAAACCCGCCGGATTGGTCGTCCACCCCGGACACGGCAACTACGAACACACCCTGCTCAATGCGTTGGCGTATTACTTTGGGAGTAGAGGAGTAGAGGAAAAGATTGATATCAACGATCCGAATATAGGGTTGGTACATCGCATAGATAAAGATACCAGTGGGCTATTGCTGATTGCTAAAACTCCGGAAGCTAAGACTCATCTGGCGATGCAGTTCTTTGACCACACAACCGAAAGGACGTATAATGCCCTTGTCTGGGGCACTTTCCCAACAGACGAAGGAGTGATAGAAGGAGCCTTGGGACGCGACACCAAAGATCGTACCTGTTATCGTGTTTATGATATTGAGGATAACCCCAATGCCAAAGAAGCAATTACCCATTGGCGCGTTTTGGAACGATTTTTGTACGTGACATTAGTAGAATGCCGTTTGGAGACCGGACGAACCCATCAGATACGTGTCCACATGCGTCATATTGGTCATCCGCTGTTTAGCGATGAGAAATATGGAGGAACAGAGATTTTGAAGGGACTACCTACACAAAAATACAAACAATATATCCAAAATTGTTTTGCCCTTTGTCCTCGTCAAGTGTTGCATGCTAAAACCTTGGGTTTTACCCACCCTCGTACCGGAAAACGGATGTTTTTTGATAGCGAATGGCCGGAAGACATGACCAACTTAATCAATAAATGGAGACATTATGAACCCAACACCCTACAATAACCCCACGATTTTGTGGGCAGATGATGAGATAGATTTATTACAACCTTACATCCTCTTTCTAAACCAAAAGAGTTATAACGTCTTGACGTCTAATAATGGGCAAGATGCCATCGAACTATGCCATCAGCATCCAGAGATAGATATCGTCTTTTTAGACGAGAACATGCCGGGTTTGAGTGGGTTGGAGGTGCTCCAAGAAATAAAACGCATCTATCCACAACTCCCTGTGGTGATGATTACCAAATCCGAAGAGGAACATATTATGGAAGAGGCCATCGGCGAGCAGATAGCGGATTATTTAATCAAACCTGTCAATCCTAACCAAATTCTGCTTTGCCTCAAAAAAAATATCCATAGTAAGCAAATCAAAGAACAACATACGAATAGCACCTATCAAGAGGAGTTTTCAAACATCTCCTATATGATCAATACTGCGCAAACGATAGAGGAGTGGAAAGCAATCCAACGAACCCTCACCTATTGGGATTTGCAGTTGCAGAATGTGGATTCGTCTATGCTGGAGATGTTAGCTATGCAACGCAGTCAAGCTAATGCTGCCTTTGCGAAGTTTATTCAAAAAAACTATACTCAATGGTTTGCGTCTAACGAGTGTCCCCTACTCTCCCCCGATATTTTTAAGCGGGTTCTTTTCCCCATGTTAGACAATGGAGAGAAAATCTTCTTTGTGGTGATTGATAATTTCCGTTATGACCAATGGAAAGTGATACAACCTGTGCTATCGGAATGTTTCACTATAACGGACGAAAACATGTACACCTCTATCTTACCGACAGCCACCCAATATGCTCGTAATGCCATCTTCTCGGGATTGATGCCGTTGCAGATACGTCAACTCTACCCCTCCTTATGGGTAGATGAGATAGAAGAAGAAGGGAAAAACCTCAATGAGAAAGAACTAATACAAACCCAATTAGATAGGTTCCGCAAACGCTATCCGTTTACTTATTATAAGATTAATGAGGGGGACTTTTGCGAGAAGATTACCAAACAAATAGGTCAACTTACGACTCCGCTGAATGTGGTGGTTTTGAATTTTATAGATATGTTATCCCATTCTCGTACCGAGTCAAAGATGATGCACGAACTGGCCAATGACGAAGCGGCTTATCGTAGTTTGACACTGTCTTGGTTCAAACACTCATCTACGTTTGCCCTTTTCAAACGAATTGCAGAATTGGGATACAAAGTCGTTTTGACAACAGACCATGGTACAGTACGTGTGCAAAATTCGATACTGATTATTGGAGATAAAAATACCAATACGAACCTTCGTTATAAAGTGGGAAAAGCGTTAAACTGCCAATCAAAGGATGTGTTTGTCTTAGACCATCCGGACAAAGTGGGTTTGCCAAGTCCAAATCTGAGTAGTAGTTATATGTTTTGTACCAACAATGATTTCTTTGGTTATCCCAATAACTTCAATTATTACGCACAATATTATAAGGATACTTTCCAACACGGAGGCATCTCAATGGAAGAGATGCTAATACCTTTAGTAACGCTTGTTCCTAAAGGGTAGTTTATCGTTGGAAGTTTATAGTTTAGAGTTATGAGAAACTTACCAGTAGTTACTAAATATGTTTTGATTGCCAACATTGTTTGTTGGATTATAGATGTTCTGTTTGAGCGTTTTGGGATTAAGTTGAGTTCGGTATTGGGATTGTATTATATAACAAATCCCAGTTTCCATTTCTGGCAACCCTTTACGTATATGTTTATGCATGCAAACTTGAGCCATATCTTTTGCAATATGTTTGCGCTTTGGATGTTTGGTCCTGTGATTGAGAACGAATGGGGAAGCAAAAAGTTTGCGCTTTATTACCTTGTTTGTGGATTGGGTGCTGCCATTACCCAAGAAGTTGTTTGGGCATTAATGGGAGGAAGTATGAGTGTTACGATTGGTGCCTCAGGTGCTGTGTTTGGAATTTTGTTTGCTTTTGGATGGTTGTTCCCGGATATACCTTTATTCTTATTCTTTATTCCGATTCCTATTCGAGCAAGAGTGTTTGTTCTTTTCTACGCGGCCTTCGAACTATTCGCAGGACTTGCTCCTACAAACGGCGATCATGTGGCTCATTTTGCCCATCTTGGAGGTATGTTATTTGGGTGGTTGTTGATCCTTTGTTGGAAACATATTAAATTCAATAAAAAGCCAAAAATTTCCAAAAAAGATTACTCTACATACCATTATCACCCTAAAATTGACTAATTTTGGTAGTTTTTTAAAAAAAAACGCAATAAAAATTTGTAAGTTTGAAAAAAAAATTGTACCTTTGCAATCGTAAATCGTGAGGAAGTCCTCATTTTACTGTAAATTAAACGTTTAATTATTAAAATTTTTTACTATGAACAAAGCTGAACTCGTTGCTGCCGTTGCAGCAAAAACCGGTTTAACGAAAGTTGCCGCTGCTGATGCTATTAATGCTACTATTGAATCTATCGCAGAGTCTCTGAAGAAGGGTGAAAACGTACAACTCATTGGTTTCGGAACCTTTGCAGCTGTTAAGAAAGCTGCTCGTAAGGGTATCAATCCTTTGACGAAGAAAGTTATTGAGATTCCTGCTAAGACCGTTGCTAAATTCAAAGCTGGTAAGGGTCTGCTCTAATCGCTTAGCATTTGTAAAAACGAGTTGCCCAAAAAAGGCAGCTCGTTTTTTGCGTACTAGTCTAATTTTTATTTATCTTACACCTTATATATATATATTATTATGACCAATATTATTCTTTGTGGTGCTCCTGGTAGCGGAAAAGGAACCCAATCTGAATTATTAGCCAAGAAATATCATCTCTTACATTTCTCAACGGGAGATGCTTTACGTGCTGAGATTAAATCCGGTAGTGCTTTAGGAAGAGAGATTGAAGCGATTATCTCTAAAGGGAACTTAGTACCCGATGTAAAGATGATTGCTCTTATTGAGAATTTCTTTGATAATCTTCCTTCCGATTGCAAGGGTGTAATTTTGGATGGTTTTCCACGTACTGTAGAGCAAGCGAAGGCGTTGACCGACATGATGCAGAAACGTAATCTTTCCGCTATTCTTATTGAATTATTGGTAGAGGAGAAGGAGTTGGTGAATCGTATGCTTTTCCGTGGGCAAACGAGTGGTCGTGCCGATGACACCCCAGAGGTTATTCAACAACGCCTTAAAGTATATCACGAACAGACAGCTCCTGTCAGCACGTACTATCTCAAACAAGGCGATTACTTTGCTGTCAATGGGATGGGCGAGATTGAGGATACTTTCCGCCAATTAGATAAAATTGTTGGTTTCCATATTTAAGCCATTATTCTATGTCCTCTAATTTTATCGATTACGTAAAGATCTTTTGCCGTTCGGGTAAAGGAGGTGCCGGTTGCATGCATCTCCATCGTGCTAAATATCTGCCCAAAGGAGGCCCCGATGGTGGAGATGGTGGTCGTGGAGGACACGTTATCTTACAAGGTAATAGGAACTTATGGACCCTATTACATCTTCAATATCAAAAACATATACTTGCCACAGATGGTGGCAAGGGGGGCGATTCGCGTTCCTTTGGCAAAGATGGTGAGGATAAAATCATTGAAGTCCCCCTCGGTACAGTAGTGTATGATGGTGATACGGGTGAGTTCTTATGCGAAGTAAAAGAGGATAAGCAGCGGATTGTTTTACTCAAGGGTGGCCGAGGCGGCTTAGGAAACTGGCATTTTCGTACAGCGACCAATCAAGCACCTCGATATGCGCAACCCGGTGAGCCGGCACAAGAGCGCAATGTTATTTTACAACTCAAAGTGTTGGCAGATGTGGGATTGGTCGGGTTCCCCAATGCGGGTAAATCAACCCTGTTATCCGTCTTAAGTGCTGCCAAGCCGAAGATAGCTGATTATCCGTTTACCACCCTCACCCCCCAATTGGGTATTGTCGCTTATCGCGACGGACAATCGTTCTGTATGGCAGATATCCCAGGAATCATCGAAGGTGCTTCAGAGGGTAAAGGATTGGGCTTGCGTTTCTTGCGCCATATAGAGCGCAACGCAGTGCTCTTGTTTATGGTTCCCGCACTATCAGAAAATATCGAAAAAGAATATAAGATTCTCTTAAAAGAGTTAGAACAATATAATCCCCAATTATTGACGAAAGCTCGCATTTTGGCTGTTTCAAAAGTTGACACGGCAGAGATTAAGCCTGCTACGTTGTCTCGCCTTAGTAAAAAACTCGGTATACCGGTTTTACCCATTTCTGCCGTTGCTCATCAAGGATTAGATGAATTAAAAGATGCGCTCTGGACAGAACTCAATAAAGAGCAAAATCAGATTATTGAGATTTCTCATGCACCCATTGATGTTACGGTGATTGAACATGATGAAGTGGCTCCGGAACAAGAAGAGCAAACCATTTATCTGAACGAAGTAGAAGAGGAATGGGACCTCAATAAATATAAGGGAATAGGTTGGGATGAATAAACTACATCCAAAATATGACGCGTTTATTGAATGGCGCGAGCAAAATATTACGGAACGCCATTTAGTATTGCTCCTCAGTTTTTTTGTAGGTCTATTTTCCGCTTTAGCCGCCTTAGCTTTAAAGTTCTTAATTGGATTTATCCAACATTTTATCACTTCTCCACTCATTGCGCAAAATCATTTTTTCTATTTCGTTTGCCCAATGATTGGTATTGCTTTAGCCGCACTGTTTGTTCATTATATCGTTAAGGATGATATCTCTCATGGTATAACGAAGATTTTATATGCTATCTCCCAGCGCAAATCCATTATCAAGGCACACAATATGTGGAGTTCCTTGGTTGGGTCTGCTGTGACGATTGGTTTTGGTGGATCTGTAGGAGCAGAGGCGCCTATCGTGTTGACAGGGGCTGCCATTGGTAGTAACCTCGCCAAACTTTTTCGGTTGGACCAAAAAACAATGATGTTGATGATCGGCTGCGGTGCTGCGGGTGCCATAGGAGGCATCTTTACGGCTCCTATTGCAGGCTTGGTCTTTACGTTAGAGGTGTTGCTAATGGATTTAACAATGACCTCGGTCGCTCCTTTATTGATATCTTCCGTAACAGCGACAGCTTTTACTTACTTGGTTTCGGGTGGAGAAAGTACAATGTTTGATATCCAAGTGTATGAACCTTTTGCATTGGATCGTATCCCTTGGTATTTGCTTTTAGGTTTGGTTTGTGGTTTTGCTTCCCTTTATTTCATCCGCGGGATGAATGGTTTGGAACGATGGTTCAAACGTAATATACGTTCTATTGGGGTTAAAATCATAGTGGGGGGTGTTGCTTTGGGGCTTCTTATTTTCCTATTTCCTCCTTTATATGGTGAGGGTTATGATGTGATAGTAAACCTCATTAATGGGGATTCACAAACAGCATTTAGTGCCAGTCCACTGTCTAATTTAGGTTCGGGACCATGGATGATTGTGCTATATTTTGTGTTAGTGATATTTTGTAAGGTGATTGCGTCTGTCGCTACCAACGGAGGTGGAGGTGTCGGTGGAATCTTTGCTCCAACACTATTTATGGGAGCATTGGTTGGTTTTGTGGTGGCACGAACAATCAATCTTTTAGGCTTGGCTTTACCCGAATCGAATTTTGCGTTGGTTGGCATGGCAGGATTGATGTCAGGTGTGATGCACGCCCCTTTAACCGGCATTTTCTTAATTGCCGAACTGACAGGAGGGTATCACTTGTTTATGCCCTTGATTATTGTTTCGATTGTTGCTTATCTCACCATAAAATTCTTTGAACCGCATTCTTTGTATGCAATGCGATTGGCACAAAAAGGTGAACTGATTACACACAACAAGGACCGCTCTGTTCTTACTCTGCTCAAAATGGATAATGTTTTGGAGAAAGATTTTGTGGTTGTCCACCCTGAAATGACTTTAGGCGAGCTTGTTAAAGTGATTGCGGAAAGTAATCGAAACATCTTTCCCGTGGTTAATCAGAAAGGAGAATTCAAAGGAGTACTATTATTGGATGAGGTGCGAAACATTATGTTCCAACCGCGTTTATATCAGCGGTTTACTGTGGGTCAGTTGATGACCTCGCCTCCCGCTGTTTTACTTTATGATATGTCCATGGAAAAAGTGATGGAAATATTTGAAGATACGGGCGCGTGGAATCTCCCTGTAGTGGACGACAAGAAAAAATATCTTGGTTTTGTCTCCAAATCGAAAATATTTAACTCATATAGACACGTATTAGTTCATTTCTCAGAAGAATAGGTGTATGTGCGACTATATTGTTTTTGAGCGTATGGTGTTCGGCACAAGATAGAGATTCTGTCTCTTTGATGGCAAATGTCATCAATGATATCTATTCGGCTTATGTAGAACAAGAAGGTGTGGGGAGTGAGGATTATTATATAGAACTCATCGAACTTGCCTCTCAACCAATTAATATCAATCAAGTTACCTATGATGACTTGGTGCGTTTTCGTTTTCTTCGCGGTGAACAGATTGATGCCATCTTAGCCTATGTGGATGCCCACCCGATGCAGAGTCTGAATGAATTGGAACTCATAGAGGGGTTGCACGATTATGATGTGCGTAATTTAAGTTGTTTTTTCGTGGTTCAACCCATTGAGAAAGAGGAAAAAATCTATGCAAAGGAGGTTTTTTATTATGCCAAGCACGACCTTTTAGGGCAAGTTGATGTGAGGAATATAGAAAACTATAAAACCGATCCTGTTTATGCTCAAACAAAATATAAATTTAATTACCGCAATCAAGTGCAGTTCGGTTTCACTCTCCGTCGTCCAACGGGTGCTCCTGCAAAAGAACTACAATATGGGGGATATATTCAACTCAATGATATTAAGTGTCTTAAAACGTTAGTGGTGGGGAATTATCAAGCCTCTTTTGGACAAGGGTTGGTGGTGAGTACCCCATTTTATAATGGTAAATCTACTTATGTCACTCAGATAGGAATGACCCAAGAGGGTTTGAAAAAATATTCCTCTGTAGATGGGGAAGGAATGCATGGTGTAGGACTTACTTTTCGTTGGGGAATAGCGAATGTGAGTGCGTGGTATAGTATGACCAAAACAAACGATTCGCTTCGTTGTCACGTAGTGGGAGCGAATGCAACCATTCGCCACAAACGATTGAAAGTGGGAGTGACCGCTTTGGAAAAAATCTATTCGGATACATTACGATATTATTTCGAACATGCCGCTTATAATCAAAATTATTTTCGTGGCAAAGAGCAGTTTGTCGGAGGAGCAGATATTCGATGGAATCAAGGAATAGTAGATCTTTTTGGAGAGGTGGCTGTGGCACAAAATAAACGTTGGGGCGTAGGCACACAATTGGGTATGCGTGTTACTCCTATTTCGGATATTAACCTTCTGCTTCTATATCGTTATTATTCTCCGACGTTTGATAATGAATTAGGTTATGCTTTTTCAGAGAATTCACGCATCAATGATGAGAATGGACTCTATGTTGGTGCAGACATCACAAAACTCAATCATTGGCGTTTTGCGATTTATGGTGATTTATTTCGATTTAGTGGTCCTAAGTATGGGATTAACACCTACCCTACCCTTGGTTATGATGCCCAATTACAGACGCAATATCTACCATCGGATCTATGGCAAATGGATTTACGTTTTCGCGCTAAACAAAAAGACAAAAAAGCAATGTACGCTTTGCGTTATGAGTTCAGTTGGCAGCAACAGGGGTGGAAATTGCGTACACGAGCAGATGCTAATCTGGTGACGGATTCTCTGTTTAATCTTACGTATGGTGTGTCATTAGTTCAAGATGTACAATATTCGTTTGCACAGGTTCCGTTAACGTTACAATTTCGTTTGCAAGCATTTGATGCAAGAAAATGGGGTAATCGTATTTATGTGTATGAAAACGATGTTCTCTATGCTTATTCTTCCACAGCGACGTATGGTTTAGGCGGACGTTGTTACCTTAATTTGCGTTGGCAGATTATTCCAAAATTAAGTTTATATTTCCGTGTTTCAGAAACTATTTACGCATCCTTATGGATGAAAGAACAAAGGAAAAACCGAACAGATACAGATATCCATCTCTTACTGCGAGCTACTCTGTAGGACGATGGTGCAGAAGAATCGTTCCGATAAGAGTGGGGAGAATGGTGTTGGTAAGATAGAGCAGCAGAATAGCGAGTGTAACCATTGGTAGTGGGGCATATTGACTAAAAACAACAATAGCCCAACTGCCTCTAATACCTAAATCTGCTGCGGGCATATTGGGTGTTACCGTTACGAGTAAATAATAAAGAGGTATAGCCATAAGTGCCTCTATTGGAGGCATAGACGCTCCAACAAAGAGTAAAAACGCATATAATTGGAATGCAAAAACAAAGTATCGTAAAGCGGACCATCCCATAGCTCCTAATAAAGAGGGTAGGGTAAATGGCACCTTAATAAGACGTGGAGCAAGGATGATTATCAATAGACAAATGATAAAACCGAGTGTAATCCAAATAATATTCGTTTGTTGTTCTAAATAACAAATGGTTGGGAAGATGCCCGTTAAAATAATAACAAGTGTCATTGCCGCCCCTCCAACAAATCCTAGTATAGTGGCTTTTCCCCACAAAATCTTATCCCCCAATAACATAGCTCTTGCGGGATAATCGCCTACACGATAAGGAGTGACAAAAGCCCCTACAGAACCACAATAGACCTGCCTTTGGGCTTGAGCGTATGTAAGAGGAACTAAGTCGCGTAATAAATAACGCCATTTACCCGCTTCCAAAAAGATGTTTAAAGGGAACAATGCAATTGCACAGATGAGCCAGCCTATTTGTTTACTATTCAGTGCATTCCATGTATCAAGAAGAGATGAGTAATCTTTGTAGGTAATCAGCTTATAAGCCAAAAAACCATACGCAGCAACGGCCAAAAGTATCTTAATAGCCTTGAATAATGGTTTGTCGTATTGTTTCAATGAATCCATTGATGTCTGTTATTTCTGAAGGAATCATAACCGGTTTGCCAATAGTCATGCGGATAGGATGATGGGTCACATATTTAGCTCCTTTAGGCATGACCTCATAGCATCCGTTTATGGATATGGGTAGGATAGGGAGGTGCAGATCTAATGCGATCTGGAATGCTCCCCGTTTGAAACGACCGATTTGACCATCCTTTGTGCGTGTCCCTTCCGGGAAGATAACCGTACTAACTCCGTTAACAAGGGACTTTTCTACCCGTTGAATACTTTCCATCGCAGCGACAGGATTACTACGATCAATAAATATATGTCCGGCGGCTTGACATGCTGTTCCTACAAAGGGAATGCGACGTAACTCTTGTTTCATTAACCACTTGAAAACTACAGGCAACCATCCATAAATAACAAAAATATCGAAACAAGATTGGTGATTGCAGACAAAGATGTACGATTGATGAGGCTGTATGTTTTCTAATCCATTAACTTCTACCGGAATGAACAGTAGCCAACAAAAACAGCGAGCCCAAAACTGCTGTATCTTATGAAGCCATTCTGCATTTTTCCAAGGAGTAGCGCAAATAGTAATGATGGCAGCTACAAGGGTGATAATAATCAAAAGTGGTAATGCAATAAAATACTGATATAAAAGATAAAAAGGTTTCATTATTCTTTTTCAAAGTTATATTTCATCATAAAACCACGATATAGAGCGCAAATACGACGAATCTCATCCCAAGTCTCTTCGGATAGTTTTGTACCAATGATTTCAACAACACGTCCTGCGGCAATGGTTCCGATTTCGCCACAACGACGAATATCAAAACCATCACTAAGAGCGTGAAGGAAACCCCCAGCATAAAGATCCCCTGCTCCAGTGGAGTCGGTACAATTCGTTGTAATGGCACCAATGTGATACATGTTTTTACCTTGTTGGATGTAACTGCCTAATTTTCCGACCTTTACAACGGCAATATCGCATTGTTCTGCAATCTTAGCTACCGACTCTTCCGGGTTCAAATGGGTATAAGCAAACGATTCGTCTTCATTGGCGAACACGATATCTACGTATTTCTTGACGAGTTCCTTGAGGAAATAATGATTTTCATTAACAACATTATAACTGGCAAGGTCTAAGGATACCATACAACCACATTCTTTGGCCATACGAATTGCTTTTTCTATTAAGTCGTGGTTTTGAACTAAGTAACCCTCAATGTGGAAAATGTCATAGCCGGCAAACGCTTCTTTATGGATGTCTTCTGCTTGCATATCCGCTGCTGCACCTAAATAAGTGGCAAACGTCCGCTCTCCATCTGGGGTGATGAGAACAATACTACAACCGGACATCTGCTTTTCGGAAGATAACAAAAGAGGTTTAACGCCATTTTTCAACATGTCTTCACGATAGAAATCGCCCACTTCGTCGTTTCCAATCTTACCAATAAAGGCAGCTTTTCCTCCAAGTGAAGCGATGGTTGCAATGGCATTACTAGCACTACCTCCCGCCACCATTCGTTTGCGTACAGAAGCAAAACGCATTTGAATTTGTTCTGCTTGCTCCATAGAAATCAGATTCATACTACCCTTCGGTAGTCCTAACTCACGTAAATCGTCTTCCGAAACTTGCAATAAGACATCCGTCAAAGCATTGCCTAATCCTAATACCTTTTTCATTTTTTTTCCTTTTTGAGGGTGGTTTTTTGTTAAAAATGACCTTTTTTGTGAAATTTTTTGCAAAGATACGCATTTTTTTTCAAAAAAACTTGCCTATATAAAAAAAAAGTTGTAATTTTGCACTCGCTTTCGGAAAGGAAGGCGAAAAATGAACTAAAAAATACTGCTTCCTTAGCTCAGTCGGTTAGAGCATCTGACTGTTAATCAGGGGGTCCTAGGTTCAAGTCCTAGAGGGA
>JAZLHD010000086.1:0-1141 GCA_045616645.1 Paludibacteraceae bacterium
TGTCTCGTGGTACTCTGGATCCTGCCGTCCTCTCTCACCTTTCACGTACGGGGCTTTCACCCTCTATGGCCGGTCTTCCCAGACCCTTCTGTTAGGCTTGATCGTGACACTGTGCAGTCCGAACCCCGTGGGGGACGCACCACGGTTTGGGCTCTTCCGGTTCCGCTCGCCGCTACTCCCGGAATCATTCTTTATTTTCTTCTCCTCCGGCTACTTAGATGTTTCAGTTCACCGGGTTCCCTGCCTTAACCTATGTATTCAGTTAAGGTCGACTGAGGTTTTCTCAGCCAGGTTTCCCCATTCAGATATCCACGGATCTATGCTTATTTGCAGCTCCCCGTGGCTTTTCGCAGCTTATCACGTCTTTCATCGGCTCTTAGTGCCAAGGCATCCACCCTGCGCTCTTGTTCGCTTAACCATTTCTTTTAATATAGCGTTATTAAAAGAGGTTGTTCTTAGAATGTTGAAGAATTTTACTTCTTCGATGTCTTGTTTTTGTCTCTATCTCGTTTCGCAAACTTTCGTTTACTTTACTTGATTTGGTTCGATATTCGGTTTTCAAGGTACAATCTTGACTGATATTTAATCAGTCATTAGAAAACTAAATTCCTTTAATTCTCTAATCACTGGTTAAACCAGTTTTTATTAAAACTTCCGGCTTCTTCATTTGAAGTAGGCTTTAATGGGAAGTTGTTTCTTTTTTAATCTGGCGGCCACCTACTCTCCCATACCGTCTCCAGTATAGTACCATCGGCCGTTTAAGTCTTAACCATCGTGTTCGGGATGAGAACGGGTGTTTCCCCTAAACGCATCGCCACCAGAAATGTTTTGTTGTATCGCTATGCCTTAGCATACCTTGACAACTAAATAGTAATGCATCCCCTACTAATTCATTTCCTTAGAAAGGAGGTGATCCAGCCGCACCTTCCGATACGGCTACCTTGTTACGACTTCACCCCAGTCATCGATCCTGCCTTCGGCAGCTCCTTCCTTGCGGTTAGGTCACTGACTTCGGGCATTACCAACTCCCATGGTGTGACGGGCGGTGTGTACAAGACCCGGGAACGTATTCACCGCAGCATTCTGATCTGCGATTACTAGCGATTCCAGCTTCATGTAGTCGAGTTGCAGACTACAATCC
>JAZLHD010000087.1:0-18458 GCA_045616645.1 Paludibacteraceae bacterium
TCGGTTGTACATAAAATGCCAACTGACAATAGCCGCGAGTGTCACCTGACATCCGCTTATTTTGGTTTGTCAAAACGATAGAAAATTAACTTATTAACGCCACTTCGGTGGCATAACAACTAATTTATTTTCGAATGAAAACACAAGAGATTATGCAGCAATTAGCTGCTAAGCACCCCGGTGAGGCAGAGTATCTGCAAGCCGTTGAAGAGGTCCTCAATTCGATTGAGGAAGTGTACAACCAACATCCTGAGTTCGAGAAAGCTCAGATTATTGAACGCATGGTAGAGCCGGAGCGTATCTACACGTTCCGTGTTACGTGGGTTGACGATGCAGGAAAAGTTCAAACAAACCTTGGCTATCGTGTTCAGTTTAACTCCGCGATTGGCCCCTACAAAGGTGGTTTACGTTTTCACAAAGCGGTTACTCCGTCCATGCTTAAGTTCTTAGGTTTTGAGCAAACGTTCAAGAACGCTTTAACAACCCTTCCGATGGGTGGTGGTAAAGGTGGTTCGGACTTCGATCCTGTTGGCAAATCCGATGAAGAGATTATGCGTTTCTGTCAAGCGTTCATGCTCGAACTCTGGCGCTGCATCGGTCCTGATAAGGATATCCCTGCCGGTGATGTGGGTGTAGGTGGTCGCGAGATAGGTTTCCTCAATGGGATGTATTCCAAACTGGCTCAACAATACCATACGGGTGTGTTGACCGGTAAGGGTATGACGTGGGGTGGTTCTATTCTCCGTCCGGAAGCTACCGGTTTTGGTGCTCTCTATTTCACTCAACACGTGTTAGAGACGGCAGGTAAGGACATTAAAGGCAAGACCGTTGCCGTATCCGGTTTCGGTAATGTAGCATGGGGTGCAGCGACCAAAGCGGTTGAGTTAGGTGCTAAGGTGGTGGCTGTCTCCGGTCCTGATGGCGTGTGCGAAATAAAAGATGGTATTACTAAGGAAATGATTGATTATATGCTCGTTATGCGTGCATCTAACCGCAATAAAGTACAGGATATGGCGGATAAGTTCCCCGATAAGGCCGTCTTTACTGCGGGTAAGAAATCGTGGTCGGTGAAGTGCGATATCGCTCTGCCTTCTGCTTTCCAGAACGAGTTGAGCGAAGAGGACGCCAAAGAACTCGTTAAGAACGGCACATGGTGCTGCTGCGAGATCTCGAACATGGGCTGTCAACCCGGTGCTATCCACTATTTCCAATCCGTTCCCGGTTTCTTGTTCGCTCCCGGTAAAGCTGTTAATGCCGGTGGCGTAGCTACCTCCGGCTTGGAGATGACGCAGAATGCAGAACATATCTCTTGGGACGGCAAGGAAGTGGATGAGCGTCTGCACTCGATTATGCGTTCTATCCACGAACAATGCGTGCGTTTCGGTACCCAACCTAATGGAACGATAGACTATGTGAAGGGCGCAAACATTGCCGGCTTCATGAAAGTGGCACAAGCTATGCTTGAGCAAGGAGTGATTTAGTTTAGAGTTTAGAGTTTAGAGTAGCCGTATAGTTTAATAGTTTAGAGTATGTATAATAAGTTTCAACAGCACTTGCAATCGACGCTTCAAGATATTCGCGATGCAGGTTTATATAAAAACGAACGTGTTATTATCACCCCACAATCCTCTGCTATCCAAGTAGAGGGTGGGGTGGATGTGATTAACTTCTGCGCCAATAACTACCTCGGTTTAGCGGACAACAAAGAGCTTATCCAAGCTGCCAAAGACAGAATGGATGCTCGTGGCTATGGTATGGCTTCGGTTCGCTTTATCTGTGGTACACAAGACACGCACAAACAACTGGAGAAGACCATCTCCGAGTTCTTTAGAACGGAGGATACTATCCTCTATGCTGCCTGTTTCGATGCCAATGGCGGACTCTTTGAGCCATTGCTGACAGAAGAAGATGCTATCATCTCTGACGCTCTCAACCATGCTTCTATCATTGATGGTGTGCGTCTGTGTAAGGCTGTGCGCTATCGCTATAAGAATGGCGATGTAGCAGACCTGGAGGAGCAACTGAAAGCGGCACAAGCCCAACGCTTCCGTATCATCGCTACGGATGGTGTGTTCTCGATGGATGGTAATGTGTGTCCGCTGGATAAGATCTACGAACTGGCACAGAAATACGATGCCCTTGTGATGGTGGACGAGAGCCACTCTGCCGGTGTGGTAGGTAAGACCGGTCATGGTGTGACCGAACTCTATAACCTTCGCGGAAAAGTGGAGATTATCACCGGTACCTTAGGTAAAGCCTTTGGCGGATCGGTAGGCGGTTTCACCACGGGACGTAAGGAGATTATCGACCTCCTGCGCCAACGCAGTCGCCCGTATCTGTTCTCGAACTCTATCCCCCCAATGATTGCGGCGGCGGGTTTGAAGACGTTTGAACTGCTGACAAGAGACAACACCTTGCAAGATAAACTGCATCAGAACACCGACTATTTCGTGACGAAGATGAAAGCGGCAGGGTTTGATATCAAACCTACCCAATCGGCTATCTGTGCGGTCATGCTCTACGATGCACGACTTAGTCAAGAGTTTGCTGCGGCATTGCAGAAAGAGGGTATCTACGTCACAGGATTCTACTATCCTGTTGTACCTCAAGGGCAAGCCCGTATCCGTGTCCAACTCAGTGCAGCACACACCCAAGAACAGTTGGATAAAGGTATCGCTGCCTTCGTTAAAGTGGGGAAAGCACTAAAAGTGCTTTAGTTTAGAGTTTAGAGTTTAGAGTAGCCGTCTAGTTTAATAGTTTAGAGTTATGAAAGCACTTGTTAAGCGATATGCTCAACCGGGCATCTGGATGGAAGATGTCCCGATGCCCGAGGTGGGCGTGAATGATGTCCTCATCAAAGTCAAGAAAGCTGCTATCTGTGGTACAGATTTGCACATGTACAAATGGGACGATTGGAGTCAAACCCATTGTACGCCTCCTTATACCATGGGGCACGAGTTTGTCGGTGTGGTAGCCGAGATCGGTGCCGGTGTGAGGAACATCAAAGTAGGCGAACGCGTTACCGCAGAAGGACACATCGTGTGTGGTCATTGCCGTAACTGTCGCCGAGGCATGGGACACGTGTGCGAAAACACGATCTCTGTCGGTATCATGGGCAAGGACGGCTGTTTTGCTGAGTATGTCACTATTCCCGAATCGAACGTGGTCAAACTCAATGACCGTGTCCCCGATGATTTTGCGGCTATCATGGATCCTTTTGGTAACGCCACCCATACAGCATTAGCTTTTCCTGTCTTAGGAGAAGATGTGCTGATTACGGGTGCGGGACTGATTGGCACGATGGCGGCAGGTATCTGTCGCTATGCCGGAGCCAAGAACATCGTGGTGACGGATATCAACCCTTTGCGCTTGGAGATTGCCAAGAAGATGGGTGCTACCATCACGGTGGACGGCAGTAAGGGTGAGACCCTCGAAGGAGCAATGCAACAGTTGGGTATTCACGGTTTTGACGTAGGATTGGAGATGTCGGGTGCTCCGGCTGCCTTCAACGACATGATTCGTCACATGTATAAAGGCTCGAACATTGCACAATTAGGTATCTTACCTTCCAACACGCAAGTCAACTGGTCAGATATTATCTTCAATGCCTTGACCATTAAGGGTATTACGGGTCGTAGGATGTGGGAGACGTGGTATCAAATGGAGCAAATGATTCTCGGAGGCTTAGACTTAAGTCCCGTCATCACGCATCGCTTTAAGTTTGACGACTTCCAAAAAGGCTTTGATGTCATGGTCAGCGGCCAATGTGGCAAAGTGCTACTGGAGTGGTAATTTAATTGAGGTCGTAGCCGTAATGCTTGAGGCGGTTCTGGTTGCTACGCCAATCGGGATCAACCTTAACATAGAGCTGTAAGAAAACCGGCTTATCAAAGAACGCTTCAATATCCTTTCGCGCCTCACTGCCAATCTTCTTGAGCGCCGTTCCGCCCTTACCGATGATAATGCCCTTCTGAGAGTCACGCTCTACATAAATGACCGCACCCATGCGGATCATCCCTTTGGGATGGTTGCCCGTCGGGTCTTCCTCCTTAAACGATTCTACCTCCACTTCAACAGAGTAGGGAATCTCTTTGTCGTAGTTGCGCAGGATCTTCTCACGAATAATCTCATTAACGAAGAATCGAGCCGGCTTATCCGTCAACTGGTCCTTGGGGAAGAACGGAGGGCACTCGGGCAGACTCTCCTTAATTAGCGTAAAGAGCTGATCGACACCAAACTTCTCTTGTGCCGAAATAGGCATGACAACCGCTTGTGGCAATAGTTTTTGCCAATAATCGACAAGCCCGTTGAGCGTGTCTTGTGTGGTGAGGTCAATCTTATTGATGACGAGAATGACCTTCGTTCCGGCTGCTGCCATCCGTTGCACCTTCTCCAAGAAAGCGGAACAGTCCGCATTGCGGTCGGGCGTGTCCTGCACGTCCGTCACGTAGAGTAGTACGTCGGCATCTACCAAAGCAGAACGCGAAAACTCTAACATCTGCTCCTGCAACTTATAGTTAGGTTGCAGAACACCCGGCGTGTCGGAGAAGACCATCTGAAAATCCTCCCCGTTGACAATACCAAGGATGCGATGACGTGTGGTTTGTGCCTTAGACGTAATGATTGATAAACGCTCCCCTACAAGAGCGTTCATCAAAGTCGATTTACCCACATTGGGATTACCAACGATATTAACAAATCCGGATCGATGCATCTTAGAATAAGTAGCGAACGCCAAGGGTAACACCATATAAACCAGATGTGTTGAAACCTACAGCTGTGGTACCGGAAGAAGTTACGATACTCGGACCAATCTCAGGACGCCAATCGATGGAGAGCTCCAGCGGGAACCAGAAGTCGTAAGCAACACCAATGTGACCGGCTACACCTACGTGACCACCAAATAAACCTTCTCCGATGATGACACCGCCACCGAGACCTACACCCATAGCCCAATTCCATTCACCTTTCTCATTCCAAGGAATTTGCGTGTTGAAGGGGTTAACCCAATCGTAGGTACCTTGGATTGAAACACCAATAGCACCGATAGGCCATACAGAGGCTGCCAAATCAACCATGTTGCCATTTCCAAGACCATGTTGGTAGGAAAAACCAACCCAGCCACCAAGATTACCACCAATAGCACGAGGACCTCCGGTTTTGATTTGCGATTTTACCTCGTTGTAAGTACCCTCAACGTTAACTTTGTCTTGTGCGTTCATGAACGAAACGCTTGCAATAGCCAAAACGGCTACTAAAAAAAACTTTTTCATAACAAAAAATGATTGTATTTGATTATAAATTGCGATATATTTGTGATAAATTCTAAAAAACGCTGCAAAGATACACTTTTTTTTGGATATGTGCAAATTTTTTTGTAATTTTGCAGCCCAAATGACCTACGAACAAGTCATATTACAACTCAAACAGGGTCAATTTGCCCCTATCTACGTGTTATATGGTGAGGAACCATATTATGTTGATGTGGTGTGCGACTATATCGAAAATCACGTATTAGACGAGATGGCGCGCGAGTTTGACCAGACAATCGTTTATGGCAAGGACTTGCAAGGGGGAGATATTTCCGCCGCTATTGCTGTTGCCCGCGGATTTGCGATGATGGGTGGCAAAAAAGTGGTGATAGTGAAGGAGGCGCAGACTATCAAGAAATGGGACGCCCTCGCCCTTTATGCCCAAAATCCACAACCTGATTCTATCCTCGTTATTTGCTATAAATATGGGAACCCCGATAAGCGACTTAATGTGTGGAAGAAAATAGAAACAGCAGGTGGGGTGATGATGCCTTCGGCTAAGGTGGCAGACTACCAACTGGAAAAATGGGTAAGGGAGTATCTGAAGTCGAGAGTGGAGAGTTTAGAGTTGAGAGTGGATGAAAGGGTGCCGAAGTTATTGGCGGACTATATCGGTTCCGACTTAACGGGAATCGTAGGGGCAGTGGATAAACTGCTGATGGGGCGCCCTGCGGATTGCAAAACGATTGATGCCGCACTGGTAGAGCGGAATATCGGCATCTCCAAAGACTACAATGTGTTTGAACTACAAGATGCCCTTATCAAGGGCAATGTGGAGAAAGCTAATCGTATCACCCAATATTTCGCGACAAGCAAGGATCACCCGATGGTCAAAGAGTTGGGAATTTTGTACAATTTCTTTGCCAACCTAATGATATACCACTACTTGCCCGATAAGTCCGATCGAGTGGCTGCTCCCATCCTTGGTTGCAATCCGTTTTTTGTCAAAGACTATGCCGCTGCAGCAAGGCGTTTTTCGGCGGGAAAGACATTCAAGATCATCGGCTATTTCCGCGATACAGACGCACGTCTAAAAGGAATCAATAACCCTTCCGCGAAAGACGAAGACCTTTGGAAGGAACTCATTTATAAAATATTACATGTATAATTATTTATTTACCAGTGAATCGGTGTCAGAGGGACACCCCGACAAAGTCGCGGACCAGATCAGCGACGCTATCTTAGACAATTTCTTAGCGCAAGACCCACAGTCGCACGTGGCTTGTGAGACCTTAGTGACCACGGGACAAGTGGTAGTAGCGGGCGAAGTGAAATCCAATCGCTATGTCGATGTGCCTGCTGTCGTTCGCCAAACGATCCAAAAGATTGGTTATACCAAATCCGAATATCAGTTCGATGCAGAGAGTTGCGGAATCTTAACTGCCCTACACGAACAGTCTTCCGACATTGACCAAGGCGTTAGCCGTAAGGGCAAACTTAATCAAGGAGCCGGAGACCAAGGAATGATGTTCGGCTATGCCATCAATGAGACGGAGAGTTTTATGCCGTTGACGTTGGACCTTGCCCACACCTTAGTATATACACTCGCGCGTATACGCAAAGAAGGCAAACAAATGACCTACCTGCGCCCGGATGCTAAGTCGCAAGTCACCATCGAATATAATGAACAAAACGAACCCATTCGGTTGGATACCATCGTGCTCTCTACACAGCACAATCCCGATGTGAGCCAAGAGCAGATAAAGCAAGATATTATCCATATTCTTTTGCCACGTGTCGCCAAACGTGATGCCCGCTATCAGCAGTTGTTACAGGGGGATTTCAAACTCTTTGTCAATCCTACGGGTAACTTCGTTATTGGTGGACCTCATGGCGATACAGGTTTAACAGGGCGTAAGATCATTGTGGATACCTATGGTGGACGAGGCGCTCATGGCGGTGGCGCGTTCTCCGGTAAAGACCCCTCGAAAGTGGATCGCTCAGCGGCTTACGCGGCTCGCTGGATAGCGAAGAACATGGTGGCAGCAGGAGTGGCGAAACAGATGCTCGTACAAGTGAGTTACGCTATCGGTATGGCACAACCGGTCAGTGTGTGCGTCAATACCTTTGGAACAGCCCTCGCAGGGTGGAACGATACCGCCATTGCTAAGAAAATAACGCGTCTGTTTGATTTGCGTCCGGGGGCTATCGAAAGAGACCTTAAACTGAGACAACCTATTTATGAAGAAACGGCTCGTTATGGTCACATGGGTAGAACGCCGGAGATCGTAACCAAAACGTTTATCAACGGCAATGGCAAACCTTTCCAACGCCAAGTGGAATTGTTTACGTGGGAGAAATTAGACCGCGTAGCCGATATTAAACACGCTTTCGGAATTGTATAATATGAAACCAACAGTTAAGACATCCCTTTGGGTCAGTGCTATCATCATAGCTGCGGTAGCCATCGACCAAGCCATTAAACTTTATATCAGGATCCACTATGCCCTTGGGGAAAGTCATCAGATTACCCCGTGGTTCTACTTGTGCTTCGTGGAAAATGACGGAATGGCATTCGGCATTGAGTGGTTTAACAAGATTTTCTTAACCCTCTTCCGCATCGCTGCTGTAGGCGTGATAGGCTGGTATATCCATAAACTTATTCAGTCTTTCAGCGCAGGCGATTCTTCAGCCGAAGGCGGTCTTTCAGCGCAGCGGTCCTATCTGGTGTGGGTTGCTTTGGTGATGGCGGGAGCTATTGGGAATATCGTGGATTGCGTGTGCTATGGCAAATTGTTTGGGTACGCAGGATGGTTTTATGGGAAGGTGGTAGATATGTTCTACTTCCCGCTAATAACGAATAGGGCAGGGGAGTGTATTTTCTTCCGTCCGGTCTTTAATTTTGCGGATAGTTGTATCACGGTGGCCGTGATTGTGATTATCCTTTTCTACAGAAAAGAACTAAATCAAAGTCTTGAGAAAAAGTAAATTCTATATTATCATAGTCCTCTGCTTATTGATGGGCTGTAGGCCTCACGATGTCCTTTCGCGTAAGCAAATGGTGGATGTGTTAGTGGATTTGCATTATACAGAGGCTACTTTGGGTGTGGCTGGTTACAACTATGGTCATGAGGAGGCGATGGGTAAATACTATTTTGTTGTGCTTGCTAATCATGGTGTTACGCAGGCCCAATTTGATAGTTCCTTAGTTTGGTACACGAAACATCCCCAGTTTTTTGATAAGATCTATCCTAAAGTAGTTGCCCAATTAGAGGAAAACCAAAAAACATGGGAGGAAGAGCACCCAACGATGGTAGAAAAACAACCGATAAGACAATTACCGGATTTAGACCGATTATTGTACCAAATGCGGCACGGATTACTGTTAGATTACTGGGATACGGGTGAAAATTACAAAAAAATGCAAAAAAGTGAAGAAAAATTTGTGTATGTCAAAATAATTTTGTAATTTTGCACGCTTTTTTGAAAAAAATTAACAACACGTCACGCTGGGCAGTGGTTAATAATAACGTAAATGATGTCTGTCGGCGTGGCCATTAAAAACAATTTATAAATGGATACATTAAGTTACAAGACTGTATCAGCGAACAAGGCAACTGCTCAAAAAGAGTGGGTTGTTGTTGATGCAGAGGGCCAAATTCTTGGCCGTATGTGCACGAAGGTAGCCAAGCTCCTTCGCGGCAAGTACAAACCCAGCTTCACTCCTAATGTGGACTGTGGTGACAACGTGATCATCATCAATGCCGATAAGGTAAAGATGACGGGTAACAAGTGGAATGATCGCACGTATGTGCATTATACCGGTTTCCCTGGTGGACAACGCGAGATGACTCCCGCTCAATTGTTAGCGAAAGGTTCTGATCGTCTGATTAAGAAAGTGGTAAAGGGTATGCTTCCTAAGAATCGTCTGGGTAGCCAATTGTTCAATAACCTTTACGTTTTCGCAGGTGCTGAGCATAATATGCAAGCGCAACAACCCAAACAAATTGATATTAATACACTTAAATAATAGAAGAATATGGAAAAAATTAATGCATTAGGTCGTCGTAAAGCTGCTGTTGCACGTGTTTACGTTAATGAGGGCGCTGGAAAGATTACGATCAATGGTCGTGACTTGGAAGCTTATTTCCCTTCTTCTATTCTTCAATTTATCGTTAAGCAACCGCTGACTAAGTTGGGTGTTGCTGAGAAATACGATATTCAAGTTAATCTTGATGGTGGTGGTTTCAAGGGCCAAGCAGAGGCTCTTCGTTTAGCTATCGCTCGTGCCTTGGTAAAAATCAATCCCGAGGACAAGAGCGCTCTTAAGGCTGAAGGCTTCATGACCCGTGATGCTCGTGAAGTTGAGCGTAAGAAACCCGGTCAACCCAAAGCTCGTAGACACTTCCAATTCAGTAAACGTTAATATTTATTTAATTCTGCTAGATGCTCTAGACTAACTAGAACCTACTAGCAGAATGCCAAACTTCAAAACAAAATGAGAACAAATTTTGATCAATTACTTGAGGCTGGTTGCCACTTTGGTCACCTCAAACGTAAATGGAATCCTGCCATGGCTCCTTATATCTTTGCAGAGCGCAATGGCATTCACATCATCGACTTAAACAAGACAGTAGTCAAAATTGAAGAGGCTGCTGAAGCAATGAAGAATATTGCAAAGAGCGGACGTAAGATCCTCTTTGTAGGAACTAAGAAGCAAGCCCAAGAGGTGATTGCTATCAAGGCTCAAGAGATTGCTATGCCTTATATCACTGAGCGTTGGGCTGGTGGTATGCTTACCAACTTCCCCACGATCCGTAAGGCTGTCAAGAAGATGTCTAACATCGACAAGATGATGACCGATGGTACGTTTGACAATATCTCCAAACGTGAGAAACTGCAAATCACTCGTCAACGTGAGAAACTCGAGAAGAACCTGGGTTCTATCGCTGACCTGACTCGTCTGCCGAGCGCATTGTTCGTAGTGGACGTGATGAAAGAGCACATTGCCGTTGCTGAGGCTAACCGTCTGGGTATTCCTGTATTTGGTATTGTAGATACCAACACAGATCCTTCGGATATTGATTTTGTTATCCCTGCTAACGATGACGCTACCAAGTCTATTGATGTAATTCTTAACGCTGTATGCGCTGCTATTCAAGAAGGTTTGGAAGAGCGTAAGGTAGAGAAAGCCGACGAAGAAGCCGCTGCTGCTCAACAAGAAGAAGAGGCTCCTGCCAAGGCTGCTCCTGCTGCCAAAGAGCGTCGCGCTCGCGTTCGCAAGACCAACGAAGCTCCTGTTGCAGAGAAAGTAGCAAGCACCGAAGCTCCTACTGCTCCTGCAGAAGAGGCAAAAGCCGAATAATTACTATAAACTCTAAACTCTCAACTCTAAACTAATAAAATTATGGCTGTTACATTAGCTGATATTAAGAAACTGCGTGATATGACCGGTGCCGGAATGATGGATGTCAAGAAAGCATTGGAAGAGGCAGTTGGTGATTTTGAGAAGGCAAAAGACCTTCTCCGTAAACGTGGTCAAGCTATCGCTGCTAAACGTAGCGATCGTGAGGCTTCCGAGGGTTGTGTTTTGGCAAAAGCTGAGAATGGTTTTGGTGCTATCGTAGGTGTTAAGTGCGAAACCGATTTCGTGGCTAAGAATGCTGACTTTGTGGCTATGGTTAAGAAGATTCTTGACGCTGCTATGGAGGCTAAACCGGCAACCTTGGACGAACTTAAGAACCTTAAGATTGGTGATTTTACTGCACAAGACCTCGTTACCGAGCGTAGTGGTGTCACCGGCGAAAAGATGGAACTGAGCGATTACGCTTTCCTCAAAGCCGCTAAGGTAGATGCTTACAACCACCTGGGTAATAAACTGTCTTCGTTGGTTGCTGCCGATAACGCTGACGCTGACCAAACGACTGTTCACGGTGTGAACATGCAAGTAGCTTCTATGAGCCCTGTTGCTCTGGATGCTGACCATGTAGCTCAAGAAGTGAAAGATAGAGAGTTGGCTATCGCTATTGATAAGACCAAACAAGATGAGATCAATAAAGCCGTTGAGAACGAACTGCGTAAGGCCGGTATCAACCCTGCTCACGCTGACAGCGACGATCATATTGAGTCTAACATGGCTAAGGGTTGGCTGACCGCCGAACTGGCTGAGGTAGCTCGTAAGATCCGTGCGGAAGTTCCTGCTCAGGCAGAGGCTAACCTCAATATGAAGAAGATTGAGATGATTGCACAAGGTCGTTTGCAGAAGTTCTTGAAGGAATCGACTCTCGTTGAGCAACAGTACATCATGTCTGAGGCTAAGGAGTTGGTTAAAGACGTCCTCAAGAAAGCGAACGTCGTTATCACCGATTTCAAACGCGTAACTCTTAACCAAGAGTAAAATACATTTCCCCGCCACAAGCGAGGAGTAATAGGGCTCCCGCAAAGTACTACTTTGTGGGAAAGAGGAGGAGCCGCGGCTACTCCTGCCAAAGCGAGGCTTTGGCATCGTAGCAAGCGGGCTCCGACGAGGGGTATTAGCTCATCTGGCTAGAGCGCGACACTGGCAGTGTCGAGGTGAGCGGTTCGAGTCCGCTATACTCCACAAAGAGACCTTCGGGTCTCTTTTTTTTGCGCTTTTGACTGGCTTCTCCATGCTCTCATTGCTTCCTTGCCTCGTCGGGGCGGCTTGTCGCCCCTTGCCGGCGGGCGCTCCCTCTCGCTTCTTGCCGTGCTTCATCCGTCCATCTGCATAGGAACCTGATAGGAAGATGATAGGAAGCTGATAGGAAGCTGATAGGAACATCCGTATCACTTGCGAGAGGGATATAAGTAACGTCACTATAGGATGACCGAACGCTTTTCATTTTATTTCTCTTTTTTTTTCAATAAAATGTATGTAAAATTTGTGTATATCGGAAAAATGTTGTACCTTTGCAACGCAAACTAAAAATGACTGCCTATGAAATAAAACAAGCAACATTCTTGCACAATAGATAATATAGCGTTATCTTTGTTTCTCACATTTCGTAAAATCGCCAATTTAACAAAATGTCAATGAGAAGTAAAGTTCAACGCTCACTCATTAGAGTGGGCTTTACTTTGATAATTCATTGACAAAAGGTGTTTGGCGATACCGACGAAATGTGGATTAAAAAGTTTAGTCCACTTTTTTGTGCCTTGTCGAATAACGGACAATTTTCAATTTTACATCAATATTGTAGTATCTTATAAATTTTACTAATTATGAAAAAAATACTTTTTCTGTCATTAATTTCTATTCTTTCGTGTAGTTGTTATGTTATGTATCAGCCTTCAAATGTACGTCATAATTATGGAACACAAACTTCGATTGTGTTGGATAAAGCTAATTATCGTATTGTTCGCAATGTGGAGGTAGTTATAAATCGTAAATCGCTAAAGAAGAATAGAGAATTTAATATTTATAGTCAATTGCTTCAAAATGCTCATTTATCCGGAAGTCAAGCATTAATAAATGTTACTATTGAAGAGCATGCTGGAACAAGTTTTGGAAAATTTGTAGGAAAAATGTTTGTTGCACATGGAACGGTAATAGAGTTCCTACAAGATAATGGTCAGCCAATCCCTTCTGTGGATGTACAAGAAGTGAAGGTGGCTATTTCGGGTAACAACATAACTGCGAGTAGTGTACAAACGCAAGAGCAAACGCAAGAGCAAAATCAAGAGCAAAATCAAGAACAAGAGCAAGTTGATCAAACAAATATCGAATCTTCTATATCAAATCAAGTAGAAGCAAACTATGCTTATTTGGCTTGGCTTAAAAAATCGGGTAATTTAAATGAAGAGAAAGTAAAAAATAGTAGTTTTGATTACAATAAGATTTCTTGGTATGCACGGTCATATTCTGCAAATGACCTACTAAAGTTATCTAAGAATCACGATACAAAATTAAGTGCCTATTCTAAATATTAAGTTTTTCTTTTGTTACTTATTAAACATAAAGCGGTCAAATGGCCGCTTTTATGTTTGAAATGATTTACTATAATTTGAATTGTTCGAAGTAATGGAGCCTTTTATACTGGAATAATCAGTGAAATCTGTGGAATCTGTGAGAGATAGATGACTGCCAAATTGGCAGTTTGTCAGTCGCTTTTGGCAGAAAACTGACTTTGGCACGATAGTTGTCATATATTTAGCGAAAGGCAGTCTTTCAGCGAAGCGGTCTTTCAGTGAAGCGGTCCTTCAGTCCCGTAGGGACGGTCCTACAGGCCGAAGGCCGGTCAAAAAAACGAAGTTAAACAACTAAAATTTATACAACTATGAGTAAAATGATTGGAATCGACCTGGGAACCACGAACTCCTGCGTCGCAGTTATGGAAGGAAATGAACCTATTGTTATTGCTAACTCGGAAGGTAAGCGTACCACTCCCTCTGTTATCGGATTTGTAGAGGGTGGCGAGCGTAAAGTCGGTGATCCGGCTAAGCGTCAAGCTATTACGAACCCTACCAAGACGATTAACTCTATCAAACGTTTCATGGGTGAGACCTACGACCGTTTGGACAAGGAGATCGCACGCGTTCCTTATAAAGTAGTAAAGGGTGACAACAACACGCCTCGCGTGGATATTGACGGTCGCCTCTATACGCCTCAAGAGATCTCGGCTATCATCCTGCAAAAGATGAAGAAGACTGCTGAGGATTACCTTGGTACCGAAGTGACAGATGCTGTCATCACCGTTCCTGCATACTTCAACGATAGCCAACGTCAGGCTACTAAAGAAGCCGGTGAGATTGCCGGTCTGAATGTTCGCCGTATTGTGAACGAGCCTACCGCTGCTGCTTTAGCTTACGGTTTGGACAAAGCCAATAAAGACATGAAGATTGTGGTCTTCGACTGCGGTGGTGGTACCCACGATGTCAGCGTGCTGGAGTTAGGTGACGGTGTGTTTGAGGTAAAAGCAACCGATGGTGATACCCACCTGGGTGGTGACGACTTCGATCATCGTATTATCGACTGGCTCGTTAACGAGTTCAAGAACGAGAATGGCGGTGCCGACTTAAGCAAAGACCCGATGGCAATGCAACGCCTCAAAGAGGCTGCTGAGAAAGCGAAGATTGAACTTTCCAACACGACCTCTACCGAGATTAACCTGCCGTATATCATGCCTGTGAACGGTGTTCCGGCTCACTTGGTAAAAACCCTTACTCGTGCTAAGTTTGAACAACTCATTGATGACCTTATCCAACGCACGATAGCTCCTTGCCGCACTGCTCTGCAAAACGCCGGTTTGAGCACTTCGGATATTGACGAAGTCATCCTCGTGGGTGGTTCGACACGTATCCCGGCTATCCAAGCCGCAGTAGAGAAGTTCTTCGGCAAAGCTCCCTCGAAGGGTGTCAACCCCGACGAAGTAGTGGCTGTAGGTGCTGCCATCCAAGGTGGTGTCCTCACAGGAGAAGTGAAAGATGTCCTCTTGCTCGATGTTACGCCGCTGAGCCTCGGTATCGAGACCATGGGTGGGGTGATGACCAAGATGATTGAGGCGAACACGACTATTCCTACTAAGAAAGCCGAGATCTTCACGACCGCAGTCGATAATCAACCTTCCGTAGAGATTAAAGTCCTACAAGGCGAACGCCCCATGGCTGCTCAAAACAAACAAATCGGTATCTTCCACCTCGACGGAATCATGCCGGCTCACCGTGGCGAACCGCAGATCGAGGTGACCTTCGATATCGACGCTAACGGTATCCTCAATGTCACCGCTAAAGATAAAGCTACCGGTAAGGAACAGAAGATCCGCATCGAGGCTTCGAGTGGCTTGAGTGACGAGGAGATCAAACGAATGAAAGCGGAAGCTGAGGCTAATGCTGAGGCGGATAAGAAAGAGAAAGAGCGCATCGACAAACTCAATAAGGCTGACCAGATGATCTTCCAAACCGAGAAACAACTCAAGGAGATTGGTGATAAGATCCCTGCGGATAAGAAAGCACCTATCGAGGAGGCTCTCAAGAACCTCAAAGAGGCTTACGAGAAGAAAGATGCCGACGCTTGCGAGGCTGCTACTAACACGCTGACCAACGCTTTCCAAGCTGCCAGTCAGGAGATGTACAACGCTGCGAATGCTCAACCCGGTGGCGCACAAGCCGGTCCTCAAGGCGGTCAAGGTGCCCAAGGTGGCAATGACGCTAACAAAGATGCTGAAGACATCGACTTCGAAGAAGTGAAGTAAATCTCTATTCCTTTGACCAGGAGATGTTAGGGTAGAGTGCTCGCATCTCCTCCCTACGCTCGGCGGCTTTATCAGTTTCACCTATTTGCTCATAGCACATGATGAGGCTGAATAAAGTCGCCGGTTTATTCCACCAAAGGTCGTATTGATCTGTCGTTAATAGGATCTCACGTGCCTTCTCGAACTCCTCGATGGCTCTTTTCTTACTGCCACCTAAGATGCCCGGGGAATAGAAATCCACATTCGCCACCAACGATAACGCAAAGGGATCGTTCGGGTCTGCCTCCACGGCATCGTGACATAACCGAAAAGACTGTATTCCTGCGTTCAGTTTCTTGGACATCATAAACTCGTAGGCGTACGCCGATGAGCGGTACATGCAGTAACGGGATGGAGACAAGAAAGACTTGGCATCTTCTATATGCATAACGTAGGTGTCCAAATAGGTTTTGGCTTTGGCATTGCGTTCGTCTCTGCCTTTGGCAGTGCGTTTGGCACCGGTAGGGGCTTCGTCAATAAGGGAGGCAACAAAACCGTATTCGGTATTGAGAATCGTCTCTTTATCCTCGTTGCAAAGAACCTCCCATCGTGCACTATCAATGGTGGCCTGCCAAACAGACATGTCACCACTGAAATACGCCTCTAACAAACTTAATAAGCTTATAATCAAAAACATAACTCTACACTTTAAACTCTACACTCTCAACTACTCTACACTCTACACTCTCAACTCACTTGTGTTCCAACACAAGTGTTTTCGTGGGTTGGTCGCAAACCTCGGCAGGACCGTAGTATTGGATAGGACCGGCGTAGATATAACTGGTGTTAGCGTCAGCCCACTCTGCACGGTGTTGCTCTAAATATTGGAAAGGAGCCCCATCCAGACGCACTAACGCTTTTTGGATAACGGGTTTCATCTTACCATTGCGATGTTCCATATTCATCATCATCGTGATAGGACATCCACCGGCAATCCACTCGCTATGAGGACGAGACAGGTTACGGATAACTGCCATGTACCCCGTCTTGCCACCGGCGATGAGTAGGGTAGCGGTGATACCTAACGAGTAGCAATAGTCGGCATCGAAGTTACTGGGCATCGCGCAACGTCCTTCGTAACCGAAGAAATGGTTGATGCTGGCGAACTTACCGGTATAGATACCTGCGGCTTTGAGTTGAGCCAGTTTCTTGCTAACCATCTCGATGAGCAGTTTCTCGGTCTCAATCTGACTAACCATCACGTTTCCGTGAGGATCGCGGTCTAAGGTCAGCTGACGAGCAATCCCCTTCGGCAGCGAGCGATAGAGTTCGCAGCTGGCGGGAGTAAGCATGGACTTAACGTATTCGCGCTTAGCGTCATCGCCCTCCAGAGCCATAAATTCCTCGTTGTTGGCAAGCATATCGTTGAGCTCTTGAATGAGCACACGCATAGCAGGGATAAACTCAATCAAACCTTCCGGAATAAGCACAGTACCGAAGTTCAAACCGGCTTTCGCACGTTCTACAATCACGTTGGCTATCTGTTCTACGATGTCGTTCAACGTCATGTTTTTAGCCTCTACTTCTTCGGAGATAAGGCACACATTAGGTTGACTTTGCAAAGCGCATTCGAGAGCAATATGGCTGGCGCTACGACCCATCAGACGAATGAAGTGCCAGTATTTGCGAGCGGAGTTGGCATCGCGTTGGATATTACCGATCAGTTCCGAATAGGTCTTACAAGCGGTGTCGAAACCAAAACTGGTCTCGATATATTCGTTCTTGAGGTCACCGTCAATCGTCTTCGGACAACCAATGACTTGGATACCGCAACCCTTTTGCAGATAGTATTCGGCTAGTACGCAAGCGTTTGTGTTCGAGTCGTCACCACCGATGATAACGATGGCTTTGATACCGAGTTGATTGCATATCTCGATACCTTTGTCGAACTGCCAAGTCTCTTCAAGTTTGGTACGACCGCTACCGATGATATCGAAACCACCTGTGTTACGATAATCGTCAATGATATCACCGGTGAGTTCAATATATTTGTGCTCAATCAATCCACTGGGACCGCCGAGGAAACCGTATAACTTGCAGTTCGGGTTCAGACGTTTGAGTCCATCGAACAGGCCGCTGATGACGTTGTGTCCACCGGGGGCTTGTCCACCGGAAAGGATCACACCCACATTGAAGGACTTTCCACTTTCACTTTCACTTTCCACTTTCGATTCCAACGTGATAACCGGCATTCCGTAGGTGTTAGGGAAGAGGGCTTTGATTTGTTCTTGGTCTGCAACGGATTGGGTAGCAGCACCTTCTACTAATTTAACTTGACCCGAAAGGGCGGTGGGCAACTTCGGCTGATAAGCCTGGCGTGCCACTTGAAGAGGAGATTTTTGCATAGTCTATATAATTTATTTTGATTGTTCGTTATTTTTTATCTCTCACAGATTTCTTATCTCGGCATAGCCTCGAACGATTTTTTCACAGATTCTCTCAACCTTTCCACCAGTATCCTCCGCTCGTCGGGCTGTTCCGTCAGCCCTTGCCGCGGGGCGCTCCCTTACGATTTTTAGTTAGATTTTTTTTGAGATTTTCAGTTAGATTTCTGAGGGCGAAGCCCGAAATGAAAAAAAGTCGTCCAAAAGATTTTTGCGTCTACTTTCGTAAAGATTTTTTTCGCGTCGCGTATTCCTGTTAGGATATTGTCGCTACGCTATTAAAATCTATCGTAAGGAACTTAGATAAAATCATTTTAGCACCTTCTTTTTATTTCGCCTATCGGCTCAGAAATCCTATAAAAATCTATACAAAAATCTTTACTTAAAATCCCTTCCGCCTCTCCGCCTTCCCCTCGCGGATTCTGTGTAATTCCTCATCTATAATTTATTATTGTGTTGGCAACAACACGGGATGTGACGTTAGGAACATTCCCTTTTTAGTTCTTCTTTTTTGGTAGTGGGAGTTTACTCACAACTAACGAAAAAAAGAAATAAAAAAATAATAAATTAAT